>QKHZ01000111.1 GCA_003249795.1 bacterium | reverse complement strand
GTTTTGAACAAATCTATCCGGAACTATTTAATAATGCTGATCAGGAGTAGTGGAGACTGCTGACCTAGTTCTTCGTAATGTATATGCGTATATAAGATCTATGCGGGAAATATGGTAAGCTTGGCAACGACAAGCCGTGGAAAAATTGACTGGCAATGACGCGAGAAAGTGACCCAACGCACAGCGTTGAAAAAAAGGAGAGGTGAATGTTTGTTGATGGATCGATCCGTTCGTATATTGATCAGGCTGCGTCAAACGCGGAAGTTCCCGGCGGCGGAAGTATCAGCGGGCTGGCTGGAAGTCTGGCCGTCTGCATGGGCGAAATGGCGGCAAACTTCACGCTAGGGAAAAAGAAGTATGCCGAATCCGAAGAACGCGTGCGCGAGATCCTCGATATCCTGACGCCGCTGCGGGAAGAGCTGCTCAAGTGCATGGATGACGATGCCGTCGCCTTTGCCGCATTCAATGACGTTTACGCGATGCCGAAAGATACTGACGAAGAAAAAGCAGCCCGCACCGAGCGCATGCAGAAAACCCTGCGCAAAGCGATGGCGGTGCCGCTTCGGGTGATGACCTCGGCACTGACAGCGATTGAACTGCTGCCGGAGCTGGCGAAGATCGGCAACCGCAATCTGATCAGCGACACCGGCGTCAGCGCGATCCTGCTGGAGGCGGCAATCCGCGCGGCCTATCTGAATGTCATGGTCAACCTCAAGTTCATCGACGACAAAATGCATGTCCGCGACACACGCGCGATCGTTGAAGATATCCTCGCCCGTTCAGCGCGCGCGATGAAAGAAACCCAGAACGAAGTCGAGCGCGAAATTATCGGCTAAGCCGTTTTCCAGAGTCCCCGGTCGTTGCATTGCCGGAAACGTGGCGAAAAGTATCCGATTCGGGTTGATGGATAAGGCTCTTGTTTCGCAAGCCTTTTTCTTGCGGGTTGGTGGTGGCGGTGGTATGCTGTAATCGTTGCTTGCCACGAAAGGATGCCGCCGCCTGTGACTGACTCTTCCTCAACCCGATTCAGCGGTCCGGCTCTAGCAGCGTTTGTATTGGGGCTGTTTGCAGTGCTGGCGAATATGCCTCTCTTAAGCCCGCCAGCCGCACTGATTGCCATCGTCCTTGCCGCAATCGGGATCAAGCAGACCGCAGCGCAGAACATTTCCGGACGCAATCTTGCCGTGACCGGGCTTGTCGCAGGCGCACTCGCGTTATTTGTCATTCCCCTACTCAATATCGCACTCTCCAAAAATCAGGCCGATTATACCACTGACGCCAGAATCCAGGCCAATGAAGAGCAGGTTCTGGCCGGACTTCACGCCTATGCCAAAGCGCAGGAAACTGTACTCGAAGGCGGCTACGGCAAAATGATCAACCCGCAACATGAACCCGGTTATTGCCGCGACTTTACCCTGTTACCGGAAATTCTGGTCGCACCCGATGGTGTGCCGACGCCGCTGCTTGACGATGCCTTTGCCGGTGCGACATCCGAGGATAATCCGTTTTACGGCTATTATTTTGCTCAGGGCCCCGTCAGTGAGACGGCGCATGTACTTTATGCGTTTCCGGTCGTTTATGGCAAGACAGGACGCCGGACATTCCGGATTGACCATACGGGAACGATTCTGGGGTGTGACCTGGGTTCCCAGCATACGGAACTGTCCACATCACTGGATCAACTGCAATGGCAACCGGTCTTTATGCCACAGGATGCATCTTCAGCGGATTCAGGGAATGAAATAAGTGGCAGACGGGAGATTACAGGTAACGAAAAAAAAGAAGAAAAATAGAAATTTTTTTTTGACATGGTGTTTTATTTCGATCACACTATTGTCAGGAAAGAGTCATTTTTCTGATGTGTCCCCAGTCGGGAGAATCGTTTCTGGTTAATTTCGGGGAAAGCGTCGGCCGCAACTGGAAGGGCGGCTTCAGGGAAGGAGTACAGCAGTGGCAACAGGTACAGTGAAGTGGTTCAGTAAGGAAAAGGGTTATGGGTTCATTATTCCGGATGAAGGTGAAGGCGAACTTTTTGTTCACTACAGCAACATCCAAATGGATGGATTCCGTGTGCTGCAGGACGGGCAGCCGGTAACGTTCGAAACGGCTCAGGGACGCAAAGGCCTTGAAGCCACCAACGTCCAGCCCGTCGCCTCCTGAAGACGACCACATCCAGATTAAATCCAGTATGCTACGGCTCCGCAGAGATGCGGGGCCGTTGTGTTTTTGAATTCATGTTTTTTTACCGTTGAAGTCGCATCGGCAGTCTTTGAAGATCCGGCCTGTTGCGTGAAAACGGAGCCGGTTTTCAGTGGCTACTTTGGACAAGGCCAAATTGAACCGGCACATTGTTGAGAGCGACATCAACGAAAAAGTCGTCATCGTGTTTTGTGACCGGCAGCACTTTGTCGCCCTGCTTTGCCGAAAACGACATCCCCTCAGCACCAGCGATAGCAGGAATGCGGATCGTCAGCGGCATGTCGGCGAAGATCGGTTGTGTTTTGTTTTGCTCGATCACAACCGTGCAACTAGTCGCATCCGCCTCTTTGACAGCCAGTTTGCAGGCGTCGCGATTGAGTTTGTATTTGCTGACATTGGCGAAGGTGTCGACCCAGATTTTATTTCCAAGCGATTTCACATATTCAAGATGCTTCTCAAAGATCGAAACATCGTTAAACGGCTGGTAGCCTGTGCCGGGAAGGATCGCGTGGATCATGCCGACGTTGTCGCCGCCGTCTTTGATCAGATTATCGATGCGCTGGTTTGCAAGCTCTGTCGTAAACTTCACATCACCATACGCCTGACACTGCAGACGCGAGGCGATATGCCGCTTCATGACAAGAGCGATCGACTCTTTGTTATAACTGTTGCCCGGATAACAGAAGGTCAGCATGTCGAAGCCGAACTTCTCCTTGATGATCCGCAGCGGTTCATTGACTTCGACTTCCTGCGCTTCAGGACTGATATAAGGAAGCCGCTGGTGGGTTATGGTGTGGTTGGCGATTTCATGGCCGCGATCATGCAGCCCCTTGATCTGCTCCCAATCCAGCCACTTGTAGACCAGCGCGTCCGGCTTGCCTTCAGGCATCCCGATCTGCTTGATCACAATAAAAAACGTTCCGCGAAAACCATATTTCTCAAGCAGCGGCGCGGCAATCGTGAAATGTTCTTTATAGCCGTCGTCGAAAGAAAATGTATACGCGGCACGCGCGCCGTTTTTGTATTTGCAGATCTCCGGCTGGAGAATGCTTTTGCCTACGACGGTACTGGTGACATTGCCGGTGGCGGTTTGTTTTTTATCCTCAGCCTGCGTTCGCGGGGCAAAAAACACGGCAGTGGCAAACAGAACCAGAATAAACGCGGCTAGCCACAGGAAGTGTTTCATCCAATCTCTCCGGGAATAAAAACCGCCGCGTGAAGATGAATTCATCCGCGGCAGCATATTGTTTTTAAAATCAATCAGAGCGCTTTTGCCTGCGCCCCGTCAACGGCCTTGCAGATATAGATATCCGCATCAATACCGGTTTGCGCCTTGTAACGGTCGGCAAGTTCTGCGGCAAAACTTTCGGCCTTGTCACGCTGGACAAGGTTGACGGTGCAGCCGCCAAATCCGCCGCCTGAAAGCCGGCAGCCGTAAAAGCCGTCGATCCCGATCGAGCAGCGCACAAGCATGTCCAGCTCATCGCAGGAGTTACCGAAGTCGTCACGACTTGATGCGTGGCTGGCAAGCATACAGTCACCCATAACCGAAAGGTTACCGCTTTTGAGCCCTGCAACGCCGTCAAGAACGCGCTGGTTTTCGGTAATTACGTGTTTTGCACGCGGGCGGGTATCTTGATCAAGCCCGTGGTGATTGTGGTCGAACTCGTCAACTGAAACATCGCGCAGGTGGGTAACGTGACTGCCGAGAACCCCGGCAAAGTGACGGGCGGCACTGTGGCAATGTTCACGCAGGCGGTTGTACGTGCCGTCGGCAAGAGCGTGCTTTGCCATGGAGTTTGCCAGAACCAGCGCGGCGTTTTCACCCAGCGGGATATGGTCGTATTTTTTCAGATCCCGGCAATCGAGATAGATCAGGTGGTCTTTCTTGCCCATTGCCGAAGAGAACTGGTCGAGAATGCCGCAGTTGACGCCGACGAACTTGTTTTCCGCCGCCTGCGCAGTCAGAGCCACGTCGATCTGGTCCATCTCAAAGCCGAAGAGTTGCTTCAGAAACAACAGCGTCGCCACTTCCAGCGCCGCAGAGCTGCTGAGACCTGCACCCAACGGGACGTCGCCGGTAACATACGCCTCAAACGCGCCTGTTTTGATATTCTTCTTGTTCAACTCAGCCACAACGCCCTGAATATAATTCAGCCAGAAGTTCTTTTCGTTTTTAGCGGGACTGGCGACTTCGAAGGTCTCGCCTGTGCGGAATGACCCCGAATAGACATGCGCAGTTGTGCCGGAGATGGCGCGGCCGACAATGACAATATGCCGGTCAATGGCAGCCGACAGGATGAAGCCGTCATTGTAATCAGTATGATTGCCAAGGACTTCCACGCGGCCTGGTGCGATACCGGCAGCGGTCGGGGCTTCGCCAAAGACGTTTGTAAACTCACTGATTGCGTTTTGCAGTACTTGCATGGTTACCATCTCCATCAAAAGAAGTACGCCAGTGTACCCGCCTCATCTTGCCGGTTCAAGCGGTTTTCGTGGAAAAGTGGTGGTTGCCCGCTTCCATGGCGCAGGCTGATTTTCTGCCTTGCAGGAAATTTCAGTGATATTTGATCTGCGAAAGAGAAACAGGATGATTCCCAAGTCAAGGATTCACAGACAGTCTCATACTGAAAGCATTTTGCTGTAAATGATTTATGGCTTGTATGGCATATGCTCGTTTGATAAAATCCAAAAGAAATTATGTGAAATTTACCCGCAAGATTCGGCCAGAAGTCAGGAAAAGAATGAATATGGATTTAGTGAAAAAAAACTCCTGCACTCTGCTGTACCGACTTCTGCCCGTGTTTCTCCTGATTTTCTACGCAATGATCCGCGCATTTCTATCCGGCGCAGATCTTCCCGCGAATGAGACGCGCCACAGCTTCCAGATTTTCCAGTATTTCTATACTGTCTTTTATTACTACGGCGAATTGGCGCGGTGGATGCCCTACGATGCATTCGGACTGCCGACCTATTCAGATCAAATCGCCCTCGGCCCGTTTGAAATCTTTTGCATGATCATGGGGAAAATGCTGGGCGTTACAGATACGCTTCTTCTTTACCGAATCGCAAGTGTACTGGACGTGATCCCCTTGATTCTTGGATTCTGGCTACTGTGCGGGCTATGGTTCAAGCATCCGCTAACGTGGTTTATCGTCTGCCTGAGCGTGATCATGACAACCTTTACACATACGCAGGTCTTTTTCATGTACCGGTATTATGCGATGATACCATTGACGCTGTACTGCCTGCTGCGGTTTTATCGCGATGAAAAGCCATGGTTGTTCTGGTCGGCAGCCGTTCTGACTGTGCTCGGATTTTTCGGAAATACAACCGACGCGTGGCCAACCAGTTTGATTCTATTGGCGTTCATTCAGATCCCCCTGATCATTAAAACACCGTCCGCGCTGAAGTCGCTGATCCGGCCGGACAAGGCTTCGGTTTTATTGATGAGCGGGTTTATTGCCATCACTGCGCTTTATGCGATCCTGCTGACAAGCGCCGTTGACGGAACACTCGTGCCCTCAGCGGAAAACGATGCGAAACTCTCTGCCGATAACGCGATGCTGAATATTCTGTCTATATTTCAGTACAAGAACCCGTTGAATGTATTCCGGATGCTATTCTCCGGATGCATGCCGCAGATGATTGAGCTCGAATACTACGCAGAACCGATCATTTATGCGGGCATCCTTCCGCTGATTATGGCGTTTCTGGCAATCGGCAAAGTTCGCAACCCAGCGTTTCTCTCTCTGCTGGTCGGAGCCGGAGTCACGCTTCTGATTGCTCTGGGTGTCATCGGGGCAATTGCATGTTATTATTTTCCAGAAATCAACTTCCTGCACCGCATGGGTTTTGTCTGGCAGTTTGAGCGGATTTTCATCATCCTGATGGCTGGATGGGGTTGTGAGTATGCGTTTGAGCGGATGACGTCATCACGATTCTTATGGGCTGCTGCCCTATTGGTCGTTGCAATTGACCTGACGGTTACGCCGATTTTGGGAATGACGTTGAGCCAATCGGTCTGGAGCACCTTGCTGATGCCATTCGGCAGCTTCAACGGCCGACATTGGAATATTCCACTCTATCTTGCCCGAACAGAGCTTTATATTCTTATCTTCATCGCAGGAGCCGTTCTTCTGTCAAAGCGTTTTTCAGAGTGGCGTCCGACGAAAAACAGGCATCTATGGATCGGCTGGCAGTGCGCGCTGATGGCTGGTCTGCTGTTTGATCTGACAACATACAGAAGAGTTTATTTCCGGTACGACCATGCACTGACGCCGGAGGCCGCGCATCACATTGAGTCCTCTCCTTCGATGCAGACCAAGCCACTGGCATACGTTGACACAAGACAAAATCCGAAAGGCACAAACGACCTGACCCAAACACAGCGTGATGCGCTTGATACTTGCACCGCAACTTGGGGAGCAGACTATCCCATTATGTTCGGCGTCAGCCAGATCGACAACTGGGGCGCACCTTATTCCGACAATTTCCGCAGATTGCGAGTAACCCGGTCTGCATCGTCATTGCTGGACACATTAAATTCTGATTTCGACATGATCGACAATCCAGCCAACGACAAGTTTCGTTTCCTGACAGGCAACACCGCGCCAAAACTGCGGTTTGTTCGCCATGCTATTGTTTGTCCAACTGAACAGAAAGCGGCTGAAGAACTGAAAATTAGATCCATTGATGAACTGAAAAATACAGTCGTTCTCTTGAAACCAAGCTCCGGTAGCGATAGTACACAACACAACCTCGATCCAAATCGTCCCGCAGAAGCGCCGTTGGAAAGTGATAAAGATGCGATCTTTGAAGCAGAGGTCAGCCACTTCAGCGCAAACCGGGCTGAATTCGCAGTGAAGGTTACTGGCAAACATGGCGGATGGCTGGTCTATGCCGACAGTTTTACGCCGGAGTGGACCGCAACGGTTGACGGCGCTTCTGTGCCTGTAGAACGTGCAAATCTCGCATTCAAGGCGGTTTGGCTCGCCCCCGGCAAACATGACGTCTGCTTTGCCTATGACGGCGGTTTCTGGGGCTGGGCCGCTTGGATTGAATTTTGCATCTGCTTTCTCTCAGCCATTTTCTTTGTCGTCTGGATGCTCTGGTGTGCAATCCGCCTGTTTTTCCCTGCCCGCACACTCTGCACAGAGTACAGCCGGTAGCACCGATTCACAACCAGCAAACGACTCTGCACGACATGCACCACAAGCCTTTGTTTGACAAATGTTTGTTGGCGTTTTGCTTGACAGAATCGCACCTTGACTTACAATGTCCGTTTCGGTGTCTTTGCGGAGGTTTTCCCAAAAAAGGCGCGTTTACTATTTTTACCGGCCTTGGATTAGCGTTAGCCGAACGGCGACGTGTTTTACCCACTACCGATGGAGTGCCATATGCAACAGGTTCCTGCGTTTCAAAAGTGTATCAATCCCGACTGTGCCAAGACCTATGATGTCGGCCAGATCCTGAGTAAATGCCCGGCATGCGGCAACCTGCTGGATATTGATTATGAATGGGACAAGGCACCGCTGCCGAAATCAGCGAAAGATCTCGGCATTGTCCCGATGCCCTCCGGCGGCATGGGCAAGATCAGCGGCGTATGGCGTTTTGCGCCGATGGTCGGATTCGCAAAGCCGGAAGACCGCGTCACCATTGGCGAGGGACACACTCAACTGCGGCACTCGCCCAAGGTTGCCGATTACGTCGGACTCAACCCGAAGAACCTGTTCCTTCAATACGAAGGGCTGAACCCGTCAGGCAGTTTCAAAGACAACGGCATGGCCGGTGCGTTCACCCACGCCAAGATGGTCGGCGGGAAAGTCGCTGCCTGCGCCTCAACCGGCAATACCAGCGCGTCTCTAGCCGCATTTGCTTCGGCTTCGGGCAACATGAAGGCGATCATCTTTATCGGTGACGGCAAGGTCGCATACGGCAAGCTCTCGCAGGCGCTCGATTACGGCGCGCTGACGCTGCTGGTGCGAGGCGACTTTGACGATGCGATGGCGCGGGTGCAGGAAGTCTGTACCGAAGAAGGCATCTATCTGGTCAACTCCGTCAACCCCTTCCGCCTCGAGGGACAGAAGACGATCATGTTCCGCGTGCTCGAAGGCTTTGACTGGATCGTGCCGGACTGGATCGTGGTTCCCGGCGGCAACCTCGGCAACTCCTCTTCGTTCGGCAAGGCCTTCATGGAACTGCACAAACTCGGCCTGATCGACAAAATGCCGCGGATCGCCGTGATCAACGCAGAAGGTGCGCCAACCTTCGACCGGCTCGTCAACGGCAAGAAACTGACATGGAACGGCGGTCACGTCAACGACGCGATTATCAAAGAATATTACGACGGTCTCGACTCACGCGGCGAACGGGCCCACACCATCGCCAGCGCCATCGAAATCAACCGTCCGGTGAATCTGAAAAAATGCCTGCGGGCAATCGAAGTCACCAACGGCGTTGTGCGCACGGCAACCGACCAGCGCATACTCGATGCAAAGGCGCGCGTGGCGCAGGAAGGCCTCGGTTGCGAACCGGCGAGTGCCGCCAGCGTTGCAGGTCTCAAGCAACTGATCGAGGAAGGCGTGATCGACAAGGACGCACGAGTTGCGTGCATCCTCACCGGCCACCAGCTCAAAGATCCGCACGCGACTGTGGCTTACCACAGCGCAAGCGAAGCGGATCTGGCTGCACAATACGGCGAGTATGGCGTCAAGACCACGGAGTTCCGCAACAGTCCCGTTGCAGTCGCCAACGACCTCGGCGAGATTATTGATGCCATCCGTAAAGCCGGTGGCAATGATGGCTGCGGTTGCGGTTGCTCGGGATGCTGCTGATGACTATAGATACAACTGACGCGCCGGAACAAAAGGCGATCAAACGCAGACGGATCATCCTGTCGGTCATTCTGGTCGCGACTCTGGTCGCAGCCGGAGCGTTCTGGCTGAGCCGAAAAAAAGGTCCGGACTGGATGCCTGAACCTGCGTGGCAGACACTCATGCAGGACATGTTTGAAACAAAAGATGAAGCGATTCGCAAACGTTCGAAAGAGATTCTGGAAGGTTCGATTGGCCGCGTGTGCGTGATGATCGAAGAAGACGGCCAGATGAAACTCGGCGGATCGGATTACGATGTCGACGCATTTACAGACGCCGTCAGCCGCTCCCGCCTGCGCCATGGTGATGTCTGCGTGGTCGTGCAGGCCAACCCGATTGCCGGGATGGATCTGGTTGAATCGGTAGCGGCGCTCTGCATCAAACTCGGCGTAAGCAAGGTTTCGTTTCATGTCGAAGGCGGTGGGTGGAACCATGCGGGATTAACAACAGAATAGCGTTGATCCTCTCCAGAAGGCATGTGCAACAGAACACCTGACTTGATCAACAATAGGAGAAAATCCTGATGAGTTTGAAGATTGCAATTAACGGTGCAGCAGGACGCATGGGACGCCGACTGATGGCGCTGACAGCTGCCGACGACGCACTGGAATTGTCACAGGCGATCGAATATGCCGGACACCCGCTGATGGGACAAACCGCGCGTGTGATTGATCCGGAAGCGGAAAGTGATGTTATGTTATCGGCAGAACTCACAAACGATGCGGCAGCGCTGATCGATTTCACCACGCCTGAGGCGACAATCAAACACGCAGCATGCGCAGCAGAACTCGGCATCGCGCTTGTAATCGGCACAACCGGAATGACAGAGGATCAGGAAAAGATCGTGCGCGACGCGGCCACAAAAGTACCGGTCATCCACGCAGGCAACTACTCGCTGGGGGTGAACCTTCTGGTGCGTGTTGCGGGGGAAGTCGCTAGAGCCTTGGGCGACGACTTCAATATTGAAATTGAAGAAACACATCACAACCAGAAGGCAGACGCTCCGAGCGGAACCGCGCTGATGATCGCACGCAGCATCTGCGATGCACTCGGTCGTGACATTAAAAAAGATCTCGTGCATGGCCGCTCAGGACGACCGGGGCCGCGCACAAAAACAGAAATCGGCATGCATGCGCTCCGGCTTGGCGCGGTTGTGGGTGAACACACGGCGCACTTTGCAAGTCTGTCGGAGAGAATTGAACTGACCCACCGCGCACAGAATCGTGACGTATTTGCCGCCGGTGCCCTACGGGCAGCCAAGTGGCTGGTCGGAAAAGCTCCGGGAATGTACTCGATGGATGACGTACTTTTTGGAAAAAAATAACCGGAAGTGTCTTTACCAGCCTGACAGACGTCCCGGCGTGATCTTTTTCAAATAATTGGCTACTGTTGATATAGAGAATTTCAAAGGAGAGTTTTGCTATGGAAATTGCCCTTGCCGACCGCGTTGGAAAATTGCCGCCATACCTGTTTGCCGCGCTGCGCAAAAAGATCGCAGACAAACGCGCTGCGGGTGCGGATGTCATTACCCTTGGAATCGGAGATCCCGACTTTCCGACGCCGGATCCGATTATTGACGAACTGTGCCGCTCGGTTCGCGATGCCGCCGATATCAACCGCCACCGCTACGGCTGCGACGCGCCGGTGCCGGACTTTGCGCAGGAGATCAAGAGCTTTTACAAGCGCCGTTATGGTGTCACCCTCGCCGACGACCAGGTTGCCCCGACAATGGGCAGCAAAGATGCAATCGTCAAGTTCTGCATGGGCATCCTGAATCCCGGCGATGTCGGCATCGCTCCACTTCCGGGGTATCCGACCTACAACATCGGCCACACCTTCTGCTCTGCGTGCACCTACTACGTGCCGCTGCATAAGGAAAAGAAGTTCCTGCTCGACTTTGACGAAATCCCCAGCGAAGTCCGTCAGGCAGCAAAGATCCTATGGATCAACTATCCGAACAACCCAACCACGGCAACCGCCGACCTCGACTTTTTCAAGCGCGCAATCGAGTTCGGCCGCGAGAATAATATCCTGATCGCACACGACTCCGCGTACAGCGAAAATTCGTTTGACGGCTACAAGGCTCCGAGCATTCTCGAAGTCGACGGTGCAACCGATGTGGCTGTCGAATTCTTCAGCCTGTCGAAAGGCTTTAACATGACCGGCTGGCGCTGCGGATGCGTGGTCGGAAACGCGTCGGCTGTCAAGGCGCTAAAGCTAGTGAAAGACAATGTCGATAACGGCACACTGCGCGCGGTTCAGTTTGCAGCAGCAAAAGCGTTGTCACTGGCCGAAGAACTCACGCCGAAGATCAATGAAGTGTACAAGCGCCGCCGTGACATGGTGTGCGACGCGCTGGCAGCGGCTGGCTGGCCGGTAGAAAAACCGAAGGCGACGATTTACGTCTGGGCGCCGGTTCCGGAAAAATACAAAGGCTCGTCACTGGCATTTGCCGAAGATCTTCTTGAAAAGGCCGGTGTTGTCATCACCCCAGGACGCGGTTATGGTGCAACAGGCGAAGGCTTCTACCGGATCTCGTTGACGTACCCCGACGATGTTCTCAAGACAGCGATGGAACGCATCGTTGCGCTTGGCAAAAGCTGAAAACAAACAACCGACGGAATGAAACGATGGCAAGGACTGCGGTAAAAACGGCGTATCTGGGACTTGGCGCAAACCTCGGTGAGTGCCGCAAAACGATTGCCCGTGCCTTGAGCCTATTGTCGGAAACCGCCGGAATATCTGTCCTGCAGGTTGCCGGAATGATCGAAACCGATCCTGTCGGCGGCCCGGAAAATCAGCCGCGCTATATCAATACGGCGTGTTCGGTTGAAACAACTCTGCAGGCGCAAGAACTCTTGAGCGTGTGCCTGCAGATTGAAAAAGCACTGGGTCGGGACAGAAGCCCTTCGGCGGTGCGCTGGGGGCCGAGAGTCATCGATATCGACCTGTTGCTGTATGACAATGCCGTTCTGGATGAAAAAAATCTGCAGGTACCGCACCCGCGGATGCATGAGCGGGGATTTGTCCTGCAGCCGCTGGATGAAATCGCAGAAGGCGTATATCATCCGGTATTGAACCAGACAGTGCGGCAGTTGCTGAACGAGTGGCAACGCGCGCATTCTGGCTGTTGTGAATCTTGTATTGAATAATTCAGGAATGCGTGATGAGCAATCTCGCTTCGGCCGGATCAAATTCTGGAGCCATATGATGGCAAGAACACGTTCGAAAGTTCAGTCATTGACCCAACTGGCTCGCACGACCATGGCAGGCCGTGTAACCCATACGGCGCGTGAATCAGGATATGGATTTTATCACGGGATGCGTGTGGCGAAGATGGCGCAGCGGATTATCGACGCGATCGGCCAAAGCGACAAGGTCGATCCGGACGAGTTGTATGCGGCGGGCCTTTTTCACGATGTTGCCAAAGGCATCGAACCACATGAGAAAAACGGTGCGGCGCTTATCATAACATTACTCGACCCGTTTTTTGATAAAGCGGCCCTTCGCAGGATCGGCAAGATGGTAATCGAACATAATGTCCGTAGCGGAAATAAAAACCTTGCGGTCAGTTCGCGCGTTTTGCAGGATGCGGATATCCTCGACCATGTTGGTACGCAATCAATCTGGCTAAACTTTCAGTATGCAGCCCGTCACGATGAATCGCAAAACGGCGCATATGAATGGTCAATCAGCACCAAGCACCAGAAGAAGATCAAACGCTGGCGTACAGCGCTGAACTTTGATATTTCGCGCGAAATGTTTGAACTGCGCGTACAATACGAGAAAGATTTTTTCAAAACGTTTAAGCATGAAATGACCGGTGAATTCTAACGCGGCGGCGGGGAGCCGTCGACTTGTTTTGAAAAGTGAACTTTGCAGAACGGCAAGAATAACCTCTAAAACAGCCCAGCTGATTTCAGCATCGCACTGCGGCATATTTAAACAGGAAACAAGATGAAACAGATCACGTCAGTTGCAGAAATGCAGGCAGAAGCCCGTCAGTTGCTGAAACGGGATGTCACCATCGGCCTTGTACCGACCATGGGTGCGCTGCATGAGGGACACCTTTCTCTTATCCGCAAGGCAGCGGAAGAGAATGATGAAGTCGTGGTGAGTATCTTTGTCAACCCGATCCAATTCAACGATTCAAAGGATCTGGATAACTATCCGCGGACTCTGGAAGAGGATCTGGCTCTGGCTGAAGATGCGGGCGCAACCATCGTCTTCACGCCGGAAGCGGAACACATGTACCACTCCGACAACGAGACGATGGTACAGGTTACTCGGCTGACAAACCACCTGTGCGGCATCGCGCGAGGCAGCGGCCACTTTATCGGCGTGTGCACGGTCGTGGCCAAGTTGTTCAATATTGTTCATCCGGACGTTGCCTATTTCGGACAGAAAGACGCGCAGCAGGCGCTTGTGATCCAACGCATGGTCCGTGATCTGAACTTCCCGCTCAAGGTCGAGATCTGCCCGATCATCCGCGAAAAAGACGGCCTTGCCATGAGCAGCCGCAACAAACGCCTGACTGACGAGCAACGTGAAGAAGCACTGGCGCTGTTCGGTGCGCTGGAGCTAGGCAAAGAACTGATCGAATCAGGCGAGAAAAACAGCCTCACGGTCATTAACCAGATGTGTGAGCACATTCTTGCCCACGGCGATATTGAGATTGATTACATGAACATCGTCTCAACCGAAACGCTGGATGATGTCGAGACGATCGACGAGATGGTGTTGCTTGCCGGAGCGGTCTTTGTCGGTGACGTGCGCCTGATCGACAACATGCTGGTGGATCCCGCCTGCTGAGTGTGAGTGAGCAGGGGCTAGCCGCCGCAACAGGGAGAGGGCGCCGATGCACAGGATTTTCTTTTCCATTCCCTTGCCTTGGGGATCGGTCCCTGTTTACGCATACGGGACGATGCTCGCCATCGGATTTCTACTGACAACGTGGATTGCAGGCCGACGTGCCCGTGCGCGCGGAATTGAGCGGCAGGTGGTGACAGACCTTGCGCTGTACGCGGTGCTTGCGGGTGTCATTGGTTCGCGTCTGGCGTTTATCCTGTTTGACCTGCCTGCCGGTGCGACAATTGCCGACTGGTTCAAGATCTGGGAAGGCGGACTGACATTTCAGGGCGGACTGATCGCCGGAATGCTGGTCTCCGTCTGGATTACACATTCACGCAAGGTTGCCTTCTGGAAGATGGCTGACTGCTTTGCCCCGGCGATGGCGGTTGGGGTTGCTATTGGCCGTGTCGGCTGTTTTTTAAACGGCTGCTGCTGGGGAAAAATCTGCGCGCCCGGTTTTCCGCTCGGTGTCCACTTTCCGGCAGACAGCTTTGTGCATGAATACCACTACATGAAGTTTGACGAGTTGTGGCCGGTGGCGCACGCGCTGGGCTACACCGAAACGACAATTCCGTTTGCGGTGCATCCGGCACAGTTATATGCAACTGTCAGCCTCCTGCTTCTGGCGCTGGCAATTGTAGGATGGGAAAAGCTGCGCCTGCTTCATCCGTCTTCGGAGTTTTCCGGAAAATCATTTCTTGGATTTTTGGGCGGCTACTCGGTGATCCGGTTTTTACTGGAATTGGTTCGTGATGACACGCCACCGTACTGGGCAATCGGCAGTTTCCCGGGATTACGACTCGGTCAGATTCTGGCGATTGCGACGCTGATGGTGACCATTCTATTGTGGATGATTCTGAAACGGCACGCATCCGGGATTGCAGAGAAAGCGAACGCCAGCGGCACGCCGGTTTCGGATGATGAGGGAAAGAATCAATCGTAATGTCACACCATACTGACACTCAGCCAACGCCCAAAACAATCCTTGTACGCGCACCAAACTGGCTGGGCGATTGCGTCATGGCGCTGCCAGTGTTCCGCCGGTTGCGCGAAACTTTTCCAACGGCATCAATTCTCGCTGCATGCAGGCCTCACCTGGCCGACTGCTTTTCCGCAAGTCCCGACGTGGATGAAGTCATAACCTGTCCGCCATCGGGTGGGTTAAAAACGCTGCTGGCGTTATGGAACGAAGGCTGCGCGCTGAAGTCTCGTAATATCGACGCCGGGATTTTACTGACAAACAGCTTTTCCAGCGGCTTGTGGCTGTGGCGCACGGGAGCAAAACAGCGGATCGGCTTCTCGCGTGACGGGCGCGGCCTGTTTCTGACGACAAGCGTTGCTCCTACAAAAGAAATTCTGGCGGCGCATCAGGCCGATTATTATCTCTATCTTCTGACTAAGCTGGGCGCGTCAACCATGCTGGACAATCCGGTGCTTGTCGTTCCGGAGAAAGGCAGAAAAGAAGCGGCGCAGGTACTAGCCGGTTTAGACTTAAAGCCCGGAACGAAGACGATCGCGATGGCACCGGTGAGTGCTTACGGGCCGGTCAAGGACTGGTTGCCAGAGCGCTATGGTGAAGTGGCAAAGCGGTTGTATGAAACTGCAGGCTGGGTGAGTCTCGTGACAGGACTGGCCAAAGACAAAGACCGGTGCCAGCAGATTTGTGACGTTGCCGGAAAAGGCGCGCGCAATCTGGCCGGTGCGACGGGGATGTCCGGATTTCTCGGCCTGATGGATGCAGCAGACGCGTTTATCGGCGGCGACTCCGGCGGCTCACACGTTGCGGCGGCTCTGCAAAAACCGACGGTTGCGATCTTCGGCATTACCGAACCCTCTCGCACCCACGCCCTCGGAAAATTCGTGAAAAACGTCGGACGCGGCGGAATGGTTACGCCTGACCTGAAAGATCCGGCGGTTCAGCAGCAAGCCCGTGAGGCGTTGGCGGCGATTTCTGCAAGTGATGTCGTTGCGGCATTTACCGAAGTGTGCGAACAGGCTAGTCTTTAATTTCCGTTCAGTTGAGGATAAAGTCAGAATCGGTTAATTGAAACAACCGACATGCAGAGAGAGCTTTTCTTTGAATGCGCCGGTGTGAGTGGATATAATTGTTGCCGTAGACAAAACCGACAGGGAACAGAATGAAAACCCTCACGCGCACAGAGCGCAAGCGGTATTATGAGCAGCTTCTTCTGCAGGCGGCGCGACGACTTCTTTCGGCGCTGGATAGGTCTGCAATCTCTTCGACATGCGGATGCCTTGACCCCGCGTTCTGGGCCGGACGCACAAATCCTCATCCGAATCTCGAAATGCAACGCGGACTGCTGTGTCTGGGTACGGTGTACTCCTACTCGTTTCCGGCAAACGACTATTACGGACAACCGGCGCTGCTGGGCTGGATTACCGACGGGATCCGTTTCTGGATCGAGCACGTGATTTCTGAAAACCGCTGCGGGGAAGAACTGGCTCTGGCGTTACACGATATTGTTCAACTCTACCGTATCCTTAACGATAAACTTCCGCAAGATCTTCAAACACGCTGGAAAACCGTCCTCGAACAATGTTGCGAAAAGCTGCAAAAACAATTGGCCATTTCAAGCGCTGAAGCAAAAGATGCCTGCCGCAGTCTGAACCGTTTTGCAGCCGCCTCGGCGACGCTGCAGCTTTCAACACTTTTGTCTAATCCGTCACTGAAACGGCTCGGGCAGACATGGTTAAACGATGGATTATCGCGGCAGTCAGAAGAAGGTTGGTTTTACGAATGCGGCGGGGCAGACCCGTCAGTCCAGTCGTTGACTCTACAGTATCTGTCGGTTTGCAGGCAACATGCAGAAGACAGAATGCGGATCGACTCAGCCGTCACGTCATCATTATCGTTTCTGCAATATTTCCTGCATCCTGACGACAGCATCGGCGGTGAGTATGCAAGCCGTGAGGGAGTACGGTTTTTCCCGAGCGGGTGCGAACTTCTTGCAGATGAATATCCTTTAGCTGAGGCGATGGTGCGTGCAGGCGTTTGCGGACTGGCCGACGGTGACAGTGGCGGCAGCGGCAGCGCATACCTGCGCGATGACATCGTCTTCTACTCCAGTATCTGCATGGCATATGAACAGGCGATTTCAGAAGACGCGAACGAAGAGCCTCAAGCGGCAGAGCTTCCGCGTGAACGTGAATGTGAGAGGGTGTTCCGGCAGGCGGGGCTTTATCTGCGCTCGGGCCAACAATATTATATTGTCTTTGGCGCTTCGCGCGGCGGTATTTTGAAAGTGTATGACAAATCTCTGGGGCAACTCGTATTCAGCTCCTGCGGCTATGCGGGGCTCAGTCAGGACAACAGACGCATCAGTTCGGCGGGCTGGACACTGCGGCCGGATCTGCAACTAAAGCCGAACCTGCCGGAAGGTGAAGCGAGACTTTCGGAAAAACGCGAGGTCACGGTCACCGCCCCGTGGTTCAGCTCTCGCGAAGGCGCGGGCCGCTCATTCGGCGCAAAGGTGTTTGCGCGATTGTGCCGGATGGGATGCATTTCGAAAATCGGCCGGCTGGCGCGGTTGGTGCATTTGGCACGAAAAGATTCCGAGCCGTTAAAAGAAGGAAACTTTGTGCGGGTACTGCGCGCAATTGGTACAGACTTGAAACTGATCGACCGGATCACGTTGACAGGGCCACAGATGAAAGAGTTCCGCGAATATGGCGGTCTATCCGCCAATCCATTTTCATCGTCCCAGTGTTTCCGGCGACAGGATTTTGTCCGCTCATGGAAAGGCGATGAACTGTCGACGCAACTGGGAAATATCCCTATCCAAATCGGACGCTCATTGAATGAACTGATTGAGCAGAATAACGCGAACGACTGTGGAATATAAAAAGCGCTGGTTTGCGATTCGAGATTAGAGATCCGGTTCGTACGGACCGATCAGGCCGTGGTAGAGACACGGGTTCATCTCTTTGTTTTTCAACGCAATCAGGAAGTCACGCGAATACATCGACGCCGTGCGCTTGCGGAAGCAATGCTGAACCGACTTGATGCGAAGGACTTTGCGCATCACCCGCGCCTCTTCCGACTCCAGAAGCTCGACGGAATCCGGAAATTCAAGAATGTCCTGCACGCGGTCCAGGATCTTCAGATACGCCGCCAGCGTTTTGTTGGTCGGCCCCAGCCCTTGGCTATAGAGAAACGTGCTTTCCATCGCGTCGATAAACTCCTGCGAGGTCGGCCGGTCGCACGGTTTCTGCTGGAGGCACGCCATGATAAGTTCTGAAAACGACTCGATGTTATAATAATTACTGCGGTAGCGCAAAATCTCGGCAGGCGTCCGCAACTTGTGCAAATGTTGTTTGCGCAGATTGTTGACAATCGCGTTGAGCGAATCGCCCTGTACGCGGTACGGTGCATATCCGGTCAGCGCTTCGTAGGCGATCACCCCGAGCGACCAGATATCACTGGCAGCTTCCGCGCGGCCTTCAAGCTGTTCAGGCGCCATGTAGCGGGGTTTACCCACGACCTGCGTATCTTCATCGACCGATCCCTGAAAGTCCTGGAACGCTTTGGCAACGCCGAAGTCGGCCAGCTTGGTAATTCCGGCTTTTGCGGCAATCAGGATATTGCTTGGGGAAATGTCGCGGTGGACAAGTCCCATCGGGTGCCCCTGATCATCGACCAGCGCATGCGCTTCTGCCAGCGCAATCGCCGACTTATTCAGGATAAACCCGATAATCGCCGGATGCATCAGCACACCGTGCGTTTTGTGCTGGCTCAGGACATGGTCAAAGCCGGGACCGTCGATAAACTCCATGACCATGAAATAGAGTTTGCTTTTGCGCTTTGGCTCGATGCCGCCGGTGCGGGGATTGCGCCGTCCGGGGATGGTCAGTTCCATATGCTCAAGCGCAAGCAACTCGACAATCGTTCCTTGACTCAGCTGCGCACAGATTCGTGCTTCCTGAATGAAGTTGTTGAGCGCAAATTCGTCGTGTGTATCTTTAATGACTTTGATCGCCACACGCTTGCGGATGTCACCGGCAGAGACGTGTTCGGCCAGAAACACCGACCCCATGCCGCCTTCGCCAAGCGGCTCGATGATTTCGTAGCGGCTGGACGATTCAAGTGGTTTCTGGCCTTTGACGATAGCCTCGAGGATCTGGTCGCCATACTCCTGCATGCGTGATTTGGAGCTGTCACGCCCAAGATTCGACAGCGTGGTGCGTTGGATCGTTCTGCCGCTGAGTTTTTTGATATTCATTGTTCAGCCATCCGCACCTGTGAACATGTAACGAAAAGAGACATGTTCGTTTTCGATAGAGCATTGCACCCTGTAAGATACTCTATTGTAGGGCCTTGGGACGAGTTCGTCAACCGCTTTCCGGCAGCGGGTGATAAAATTCCTTAACACAACACAAACTTTCAGTGTAACGCAATTCAACACAGAATTGACCTTTGGCCTCAAGATCTGTATCCTGAAAGAAGTCGGTATTCCTTTTGTGAATCGATACAAGGCTGTGTGAGGGATGATGCGGATTACGTTTGGAATCATTGTGCTAAATGGAGAGCCGTTCATCCGCTACTGCCTGCGGGGGCTCTTGCCGTTTGCCCATCAGATCATCGTAGTCGAGGGGCCGACGCCGAATGCGAAGGGGCTGGCTACTGAGGACGGCCACAGCCGCGATACAACCCTGCAAACGATCCGCGATTTTCAGAAACATGAAGATCCGGAAAACAAAGTCGTTCTGGTCACCGCCGAGGACGAAGGGCATCCCGATGGTTTCTGGCCAGGTGAAAAAGACGAGATGAGCCGCGCGTATGCAAAACGCGCTACTGGCGACTGGCTCTGGCAGGTTGATGGCGACGAGTTTTATCATCCTGACGACATGAAAACGATTCTGAATGAGTTGGAAAAAGGATACACCGCCGCGAGTTTCAATACGCTGACGTTCTGGGGAGATCCGACCATCTGCGTCGACGGCATCCGGCTTCGCGGAGGCGGATGTCAGTTCAGGCGGATGTTCAAGTGGGGGCCGGGATACACATATCTACGCCACCGCCCGCCGACGGTACTGGACGAAACAGGACGCGATGTCTATAAAATCAAGCCGCTGACCGGTGACCGCCTGCAGTCACTCGGGGTACGACTGTTTCATTATTCATTACTCTTTCCCAAACAGGTTTTGAACAAAAGCCGGTATTATGAACAACTGACCGGAGGCGCACGCAACGACTTGACGTGGGTGCAGCAAAACTACCTGACGCTTGCCCATCCCTATCATGTGCACAACATGGTAAGCCACTGGTCATGGCTCGATGCATTTGTTGCAGAACATCCGCCTGCTTTTGCACAAATGATGCAACATTTGCACGAGGGAGTTCTGCAGGAAGAGAAGCGGGACTGCGCAGATGCCAGGGCGCTGCTGAATTCGCGTGCGTATCGGTTCGGCCGGGGCGTACTCAAGCTGTTATCACTGGTTGCGGTGCCGTGCCTGAAATTATGGGATCGCCGCCCGCCGGTGAAGCGCTGGCTGGGACTGGTCAAAGAGTAGCGTATTGTATCAATTGCCCCGTTGCAGCATCCTGACGAAATGGTTAAGATAATCAAATAAAACATTTTGTACGAGTATTTAGAAAACGGCAGAAAACAGGCGGCTTTCATGAAAGTTCTTCATGTCAATACCTACGATACCCGCGGAGGGGCTGCACGTGCAGCGCTTCGGCTGGTGCAAGGTTGCCACGCCGAACAGATCGACGCGTCACTACTTGTCAAACGCAAACTCGGCAACAGCCCCGGTGTCTGGTGTTCACGGTCTCTGCTGACGCGCCTGCGCTCCCCGTTTTCGTATCGTCTTGACAGCCACCTCATGCGAAAGAATTACCCGAACCGCATCGGCAATATTTCAACACAGTGGTTCTCTGCGCTATCGGCGGAGGAACTGAACAGAAGCGATGCCGACATCATCCATCTGCACTGGGTGCTTGACGGCTTTTTGTCGGTGGAAGAGATTGCCGCTATCCGCAAGCCGATTGTGTGGACAATGCATGATATGTGGCCACTGACCGGCGGCTGCCACTACAGTTATGACTGCGAAAAATGGCGCACCGGTTGCGGGGCGTGTCCGCACCTGTGCAGTAACAACGGCGAAGACCTGACCCACCAGATCTGGCGGCGCAAGGAGATTGCGTGGAAACTGCAGGCGATTACGTTTATCGCGCCGTGCCGGTGGATTGAAGGTTGCGTGCGGGATCATCCGTTTCTGAAACGCAATCCGGTCGAGACGATCCTGCACGGGATTGATCTGCAGACATTTCAGCCGATGGACAAAACCGTCGCGCGCCGTCGTCTGAGCCTGCCGGAGAAAACGCCGCTGATCCTGTTCGGCGCCGTCGATCTTGACGCACCGGGAAAAGGCGGCCCTTTGCTTGTCGAGGCGCTGAAGATTGTGCAACAAAAAAAGCCGGATGCGGAACTCGTCCTGTTCGGCGCGTCTGCTGGACAGCCGGATTTCCCGCTGAAAACACATGCTCTCGGATATCTTTCTGACGAAGATCTTCTGCGGACTGCGTATGCATCGTGCGACGCTTTTGTCTCTGCCGGAATTTTTGAAACCGGACCGATGACCGTGATGGAAGCGGCGGCATGCAAAACCGCCTCGGTAGGCTTGCGCGCGGGAGGAACGCCAGACCGGATCGAACACGGCAAGACCGGATATCTGGCAGAACCCGGATCAGCGGATGATCTGGCGGCAGGAATCCTGACGGTGCTGGAAAATGCGGAAACATTTGGTGAAGGGGCTTATGCAAAAGCGCAGGTAGAGTTTTCCGTCCGTCATCAGTCTGCAAACCATCGCGCATTGTATGAGCAGGTTCTGACTGATGAAAAACTGAAAAACAAACACGCAAGTTCTACCCGGATACGCCGGAAAAATTATCTCTTTAATGGAGTTGCCAGACCATGATCAACCATGTTCTGCATTTTTGTGAGCAGCTTACGCCGGGGGGGATGGCCAAGGTGATGGTCAACCTTGCGGCGCTGCATACACATGTTGGCACATCTGTTGTTGGCGTCGGAGGCGACACGGACTATCGTGACGCGCTGGTCAAAGCCGGTTTCTCATCGTCCTTTGCTGGCGACGATTTAAACGGGCTGGATGCGGATTTGTCGCAGACGGCTGTGGTCATTCACCGCGGCGGCGGCTCGGACGCCAAATGGAACCGGTGGCTTGAGATTTTCCGGAAGCGGAATGCGCCGGTGATCATTGAGTTCAACCACTTCGGTTATGCTGACACCGGAGCCGGAGCCGGACTGATCGATTTTGTTTATTGTGTTTCACAAAGCGCGCTACTGCGCAACTGGCGCGGGTCAGGACGTCCGGAGATCGACAGCTATCTGCAAACGCACGCGGTACTGTACAATCCGGTCTTGCCGCCGCCGACAAACATGAGCAAGCTCCGGCGTCAGATCCGCGAGGAGTGGGGGCTGCAGAGCGGTGACTTTGTCGTCGGTTGCCTGTTCCGTCCCGACCGGATGCGGATCGATTCGATGATTCCTGATGTACTCCGTTCGTTTACGAGCGAGAGCCGCGTGTTTCTGGCCGCACGTCAGTTTCCGCCGCTGCTTGCGCGAAAGGCGAAGAGAATTCTGGGCAGCCGGTTTATCGATCTGCCGTTCAAGTCGGGAGACCTTCCGATCTGGCAGACGCTGGCAGCCATCGACTGCTTTGCGCACTTCTCATCGATGGGCGAAAGTTTCGGGATGGCAATTGCAGAAGCGATGCGCGCGGGCCTGCCGGTGATCACATCGACAACGCCTTGGTCAAACTGCTCCAACGGACAGATCGAACTCGTCCGCCACCAGGCAAGCGGAATGATTGTCGACACGCCTTCAGAAACGCGCGATGGCATCGAGATGCTACGCAGCGATCCGAAGTTATGCAGCCGAATGGGCGAATCTGGGCGCAACCGGTTTCTAGAGTCTGCGCTCGACCCGCAACAGATCTGCCTGCGACTGGAGCAGCGGATCATTTCCCTTGTGGCAAAAAAGAAGCCGGAGATGGCTGTTTCTCTGGATGAGGATGAAAAGTTGCCGCCGGCGGATTTGCCCGACCGCGAGTCACTGGAGTCATATATCCAACACCGCGGCATGCAGGATGACCAGAGTTTACTGTGGAAAAACCGGCTACCCTATTGGATGCACATGGCAAACCTGTATGATGGAGTCATGAATGCACGCCGCTTGTGGTGGCGTGTGCGGAGGCGTTTTTCATGACCACTGACTCGGAAAGCAATCAGACAAACGGCGTCCAACAAACTGGCCCCTATATCAGCGCCGTGATCAAAGCAAAGAATGAAGAGGACAACATCGTCGACGCAATCCGCTCGCTGCGCGACTTTGCCGACGAAGTCATCGTTGTCGACGACAACAGTTCTGACCGCACCGCACGCCTTGCCCTGGACGAAGGCGCCATTGTCATCGAAGCGCGCAGCCGCGACGGCGTGATCAACAAACTCGACCACATCGGCTTCACTCAATCGCGCGGCGTATGGGTTCTGCGGATGGATTCTGACGAGCGGATGCAGCCGCTTCTTGCCGACACACTGAAGCATCATGCACGCGCTGGCAATTGCAGCGGCATCCGGTTTGCACGCAAGAACATGATCTTCGGAAAATGGATCCGGCATGGCGGATGGTTCAAGGCAGACCAGCTCCGCTTTTTCAGAAATGACGCGTGGGATCGGGATTGGTTTTACGCCGACATCCACAGTCAGGTTCCGGTGAAGGGAACCATCATCATGCTCGAAGCGCGTGATGATCTGGCGACAGTTCATTACGACTACGACTCGGTACATCAGTTCATCAACCGCACCATCAACCGCTACGCGCATAACGAAGCGCTGATCCAGTTCCGCTCCAAGAAGAAAGCGTCATTATTGAGGCTCTTCCTAAAACCTCCAAAACGGTTTTTCGGAAGATATATCTTGCGTCTCGGTTTTTTAGACGGCATGCAGGGATTCCTTCTGGCAATGCTACTGGCAGTGTATGACTTCTGCATTGAAGCGATGCTATGGGACATGCGCAGACGGGGTAAGCGTACGATGGTGAATCAATGAGCAAGTCACCATCCGGCACAACACCTGCATTTGATAAAGTAGACGACATCCCGATCCGTTTCTCAATCGTCGTCCCGTCTTACAATCAGGCACGATTTTTACCGGCATGTCTTGATAGTATCCTCTCGCAAAAAGATGGTACTGGATACTCCGTCGAGGTTCTCATTTACGATGGCGGCTCGAACGACAGAAGTGCAGAGATTATCCGCGCAGCGGCGGATAAATATCCGGATATCATCTCTTACTGGCAGTCGCAACCGGACAACGGACAGGCTTCTGTCATCCGCGAGGGGTTTGCACGCGCCCGTGGTAATATTCTAGGCTGGCTTAACAGTGACGACATTCTGCTACCGGACGGCCTTGCACTCGCTGCCGAGGCTTTCCGCAAAAATCCAGATGCGGTTATGCTGTATGGCGACGCGTGCTGGATCAATGAGAGCGGCAACCTCCTGCAGGCACGCCGGGAGATAGATTTCGACTGGACCATTTTTGCATACGGCTATTGTTTCATCCCGCAACCGGCGGCGTTTTTCAGAAAAGACGCCTACGACCAAACTGGTGGTGTCGACCCGTCGTTTCACTGCTGTATGGATTATGATCTTTGGCACAGACTTGCGCAGTGCGGCAAGGTTTTGCACTGTGCCGGATTCTGGGCGGCGATGCGTGAACATGGCCAGACGAAGACGCAGACCTTACCGGCGCGGTTTTGTGAGGAAGACGAAAAGATCCGCCACACCTATGTGACGACATCAAATTTGAAGTACACGATTCTGCATCCGCTCTGTCGCCTGCTTCGGGTCGTCAAGCGTTTTGCCCAAGGCGGCTACAAGCCCTTGAGCACAGCGGAACAAAAGGCGCTACATCTTTAACGTCAATCTTTGTCCAGACGATCTTTCAGTAAAGATTTCTGATGTCGTTAGAACCGGATTAAATAAAAATGCGCTGTAAATTTTGATGGAAAGTTCGGGGCTTACCTGTATGATGAAGTCACGTGTTGCCGATGAAAAATGAAACTGAGTGGGGGCGACATGGTATCGACTGGTTTACAGAAGTTTGGACTGCGTGCCGAGGTTGATCGGTTGGCCTCGTTAAAAGCCGATCAAAAAAAAATAACTGCAGAGCACGATTACGCTCTCGCCGCCTAATTAAATAGGCTGCCCCGAACACCCTGACGCCGATAGGGACTGTTTGGGCCACTCATCGGCTGGAAGCGGATCAGGCCTGACCGGGTCGTATTTGCTTTAAGATTAAATCCGGTCTGGCGCGGGATTCGGGTTGTCGCGAACGCCTGCGTGAGACACAAACGATAGCTGCGCACGGAGATGTTCATACGGAAGTGATCGCAGGACGGGGGTTCGATTCCCCCCGCCTCCACCACAAAGATTTGACTGCAACTCATTCATGTGAAATGGGTTGCAGTTTTCTTTTGGGTCTCCATTTTTGCTGTCGTGCACGCTATATGCACACTTTATTAAGTCAAAAACCGGTTTTGTCACATCATCCATCAGCTCATGCATGCGTCCGTTGCGGGTGCGGGCGTAAACGTTTGAGGTAATTCGCGGGTCGCTGTGGTCCAGTGCCGCCTGTGCCTCTTTGATTGTCGCACCGGCTTCCACAATGAACGTCGCAAACGCAACACGCGAGGCGTGGAAGTCGATTTTGCCTTCTTCCGTCGTCTTGTCAATTCCGGCCAGCTTCAGGATCTTGTCCAGTTCTCTTGCCGGATGACTCGGTACATACACCAGCGCCTTCTTAGGTGGCTGTTGGGTCGCATCAGTCCGGGCGTAATGTTTTGCATACAGCGCTTTGGGTTTTCCTGAGTGGTAGTAATCGGAGACAAGGCCTGCCAGTTCCGGTGAAATTTCTTTGAAGCCGTCTTTGCGGTTTTTCGCTTTCGGCGCATCCAGCCGGATCTCTCCGCGCTGCAGATCCAGATGGTCAATCGTAAGCGCCTTGATCGCACCACTGCGAAGCCCTGTGCAGCAGGATACCGGAAGCAGGACCAGCCAATACTCAAAGCGGTCGGGATTTGCAACAATCACATCAAAGATGCGTGCCAGCTCGTCTTTGGTTAACGCTCTGCGGTGGCTCTTGGGGGTGCCATCAATCTTTGCAAGTTTCCGGATCGGATTCTCTGACAGATATTCGCGGTCAACACACCAGCGGCAAAAAGCACGCAAGATACTGACGTTATGCTGAATCGTTTTGCCTGCTTTGTCATCACCGATCAGTTGACGAATCATCTTCTCAACACCGGGCAAGATCCCGTACAGATCGCCCATCGTTTCAAGCTTCAGACTTTCTTTCCAGAACTCCTCAAGCATCAAACGGGAGCGTCGTGCATGACGCTCACTCCACGGAAAACCATTGCGTCCGCCCTGCGCATTTCCCCACGCAAGATACTCTGCTGCAACCTTGTCATATGACGTCGATCGGTGACGCTGGCTTGCGCTCGGCGCTTCACGATAGCCAAGAATAATCTGCCGGTGTTCATCCTCCAGCTTTTGAGCGATGCGTTTGGTTTCGGAATAGCTTGACGTACCAACAAAGAAAATCCGTCCGATCTTCCCGTTACGGATTCCTTTGTACCATCCCTGATACAATCCACTCGGCAGCTTTTCCTTTCGTGCACCAGCCATCTGTTATCCTTTCTGCGGGAAAAGGCCGCTTAACCGTTTTTCAAGCAACCGTTTTTTTTCAGCCAAACAATCAAGACGCTTGGTCACATGGTCCAGTAAACACTGTACCGTCCAGACGCGCTCCTGTCCAAGAGCAACCGATTCAGGTAAAGCACCATTTCGCCGCCAACGCCGGATGGTTTCCACATGCTTGCCCAACATTCCTGCAAGTCTTGTCTCAGAAAGAAGCGTCCCCGGCGCGTAATCGCCAAGACAAAGTAGCAACCCTTTTGAATGAGTGTCTGCAGACGCGTTCTTTTCCATCAAGCCTTCCTTATTTTTCTGCCTTCACAAACTGGCCGCCACAGGCACAGCCGGGAACCTTCCCCGCATTCATGTCAGTCGGGGCGACAAAAATCTGCATTCCGCAGTTTGCACAAACAAGTTCGGTTACATGTTCCTTATTGAGAAAAAGATGTCCTGCGGTAGGTTTATCATTCTCGCCATAGTGCATTTCAAAACTGAAGCACCCACCGGAACATGCAAGCGATTCGCCATGCTCTTCCCTGCAAGCAGTAACAACCCGGCCACAGGCTGGGCACTTGCCCGAATCCATCTTCGCACGGATAATCACCTGATAGCACAGCTCGCGGATCTCTTCGTCAATCTGTTCATTACCGTTTGACATTTTTAGCCTTTCCTGCCTTTGCCTCCGCAGCTTTACGGATGTTTTTGCGCTTTTCAAGCCGCTCTTCGGCAAGTGTTTCTTCCATTGGCAAATAATCTTCCAACATTCTGCCGATTAGTTGCGAACGACTCAGGCCGAAGACACCCGCCACATCATCAATCCGCTGTACAAGTTCCCGATCCAAAACAAAGCAAACCTGCTGTCTATGGTCGGCGATTTCGCCTTTGCCCATCGCATTCTCTCCTGCCAATTGTCCCCATACGCCACAATGTAGGTTACATTAACCCAAGTGTCAAGAGTTTTCTGATCAAAATTTAATTTTATTTAAATATTTCTAAATCGGCCGGTACTCTATCTCAAAATCTTCAAGATCGTATCACGCAGCCTTATCCAGCAAAATGGCTTTGCAAAAATGGCGTTAACTCCGAGTTCCTGCGCACGGATCAGGTGCTCTTCGTCTTCTGCATCACCTGAAATTACGACGACTTTGCCGGTGAATTGACCCGTTTTACGAAGCCGCTCAAGGATATCGAGGCCGCAACCATCTGGCAAACACAGATCAAGCGTGATCAGGTCAAAGTCAATCCGGCTGGTCAGCTCATTAGCGGTTTTACAGTTATAAGCAAAGGAAAATTCAAGCGGAGGCGGTAATCCTGATTCGGGATGAGAGAGAATTTCAGTAAGAACATCGCGCAGGAACTCTCGGATGTACGGATCATCATCGACAATCAGGATTTGCATGGTATGGCCTCCTTTTAAGGTTTTCCGGCGTAACCGGACCTGAAAAGGAAGCGCAGAAAAAAGGGGCGCTGCCCGCACGCCTCGCCCCAAGGGACCGCCAAGCCCCTCTAACAAGCACAATGCAAAGCAACGCCCCAATCTATGTCGGGTACGTGCCTGACACCTGTGCTGCTCGTTAGAGTAGGGATAACCCTATTGGCGGTTTCTGGGGCGAGCGCTCAAGCCGGTACGCTGAAAATCAGCTATGTCTAACGCAAACTACTTCATTAAATCGATACAATTCTCCCAAACAGAACAAGCACAAATTATGGCAGAAAAAGTCAAAATGGCAAGAAGATCGCAGCAGAAGTATTGCCGATTATAAAAAAGCCCGGAGACAAAAAACTGCCCGGATCCGGTTGCGGGATGCGGGCAGAGAGGGACATCAGGTGCCGGTCAGTCCGGTCAGGCGTCAGTCGCGCGTGTGCAGGTCACCCCAGCGGCCGGGGTGTAAATCCTGCGGCGGGGGGCTGGGGCTTAGGGCGTTTATTAATCGTAAATCCATAAATCACAACTAATGAATTGTTATTTTTGTTCCCACGTTATTATGTTCTAGGGCGACTGGTAGATAGCCTTTTCTTACAATATCCATAAATTTACCTATAATAGGAAACTCACTTAGACGGTCAATTACTGTCAATCTGCCTCCTATAACCATCAAGCGTTCAATAAAATCAAATCCTAATTCATTTTCTTGATATATTCCTTTTACGCATGCGCATAGCTTTTTAACTACAATATTACTTAAATCACGTTCTACATAATGACAGGCGAACGGAAACATTCCAATTCCAAAAATATTTTTTACACTAGGAATTAGCCCCTTACGCGGATCAGAGCATGTAGACCGATATGCATTATATAACTCTATATCAATCGGCTCATAAGGTATTGCATCATTTTGGATTTTCTGATGCAAACGTAAGACCTCATCAAAATCAGAAATAACTGAAAACGATTGAATAGCATCCTCAGAATACGGCGCACCACATTCAGATAGATAGTTTATATTTTTGGCTTCTTCTACATACCTTGAAACAGCTACATGATTTGGTCCATACTTCATATAACACCGTCCTTTTCCATATCAAAACAGGGGTTATCACGACACTTTTCCTCACAATATATAGCCGCTGTCAATTCTGCGATAGCAGCAGCAGCAGCAGCTATTGTTAACGCTCGTCCCAAAGTCCCTCTGCTTTTGAATTGATTCGCTGAACGTTGTAAAAAACGGCGTAAAGGATTATTCGCTTTCAGCTTCAACTTATTTAAAGCCATTGATAACGCACGTAGACCACTTTTTGATTGGGCAGGCCCTCCTCCTCTCCCCAAAAGCTCAAGAACTTTGCTGCGTGGTATACCAGCATGGGTAAAGTATGAAGGGAGAATATCTAAAAGTGCCATTGCCTCTGCATAGCCTTTTTTATGTAAGTCTTTAAAGCATTTTTTATAACAATCTGAGTATCGTTGAGATTCTTCAGACTCAACAGCCGCTTTTACCATTTCTTCATTTGCAGAAGCATCTCCTGTCCATAGTAGTTTACCCAAACTCATATCTGTCCAAGGTATTTTACCAAGATTCTCAACCCAACCAGCTTTCGCCGCAGACACTTCATCATAGGTTGGATTATCAATTCCCGTAATCAATTCCTCTAACCACCCTAAACCATATGGATCAAGTTTCATTGAGGTGCTATTACTAGAATATACATAGAGGTTCAAATCACCAGCGTTGTTATTTTTGCTAAGTTCCCCTGCAAAAAATGAGTTTTCATATCGTCCAAGAGACTTCAATACTTTCACACCCGGCAACGGATCCCGCTGCAAAAATCTACCCAATTTGGCATCATACACCCGTGCGGCGGAGATGTAGAAGCGGTCATCACTATCGCCCAGCGTCATCCAGTTACTCTGGTAGCGGAAGCGGTTGCCTGCGGCTTGTACGTCCGTGGACTCCTCTGCCACAAGCGGTTCACCAAAGGCGTTGTACTCGTAGCTGGCGATGACTGCACCGGTCTTGTCCGTCAGGCCTACCACCGTGCCGCGATGGTCGTACTGCGGGTACTGGTAGTAAGTCGTGCCGTTCACCACCTTTTTCGCTGCCACCATCGTTCCGATCCCCGAGACAGGACTGTAGCCGTGTGTGTACTCTGCCACTATACTACCACTTGCATCACGCTCCGCAAGCAAATTCAAACCGTTCGCGTCCCATTGCAAGTACGTTGTGCCGGTCGAGTCGATGATCGAGTCGCGCCGCATTAGAGCATCATAGCTAAAATAGTTCGCCGTGCTGTCCGGGTACGTGATCGACTTCACCAGATTCGCATCGTTGTAGGTGAAATACGTCGTGCCGTCTGCATCTGCGATCGACAAACAATTCCCCATCGCGTCGTAGCTGTAGGACGTCGTACTGTCATCGGTGGCATTGTACGCCTGGGTCATTTCGTTGGCCGCGTCATACGTAAAGTACGTTTCGGTGCCGTTATTGTTTTCGTACGTGCGATTGCCCACGGCGTCGTAGTCGTAGCTGAAAGCATAGGTCTCAGTGCCGTTTTCCGTCCATGTTTCACCCGTCAGACGATCCGCATCGTCATACGTGTAATAGACAGCCGTGTCGTTTTCACGCTCAACGCGGACAATCCGTGAACCGGCATCATAGGAATAAACGAAATCAGCCAATGTCTCACCCGACTGACTCAGGCTGTGTTGTCCGGTCAGTCTTCCGGCACCATCATACACATACGATGTTTGTGCTGAATTCGCCTGTATTTTTGATGTCAGCTTATGCGTTGCATCATAGTCGTAGCTGGCTCCTGCAAGGTTGCCGCTACCACCATACAGCGTTGTCCCATAGGCCTGATTACCATACGCGTTAATCTCCGAGGAACCATCAATAACCCGCTTCATGCGGCCAACGGCGTCATACTCAAAGTATGACGTGCTAACTCCATTCGTCAGGCTTGTCCTGAGACCAATCGGGCTGTAGGACATCTCAAGCGTCGAGCCATCAGGTGAGGACTGCTTTGTCAGGCGGTTCACGTTATCATACTCAAAATATGTCCACCCTGCTTCTGACTGGGCACTTGTCAGATTTGAAAGTTCATCATAACCGAAGCCGACAGCCGAGTCATTCGGATAGGTAACACCGGTTTGACGGCCAAGTGCATCATAGGCAAAATACGTTGTATCCCCTTCCGCATTTGTCGACTGAACCAGATTAGAAATACCGTCATACGCATAGTATTCAGAATGGTCCTGCGCATCTGTAATTGATGTTAAACGGTTCAGTGCATCATAGCCATAATAAGTCGTATTTCCCTCGGCATCCTGCATGGCGGTGCGGTTACCAACGGCATCATACGCAAAACTGGTACTTTGACTCATTGCGTCGGTTGTATCGGTCAACCTGCCTAGACCATCATACGCGAACTCAGATGTTCGCTGCAATGGATCGACCACCTGTGTCAGATGATTCACCGCATCATACACGAAGTAATTTGTATTGCCAAGAGCGTCTACTGATGCTGTCCGACGATTAAGAGCATCATATGTATATTCAATTCTCTCACCAAGTGCATTCACGGCAGCCGTCAGGTTGTTATTGCGATCGTACTCAAAATAACTCGTGTTCTCAAGCGAATCCTGGATACTCGTACGGTTTCCGACCGGGTCGTATAAAAAATACGTCGTATCTGAGTTGGCATTCATAGCGGCAGTCATCTGATTGAAAACATCATACGTAAAATAACTCACATTGTCCATCGCATCAATAGCAGCGACCACGTTACCGGCTGCATCATACACTCGCTGTGTTTTTCGCCCTAATGCATCAACCGTCGCTGTCTGGCGGTTCAATACATCATATTCAAAGTATGTAGTTTGCCCCAGCGCATCCGTCACATGTGTTCGATTGCCCACTTCATCATAATCATAATAGGTTGTATCACCCAAAGCATTCTGAAAAGCAATCTGGCGATCGGCGGCATCATATAGAAGAGCTGTTGTATTTCCAAGCGCATCAATAGTTGCTGTAATATTGCCAGCAGCGTCATACTGATAATAATTGACATGCTCCAGAGGATTAATCACTGCCGTATTGCGATTTAAAGCATCATAGGCGAAATAAGTGGCATGTCCCAAAGCGTCCACTGCATGACTGCGATTACCTGCAGCATCATAGCCGAAATAAGTGGTATAGCCAAGCGCGTCACGTATGCCATTCTGGCGATTCAAAGCATCATAGGCGAAGTAAGTTGTTTCACCAAGAGGATTGCAGATCGACGTACGGTTATCTTCCTTATCGTAAGAATAATACGTGATATTATTTAAACTATAGATAGCATACGGTTGTTCCGGTGGGGTAAATTCATCGGTCCAACGTGCAATTCCTTTGCTGATTCGGATCTCATCAAGATAGCCAAGATAATATCCACTTGAGCTGTCCCATTGCCCCCAGCCAGCATACAGATATCCACCATATCCCAGATTTAACGTCTGGCTCTCTGAAAGTCCAACGCTTCCTTCCTGTACACCGTTTACATACAGCGACAGCGTTGTGCCACTTCGCACAACCGCCACATGGTGCCATGCTTGAGTATCAAATGTCGAGGTTGAGGACAGTGTTCCTACAGAATTCCAATGAATTGAAACCTGATTATCTAATCCTGTATTATTATATCGAACAGCAAATGATCCTGTCGACCACCCGCCATATGTCGATAACATTGCAGGATAGTTTTGATCCGAACCGTCATCATAAAACCAGAAATCGATCGTAAAATCATCTGCACCAAAATCTAAATCATCGTTTGCAGGAATCGACACATATGAGCTGCCATCAAAATATAGAGATGACCGGCCGAATTTTGATGTCGCTGTACTTATTTGGGCGCCATTATATGCAACAATATTGTGTTTTGTTAGACTTGCATCACGAATGTATTGCTCCCCGTCGTGTCCATCACAATGCAATAACAATATCGTGTCATTATCAATCGAGGTAACTTCACCGGAACAGATATTACGGCCTGCTTCATCATAAAGGGATGCATTCGTGTTACCGCGAGCATCACAGACTGAAATCTGATTACCATTCATGTCATAAGAAAAATAAGTTGGGTTTTCCAATTCGCCTTCACTATTTAAATGCCCTTGGCAAATCAATTGGTTTTCGTCGTCATACTGGTAGTAAGTCTGGTTTCCGCGACCATCGGTAAATAAAGTCCTGTTTTTATGCGGACTCCATTGCTGTTCCTCAACAAGCACAGAATTGCCATCCGTGTCATACACGGTACGGTTTGTTTGTAGCCGGAGACCATTGTAACGATAATATGTCATTGCTCCCCGAGCATCCTCTTTCATCGCAATGTCACCACGCGGGGTATACTCATAATATGTACAATTACCAAGAGGACACTCAGAACTAACCATGCGGTTTAACTGATCATATGCATAATAGCTGGTGAAATTTGTTTCCGGTGACTCCTCCCAACGCGGAGAAATCTCTGACAATCTGTTGCCCCAGCCATCATAGCTCATATAAGTTGTCTGTTCCGCTGCATCTACTTTAGAGGCAAGGAAACCATATTCATCATAATTGTAATAGGTCGTGTTTCCGCGTCCATCCTGATGCGCTGTTACACGTCCATACGAATCATACGACTTCTTGTCCTGCCCTCCGATTGCATTCGTGATAACAGTATTATTACGGTTTCCATCATACTCATAGTAAGTAGCAACAGGAAAAATCCCGTCCTCATTGCGAGGACCGATTTTTTTGACAACATCATATCCGTTATCTGCATATTCAAAATAGGTCGTTGCACCATCAAATTCCCTGTTCTCGGCAACAGGCATTCCTTCATCATTATATGAGAAATAGGACAGACAACCCAATGGATCAATCATTGTGGTTACTCGATTACCATCATCCCATTCATACTGGGTTACAGCTCCATTGGGCGACCTTTTGGCAAGCAATTGAGGAATTTCAGCCGTTGAAGTAAGCTCATAGCTATAATATGTTGGCGAACAACCTTCTAATGTTTTTTGAGAAGAATAGTTTGATACGTCCCAGTCGAAATAGGTGACCCTTGATTCAGGCTCAACCGTTTGTACAAGAAGATCACGGTTCATATCACCCCACGTATCGCTGTGGTATTGAAAATATGTGGTATATCCTTCCTGGTCAATTTCTTTAGTAACACGAAATGGGGTTTCATCTTCGGTAGGTTGCTCATAGGAATGTCCAAGAACTGTCCCTGCAGGTGAAATCATTGAAGTCATAAAACCATTGGAGTCATACTCAAAATAAATGGTTCTGTCTTCGGCAACGCCTGTTGTGTCAACAAGGTTAATCGAGTCGACGTAATTATTCGAATCATAGGTGAAATATGGAACCACAGAGGTAAGATCACCAGTGATTTTAGTTAACAATGCATTATCGTCATAGGAATAATACAACACATTTCCATTTTTATCTGTACTGGAGATTGGCCGACCGGGAAGTGAAGATGCATAGGCGCCAAATACAGTCACTTCACCTGTCTCATGATTCGTCTCAGTTAACAGATCCGTGTAGCTATCGTATTGTGCACTAATCGGCACTGGATTTTCTGGCGTAAAGTAGGTTATTGTCCCAGAGGTTGTATCCTTTGCAAACGATACTGCACCGCTATGGTTCATCCGAACATAATAATTTGAACCGGAATCCTTTGTTAAATATGGCAGGAATGAGAAATATCCTGCAGTTCCTGCTGGAGTCCAGCCATCGCTATAAAACGCGACATGATTCGTGCCATAGCCTCGGTTTGCAGGGATGCAGTAATGCTTTAGTGGAAGCTTATCGCCTGATTTCAAAGGCAAAGATAGACAACCAGAAGATACCGTTGTATGTGAAACTTTATGCCCCCATGTTTCTGAAGTTGCCCGATAGTCAATTTCAACGGTATTACTTCCTGATTTTGTATCGGACTTAGCCGATGCTGACTTACTCGCACTTATGGCTTTACTGTTTTTCGATTTCTTTTTGCAATCACAAGCATCTTTGCACTTTTCTTCCCGGCCTTGATTTTGTGAATTAATATCAGGATTAACTTCTCCCATAATACTTCCCCCTTATATTCTATAAATAGTTTAAAATAAACAGCAGAACTTAAATCGGCTTCTCAGCCACAAACAATGCCGCCCCACTCTCTGACATTGTCAGGTGGAGAGCAGTCTTCCGTTGTAATTTCTTTTCCATTTGAAACCCAATAGCCATTACCATCTTCAGTATATCCACATAAACTATTATTCTTCAGGCTTAAGATCCAAAGCGTTCCGTCATTACCGATGGCAATCGGACTGGAGTTACCACACCGATCAGAGGAAGGCAATATGACTTTGAACGTATTGGAGGAAAAATCAACCCGGACAACAGAACCAGTCATCCCGTCAGAAACAAACAAACGGCCTTCACTGTCTACAGCTAATCCCGTTGGATGAGCCGGAGTAAATACGGACAAATCAATCTCGTCCGAGGAGTCCGGTAAATTATTTGAACAGACATCACCACAAAATACGGTACTCAATCCTTCATCAGGATGATAGCGACGTACCGCTTCATAACCACGTTCAATAAAGTAAATACCACTATCACCGCTAGCCGTCAGAGCTGTCGGCATATAAATAGGAAAATCAGAAAGTTCCTCTAGTGGCACATGATTTCTTAATCCCCGAAAGGTAAAGTGATTGCCAGGAGCAGTGCCCAACAAGAGCTCAAGTTCACCATCTTGCTTTACTCGATAGATCGTATGCTCATCACAATATGAGCAGATCAGATCGCCCGACGTCTCAACAGCAATACCCGTTGGCGTGCGGGGGAAATGTTCCTGCTTTTTAATTTTCGGCTTTCGATGACCTGTCGTATCATGAGTGTCAAACTGACAAAATTCGCCCTGAGCATTCACCTTGCATAGCCGGTGATTCAGCTTATCGGCAATATACAAAACGTTATTCGGCCCCATTGCCAAACCATACGGTTTATTCAGATTCTCATCTGTGGTTTCATCTTCGGAATCAGAAACAATAACCGTACACTCATCACTGTCAGGATCAAACCGAACAACCTGATTTTTATGTTTTTGCGTAAAGTACACCCCATATCCAAATGCCATTCTATATCCTCCTGATAATTGTTTGTTCTTTCGTACCTCGATGTCATTAATAAATGGCTTTTAATCAATTGCAACTCATGTAAACAGGCGCAGATAGGCGATTTTTTTGCTCTACTTCTATCCAGTGCCATGCAAACACATTAGCAATGCATTTACTTCAATATTTACATAGGCAAGTAGAGAGGATGTGAATGGATGCGAATACAATAGCTGTTTCATCCAAAGAAAATACAGAATTACGATTCCCATTCAGATACGCAATATCACTCTCCCTGAAGATAATCTATGACAGAAAAGAAAATTAAGTCCGCTCTGCTTTAAAGCATTATGAATCACGCGCCGCAGGCGCAACCTTGCGTGCGGACTTTTGCGGGGAGCAAAAGCGGGGTTCAGGGACAGGTTCTGCGCGGCGGTTTGCGCGGGTTCTGGCACGCTTGGAACGCGGCACAAAGCGAAGGACATACAGTGTCCGTAGCGGTCCAAGGGCAAGCGGCTGGTGTCGCTCTGTTCCATCGCTAGCCTTTCAAGACGCTTGACCAACCAGTTGCATTTGTGTTAACCGCATGCCCACTCTATCCACTATCCAAAGCGGTTCTGTCACCAATAAGGTTTCTGCTTTAGCTACAGGAGTTCTTGTGCGCTTGCGTGATTACACTACGGCAGAACATGCCTGTCTTGTTTGTTGGCAGGAAAAGGTCGGTTTTCTCATTGTTTGAAGATGGCGCGTTAGCTGATGAAGGTCGGAGCCGGGCCGTAGGCGACGGCCGAGTTCAGTAACGCGCCCATCGTTTCCAGCACTAGGCTGCTATGGGTAACACCAGCCTCTTTACTCGCCAGTGGTACGAAGTCAGACAATGCCTCTGCCGGAATGCCACACTCCTGCCGCAGCTCTTTGTCATTCCAGTTTTTCCAGAAGGCTTTTTCCTTCTTTGGATCTGACAAATATTGAATTGTCGAGGCATACTGAAACGCCGCCACCTTTTCTTTCCAGAAAGGATCAAACGGGGTCAACATTATATCACACTTAAGCAAGGCAGACTGACCACAGCCGAGTGCCTGGGCAATATGCTCCTTGGCTTCACGTTTGAGACTCTTCTCGATACGTGAGATTTTTTGCCCCGGTTCACCAAAAGTGCGTTTAAACGCACTTACCGCTTGGATCCAATCCGGATGCCATAACTCGGCATTCTTCTTTACGCGGTCTGTGTGACTCCGATTAAACTTATCCGCCGTGAACACGAGCCATTCCGTACAGAGATAGTGAACGATGGAACTTTAATGTTCGACAAAATCCTGCCACGATTCAATGCCGTCTTTCTTGCCCTCTACCGTCATGCCGCGCAACGCCTCACGCCTCATCTGAAATTCAATGCGAGTCATGTTCTCCCACATCCTCCCGCCACAACGCCGCTGCTGTAACGCTAGCAACATCTCTTCATTGTGCTTTTCTTTTTCAAGTTTGTCATAACCCCGGCACATGATCTTGTCGCGTCCGATAGAAAATCCGGTGCAAGTGTATCCTTTATAATGAAGTGACGCCTGGTTAAGTTCACCAAGGTCACCCGCCAAGATCTGATCACTCTCCCAGCTTTCATCATCAAAGACCAAGTGAAAGTCATGCGTGCGCGTCCGGCTGATAAAGCGCCGTTTAAACACGGCGTACTGCAAAGCATCCACGTGAAACGGCAAGTCGACACAAGTGTCCACGCGACCGAGACGGTTCTTGATAATCTCAAGCCCCATCTCCTGCAAACGCTCTTCGACCTCTTGCATAATCGTTTCCATCGATCCGGCCAGAATCAATGGCAACGCTCCAATCTCGACGCGGACATTCGGGCACGACTTTTTATCCCGATCACCTTCTTCAGCGAATCGTTTTCCGACATAGTCACGCGGTTGAATGCCAATGGTAATGCCGCCATCCTTCAAAATATATTTGTAATAGCAGTACCGTGACGAACCTTTGTTTGGATTGAAGCCGTAAGGCATAACCACATACAAACGCTGACCGCAGGCAAAGACCGGTTGCGGATCATCTTCGCTTTCAGCAGGCTGCTCTGCAATTTTCCGGGCAAACTCGATTTCCTCCAAGTGGTTTAGAAACCGAGGCGAGAACTTACAGTAAAACGAACAGTGGATCGTGTCCACCCCACCAGCAGTGACAGTGCAACCATTTTCGACATTCGAATCAGCTTGTGCATTCATAACAATATCCTTTCGCAAGAAAAGTGCTCTTAAACGTCGTCATCAGAAATGTACGGTTTGAGTAATAGAAGAATCGCCTGCCGGATATGCTCCGGAAGGTCGGGCCAGACTTGGTGCAAAGACATGAGATCAGAATCAAAAGAAGACGAGCGCAAACGCTCGGGTGAAGATTTCTTGGCGGTTCCTTGGCGGGGAAGGGTGCGGCAAGCTGCATTTTCCTGCGCGGAACTGCACTTTGGTGGATTTTGGGACTCTGTGGGTTGGATATCAAAAGTACAAGCCACTGCTTGACTTAGC
>QKHZ01000007.1 GCA_003249795.1 bacterium | reverse complement strand
TGTACAGAAAAACAGATAACCTACATGAATGTATGTATTTCGAGTGTCCGGGTTGAGGACGTATCGGGTGGCTGGGAGGTTGGGTACAAAGTCAGTAGAACGGATTGATTCACGTGTTTTGAAATCATGCCATCGCAAAGTCGTCTAAAAATTAGGATATTTTGGGCATTGATCGTTTGGAATGCTGAACGGGCCGATGCCTCTGATTGGAGGAATTTCCGGATGGCTACGTTGTGATTTGTCGAGGGGAACCTGCATGTCCCACGGTGTCGGTACGATGGTTTTCCCCGTTGTTTCATATTCCTGAGCTGATTTGGCAAAGTCATATTCAGGCCACCGCTTGACAATATCAAAGCATTTGAGGTTGAACAGGATAGCGATAACGAGCAGTGCTGTTGCTGTACCCCGGCAGATTGAGGCGATTGCTCCTTTTCTTGAGGATGTCACCGCGATAGCCATCATCCAGAAGAGACAGAGGTGCGGTACATACATGTATCTGTTTGAATTGTAGTAGGCGAGGTGATTTATGGAGCATTCCCGCCCCTGGTAAATCGAGGCGAGTCTGGTTAGCACGGCGCAATATAAAAGAATGAGCTGAAGCGAAAGGAGATTTGTGTCTGATTGTTTGAGCAGGGAAACTGCAATGAGCAAGGAAAGAAGAATCATCGACATGATTCCACCCGCGGCAAATTCGGGGTAGTAGATGTCCGGATGAATTGAGCCGAAAAAGGTGGGGAGGGTAAAGCGCGTCAGTTGCAGCCAGAGACTGGAAAAGCCTTCCATGCCGCCGGTCATCTGGCTGGTTTTGATTATGAGTCCTGTTGCATAGAGAAGAGCGAATGTTGCGTACATCAGCAGTTGTCGGGTTTGTCCCGGTTGTAGAAGTTTTTTCCAGCGTAATAGCAGCCACCTGCAGATAAAGATCGGCAACAGCAACAGGCCGATGACTCCGCTAAAAATAAACACGCACAGACAGATACTGTCAAAAATTAATGCGCGTTTCGAATGCGCCGGATCGGCGGTCATCAGCAGGATCAGGGCAAAGGGCGTTGTCCAGTTCGTGTTGGTCAGGTTCAGGAACACTTCGCCATCACTGGGAGCCAGAACAACCAGAAATGTCATGAAAACCCGGGTAGCCGTAGAAAAATGATGCCGTTTGGACCAGATCATTGCCCAGCAGTACAGTTGCAATAAGTAAAATGCTGCAATAAAAATTGTAGGGCCATCGCGTAGCGGAAAGAACTGGGCAATTAGCGCTACGATACGCTGATAGAAATGCTGGTATCCGGAGTAACCAAGCTTGATGGAGTAGATGCCCAGGTCATGCGCTTGCTTGTAGAAAATCGAACAGTCCTCGGCGTAGAACTGCGGGTGTTCCAGTCGTGGCAGAAACCGGATTGATTCATACCCGATTGCCAATGCGATGGAGCTGAAGCAGAGTATGTACCACGTCGTTTTTGAAATTTGCTTGCCCGATTGCAGGATTTTGTTCAGGCTCCAGAGTCCTGTCGTGGCGGCTGCACTGAGAAACATTGCCATGATAAGCGATTTGGATGTGAAAAAAATACCGAAGGGAGCCGGTTGCAGTGCTCCCTGCCAGCCCCGTCCAATTGGGTAGTCCAGCGTTCCCTGCCACCCTTCGCCAATAATAAATAAAGTAAATAGGGTAAGAGCAAATGATGCCAGTAGCCAAGTGTTGTTTGCATTTTTGTCGGTTCTGAGGCTTTCAGCTGATTTTGATGCTCCGGGTACTTCCTGCGAATGACGGGTTGTACTCATTTTTTCCCTTTATATTTCCTTCCGAGCCGCCTTAATTGTCGCCAAGGCTGGCTGCCCTCAGCTTGTGTGCGGACAGCAGTTGTGCAACAGATTGATACGCTCATTTTTGTAAAAAAAAGGCAATATTGCCGATTTACGGAGAAAGTTGATTCTAGTCTTGAATCCGGTTCCGTGAATTCATATAAATAGATTATGTTTTCCGGGGGGACGGGTCAACACTCATGTCCGATAATTCGCGCCGATCCGGCGTCTGTTTGATCGCAGATACGGTGTTTTTTGTGGATTGATGAAAATTCGGCTGAAGTTGAATGACCACTACGACCGATAATCTTGCCGGAGACGTTCCATCTCTGACGTCCGTCAGGTTGGGGCAAGGATTGCACGAATGCAAAAAAATAACAAGGAGCAAGCCGTGCGGAAGCTGTTGCTGACAGGATTTTTGGCCGGACTCACGATGATGGGCGCCAGCGGCTGCTTTGCCGTCAAAGCGATCAGCGAGATGTTTGAGGATGGGGATAAACATCAGCAGGCTGAGCCGGAACCCGGCCAGATGCAGGCTGAGAGTGATGCTGTTTCCCCATTTGTCAAAAACAATCAGGGGATTCACTACGATCCGCGCCAGTGGGTCGCCAATACCTATAGCCCGGATTCTGTGGGCAACCTGATCACAGCAACTAGTGAAAGCGGGATGACGCAGCAGACTTTTGCTGAAGCCGGCGGGTGTATGCAGGTTGATGTCGATAGCGATGGCAAGCGCATGGTCTTTGCCTCGACGATGTATTCGAAGACGCCGCAGATCTGCATGCAGGGCACGTCCGCCAAGTCCGTGACGTTGCTGACTGAAGACAATATGAGTGACATGATGCCGCAGTTCAGCCCAGACGGGAAGCTGATTGCGTGGTGTTCAGACCGCTACGGCAACTGGGACATCCTTCTGCAGAATGCGGATTCGACTCCGGACAGCCGTCCGCGTCAGATCACCCGATCAACAGATGACGAAATCCATCCAACCTGGAGTATCGATGGTCGCCTGATCGCTTTCAGCCGGTTCAACTCAATGGACGGCTTGTGGCAGATTTGGGTTGTGGATCTGAAAACCCGCGCGGTCAGCTTTGTCAGTGAAGGGCTGTTTCCGGAGTTCCGCACGATTCCGGAATCGGTCGAAGGCAAGACGGTTTACACCCTTGCTTACCAGCGCCACCGCAAGCGTGATATCCCTTGGTACAGCGTCTGGACGATTTCGGTCAGCGTCAATGCGTCCGGTGCGGTCGAGGCGGTTCGTTCTCCGCAGGAGATTGTCGCCAATGACAAGTGGGCGGCGATTACCCCCTCGTGGAGTCCGGACGGTAACTACCTTGTTTTCGCCACCGTCCGCAAAAGCGCACTAACGCAGTGGCAGGCGCGGATCTACAAGCCGGATGATGTCTGGGTTGTCCGCATTGACGGAACCGACCTGACGCAGATCACCCGCCACAGTTCTCCTGACTGGAATCCGTGCTGGGCTAAGGAAGAGGGCAATCCCTACGGCCGGATTTATTTTACCAGTGAACGTACCGGTTTTGCCAATATCTGGAGTGTGCGTCCTGTGATTGCGGGGCTGCTTGCCGGAGAAGACGGAGCGATGGTTCCATGAGAACAAAGTCGCAACATTCAGCGGTACTCGCGTCATGCGTGATTGGCCTGGTGGCTCTGTTGAGTCTTCCGGGCTGTCAGTTTTTTAATTCATCGCGTGATGTGGCTCGTTCTGCGTTTGGTGGTCCGAGCAAAGCCAAAGAGGATTTTGTGGGCGATCCGGTTGCACTGGCGACAGTGAAGACGGTTGCGGTTCTGCCGTTTGCCGACTCTTCGCCGGAGCCGGGATTCGACGCGATGGGCTTTGCCACGCGCTTTGCAAATCAACTGACCAGCCGCGGGCAGATCAATGTCGTTTATCCGCAGGAGGTGATGGCGCGGGTTGAGGCAGAAAACAGAAATATCCGTCGTCACAATGCCGAAGTCAGCCGTCGCAATACGCTGGGGATCAAGACAGGCGACAAGGCGCAGTCGGCAATATTGGTCGATCAGGCGGAGCAGAGTCTGCGTTCTCATCAGCCGACAGATGAAGACACTAAAAAAATGCTGCTTGATCCGGTACACACGCTTGATGATGCGGTCAAGATCGGCCGGTTACTGAAAGTGGACGCGATCATCATGGGGCGGGTGACAGACTTTGATCCGTACATGCGTCCGCGCATCTCAGTTTCGATGCAGGCGGTGGCGACCGGCCAGTCGGATGTCGCAGCGCTTGCCTTGGCGGAGCTGACGCAATGGGGCATTCCGCGCGCGTCAACAGTTGCGCGGGGGATTGTCTGGCAGATCCAGCAGAACTTCGATACACGTGACGGCAACATCGGACGCAACGTGCAGGCCTACAGTTTGCTCAAACACACGGAACACCACCCGTACGATACCGATACGTATCTGCGTTCGGCGTCGCATTTTTACGACTACGTCGGTGTGGTGCTGACGAATGCATTGCTTGACGCCCGAAAGTCGGCTGTTGACGAAGCGGAAATGCGCGCGCTTCAACTTGCGCAGCAACAGCAGATGACTAGAGATGGCATGCGAAACCGGATACGGAATCTGACAAACCCGCGGGTGAATTTGCCTGATGCCGATGCGGTTTTGCAGACCAATCTCGGTGACCGCAATGATCGTGAATGGCGGCCGGATGTCTATAACCGGAACCACCCGGACAAACAACAAAAACTGGATGAAAGGCGGGATTATACGCCCCAGTAAACAAAGTTGATTTTCTTGCGGCCAACCAGGATGGATGGCCGTGTTTTTTGTCAAGATTTGCCTTGGGCGAGCGATGATAAAAACGCAGGGAAGGGAGTCAGCCATGATTACGATCTGTTGCGTGTGCGGTAAGGTCAAACATCCCCACGGTTGGGAGGAGGCGACATCTCCGGTTACGGACGAAATTCCTTCCCACGGCTATTGTCCCGACTGTTTTGAACAGGCCCGACTCGAACTTCTTCTGATGCTGGTCAAGGACTGGACTCGCGGCGAGGCAGACACTGCTGTTGCTTAATGTTGTGAATCTTGTCTATACATCTGCGCAACGTTCATATGCAGTGATCGTGTAATCAATGCAAGGCAATAAAGACTGCACGGACGTGTGATGCGGCATGTTTTTCGTATGTCGGATGATATTTCTCTCTCCTTACGCAATGCTAACTCGCATTCGAATTTATTTCGATTATTCTGAACTGTTGAAGTATGCCGTCATTCATGAGCGGATGCGTAACGAACAGAATGATCGAAAGGAAAGAGATGGGATGCAAAGAATCAGCGAAACAAAATGTTCTCTTTGTGTGTACGGGAAACGCATGCCGGAGCCAGATGGCAGAGGGATTTCTGCGTACGATGGCGCCTGAGCGTTTCAATTCCTTTTCTGCCGGAATGGTGCCAGGTAATGAAATTCATCCGATGGCGATTCGGGTGATGGACGAGGTCGGGATTGACCTGTCAAAACAATATCCAAAATCGGTCAAAGAGTATCTCGGCGTTCAGCCGATTTATCGTCTGATTATTGTCTGCCGTCAAGCCAACCGGCTGTGTCCGCATGTCTGGCCGCTACTTGCTCCCGACGCGCGCCTCTACTGGCCGTTTAATGATCCTGCTGCAGCGCAGGGCTCGGAAGCAGCGCGTCTTCAAATGTTCCGCCGCATTCGCGATGAGATCCGTTGCCAGATTGATCTCTGGCTGATGGAATCTTCGAAATAAAGAGTTACTTTTCATGACCGGACCGTTTTTTCGTTGCGGAACACGATTTCCCTTCTTTCTTTTTGCAGAAACTATCTGTAATAAGTGCTGCGGTTCAGTATCCCATTTCTGACATTATCTATAAAATCCTATCGCAACAATGATCCCGTTTGTTTTTGGAAAAAGATCTTTGACGGCTTCCTGCTGCATGGATACAGTTGAGTGGTCGGAAAATGATCATTCAAAGCTTTGAAACGGTATTTGCCGGATGCGGAAGGAAAGCTATGCGCGAGAATCGTCAGTCGTCGTATTCAAGAATCACTTTGTTTCTTTCCGTATTAGCAGCGCTGGCGTGCAGTCGTTTTTTTATTCCCTCCTTTCAATCGCACTCATTTGAACTGTCATTTGGATTAACGGAATCCGCTTGTGCGGAAGAGTCAGCGCCTGGTTCTGATCAACAAGCCAAAGCTGATGATCCGTTTGCCGATCAGGACTGGGCTAGTAAAATTGTGTCGGTTCCGCTTCAGGGGCCAATTTTGCCCGACTTCATGGGCGGTCAGGAAAACGCGCTGGTCAAAGCCTTTGAAAAGGCCGGTAAGGAAAAACCGAAGCTGGTCATTCTTGAGATCGATTCCCCGGGTGGCGCGGTCAACAGTTGCGATCTCATTACCCATGCAATTTTGAAGGCGGATGTGCCAACGGTGGCGCTGATTTTGCACAAGGCCATCAGCGGCGGAGCATTGGTTGCCACATCCTGCAAAGAAATCGTCATGGTCAAGGGCAGCCGGATCGGTGACGTGCAGCCGATGAACATGATGTCGAGTGAAGGGATGGATGAGCGCACGGCCGAGAAAATTGAAGCCGATGTGCGTGCGATGTTTTCGGCAAATGCTGATGCAAACGGTTATCCGAAGCCTGTACTGCACGCGATGGTTAGCCGCAGTATCGCACTCTACCGTGTGACGTTCTCAGACGGCACGCATGAATATTACAAAGAGCCGGAAGTTAAGGTTCTGGAAGAAAACATTACTGAGGGCCGTGAAAAGCGGAAGATCAAAAACAAGGAGCTGGTTGTCGAAGCGGGCAAGCTCCTTCATGTCTCTGCTGAAGACGCCGTCGGGCTGGATCTGGCGAAGGAAGTGGTCGACTCCCGTGAAGCGTTTTATAAAAGCCGTGAGATTGATCTGTTGGAGGTTGTTCAAGCCAAAATTGCCCCGGGTGAATTTCAACTGAATCTTCCCCGTACAAAACTGTTGCTTCTAGGCATCTTCCTGATTGTCGGGATTGCCGGAACGCTGACGGAGATGCATGCTCCTGGCTTCGGGATTCCCGGTGCGTGCGGGATTATCGGATTTGCGGGGTTCTTTGCGATTCTGGTGATGCACGGAACAGCTGAGCCGTGGGAAATCGGTCTGTTCATCCTCGGGATCATCCTGCTTGTGATCGAGATTGTTGTGTTGCCGGGATTCGGAGTTGCCGGAGTCAGCGGGATCCTCTGTATCCTTTCGGGGCTCGGTCTGGCGTTTCTGCCGGAGTGGGATTCCTTCTCAATGACGCATTATAAATGGGAGTTCATGGCGCGGTTTTCACTTTTATTGTTGTCATCCGGAATTCTGGCGTGTGTCGGTGTCGGTGCGTTATTGATGTATGGTCGCAAGCTCGCGTTTCTGCGTGTGTTTTATCTGGGTGAGGAATTGCCTGACGGGCGGGAAGCGCTGGTCGAGGCGCGCTCTCATCAGGAAGACGAGCATGAGCACCTGCAGAATCAGAACGAAAAGTATCTCGGTAAAAGCGGTGTTGCTGAAACGACACTGCGTCCTTCGGGAAAGGTTCGACTTGACGATGGGACTCAACTGGATGTGGTCACTGACGGAAGGCTTCTGCAATCAGGGACGAAGGTTGTCGTCAAAGACATCGGGATGAACAGGATTCTGGTTGTACCGGTAGAGAATTGATCAGTCCGCGTTGAGCATTGATTAAAAAGGAAATCTGGATAAACGTGAACAAATACAGGGAATCAGTGAGTTACTGGAAAAGAAAGGGATGAGATGCCTCAGTTAATTACGTTTGGCGTCGGTGGGATTATCGTCATCGGGCTGTTGTTTATTGTTTGGATGGTTGTCAGTTTCGGCGGGTTGTGGTTGCAGGCCGTCTTCAGCGACGTCCACGTCAATCCGTTCTCGCTTGTGGGGATGATGTTCCGGCGTGTGAACTCGAAGGTGATTGTCAACTCCATGATTGTTGCCCAGAAAGCGGGCATGACCATGCGCCGCGATTTCCTAGAAAGCCACTTTCTTGCCCGTGGTAACGTGCCGGTTCTGATTCAGGCGCTGGTGATGGCAAAGCAGGCAGGCCTGCAGATCCGTCAGGAAGCACTTGGTGCGCACCTGCTTGCCGGTGGTGATGTTCTGGCGGTGATCCGTGCGCTGATTGCCGCAGGCAAGGCGCAGATTGAACTCTCGTTTGACAAGGCGTGCGCTATCGACCTCGCCGGCCGAAATATTGTCGAGGCTGTCAATACCTCGGTTGACCCTCGCGTGATCGACTGCCCCAAAGCCGGGGGGAACCGCGGTACGCTTGACGCTGTTGCAAAAGACGGGATTCAGGTCAAGGCCAAGGCGCGCGTTACCGTTCGCACCTGTATCGACCGCTTGATCGGTGGTGCGACTGACGACACGATTATCGCCCGTGTTGGTGAAGGTATTGTCTCCGCGATCGGTTCGTCCGGCAGCTATACTGAAGTTCTTGAAAATCCTGATCGTATTTCGAATGCCGTGCTTGCAAAGGGTCTGGACGCCGGAACCGCGTTTGAAATTCTCTCGATTGATATCGCTGACGTTGACGTTGGCGAAAACATCGGTGCGAAACTCGATATCGACCGTGCAAACGCCCGCAAACAGGTCGCGCAGGCGGATGCGGAAAAGCGTGCTGCTGAGGCGCGTGCTGCACAGGCCGAGCAGGAAGCGAAGATCTTTGAGATGCGTGCGAAAGTGGTCGAGGCCGAGTCGCAGATCCCGCTGGCGATGGCAGAAGCCTTCCGCAGCGGCAACATGGGGATCATGGATTACTATCGCATGAAGAACATTCAGGCCGATACAGAGATGCGCTCGACCATCGGTGACAAACCGAAGAAAGGGCCGTCTGAGTGATGTTTTCAACCTCCTGTCCGGGGATGTGTGATGCGTTCCTGGACAGGAATGATGAGTGTGGCATGCATACATTACTCGCCGCGTAGATTGCTGTTTTGAATTCGTATGGGTTCCATTCTCGCGCTGCGGCAAGTGAAAGATAGGAGTTGGTATGCCTGAGCAGGATCTGCAAAATTGGCTCAATAGCCTGAAAAAAACAAACGCATCGTCTGGTGGCGGGGCTGGTGGTTCCGGTAGTGGTATGCAAAGACAGGCGCCTGCACAGCCGCAAGAGCCGGAGCATCATCGCTATGGGTCGACGCATCCGGCACCGCAACATGTCCAATCCGATCCGGGCAGTCAGCACAAACGACCGAAACAGTCTTCGATGATCGGCTCGATTGCAGAATCTCTTGCGGGGTCAGCCGGTGTACAGGAAGCGGTTTCGTATTTCCAACAGCGGGTTGAGAAATTGCGCCAGATGCAGGAGGCGATGCAGCAGTCGCCGCAAGGGACTTCGGGAGTGCATGAACGCTATTCTCAGGAACAGGATCGTCGGCAGCAGATCTATGGCGACGAAGCGATCCGGCAGAAGGAAGCAATTTACCAGCAGATTGTTTCGCATGCACAGGCAACTGAGCGACAGGCACCACCTGCGTTACAGCCGAGGCGAAAGGTCAGTCCGCAGCGTACTGCGCAAGCGGTGCCGAAGCCGGTAAAGACTAGCCGTCCGAAGTCGGCACTGGGGTTGTCTGGTAATTTGCTGAATGACTTGCGCGACAATCCTGCTGCTTTGCGTGAAGCGATTTGTCTGCTTGAGATTCTGGGGCCGCCTCTAGCGGAGCGCGATCCGTTTGAAAGGTTGGTTTAAAAAACGAGCGCAGAATTTTCGGTTATGTCTGCGTGCCCTTGCGTTTAAATGCCTTCTTGCATTTTCTCCCCGATCCTGTCATGATGGGTCGGGGATTTTTTCGTCACTAAGTCCATTAACTTCATCACGCAAACATGAAGGAAGGTATTTTCTTTTCGATGCGATATAATACTGCCGAAGGCGAGACACACGAGTTTCAGATTGAAAATGAAAGCGTCGGCATGCGGCTGGATGTTTTCTTGGCTGAGCGGATGGAAGATTCGTCGCGTTCGTTTATCCGGCACCTGATCGATGACGAGTTGGTCCGTGTGGATGGTAACCTTCCGAAAGCCGGTTTGAAGCTCAAGGCTGGAATGCTGGTCGAGCTGTTTATGCCGGAGCTAGTCGAAATGTCGGCAGAGCCGGAGAATATCCCGCTTGAAATCCTGTACGAAGACAATGATCTGATCGTGATCAACAAAGCGGCGGGGATGGTTGTGCATCCGTCTCCCGGCCACGAGTCGGGGACGCTTGTGAATGCGCTGCTTTATCATTGCGGCGATTTGTCTGGGGTCGGCGGCGTGTTGCGCCCCGGAATTGTTCACCGGCTTGACCGTGATACAACCGGCTGTCTGGTCGCGGCAAAAAATGATCAGGCTCATCGCGCTCTGTGCGACCAGTTTGCCGCCCGCACGACGCAGAAAACCTATGTTGCGTTGACAAAAGGGTTTCCTGTGCCGTTGTTCGGGCAAGTTGAGGGGCTGATTGGACGGCATCCGGTACACAGGCAGAAACAGGCGATGCTGAAAGATTATGGACGGTATAGTTTGACTTTATATAAAACACTTGATACATTCGAGAATGTGAAGGTTGCGTTGGTCGAATGTGATTTGAAAACAGGCCGTACGCACCAGATCCGTGTTCATATGAAACACATTCATGCACCGTTACTGTGTGATGAAGAATATGGTGACGGAAAAAAAATGATGGAAAAAGATTTGGGCGGCTCGTCTGACCGGGTTGTGATCCAGAGACAGGCGCTTCATGCCAAATCCTTGCGTTTTACTCATCCGCAGACCGGGGAACGCTTGCAGTTTATCGCGCAACTTCCTACAGATATGGAAGATGCGCTGGAAGTTTTACGGCAGACAAAATGAATCTGTACTTGACTTTTTGCCAAAACCCAGTATTGATATATATAATCCCTATCAATTAGGGCGGTTGAGTAATTTGGTTTACAACTCATTCTTGGGTGAGTGATTACGTTATTGACAGGTTTTCGCGCATTGATTGCGTGGTTTTAAAGTTTCAGGAGATGTTCATGGCGCGTTCGAGCAGACGGTCGCATCATCGTAAGCGTGGCGGCGGGGGCAATTCGCCTGCATGGAAAAAGAGCAAACTGGTTGCTTTGATTTTGGTCGGGGTAATCATTGCCGCACTGGTCAACATGCTGATGCAACTAATGGGGCCTGATAAAAACAGAAGCATGCTTCCGGATGATTTTCCGCATACTTTCATTACGCCGTCTGATGCCGGAACCGACGAGAGCAAGATCATTATCGAGCGCTCATCCCGTCAGCCGAAAACACCGTTCAAAGCGGAAAACGGCGAATGGGCATGGCCTGCATACTACTGTCTGAATGAAGCCTGTCCCGGGCGCGGCAAAGACGGCAAACCTTATATTTTCCCGGCTATTGACCCGATGGCGCAGCAGATTGCCGAAGGCAAAAAACCGGAAGAGTTCTCACCGGATATGGCGCCGCCACTCATGGAACTGCAGTGTCCGATGTGCCAGCAGGCGTATGTGCGCGTTACGGACAATGCGTTGAAGGAACGATACGTTCCGATGAACATCGACAAGTATCAGACTGAAGAAGGCCGTCAGATGTTTGAGGAACTGAAAAAGCGGATTCAGGAGCAGCCGCACTAGCGTTTCCCTTGGCACTAAGATGATTGATGTTTTACGGCATGCCTTGGTGGTGTGCCGTTTTTTTTGAACTCACTAGTGAGGGGCTCTAATCATTGTGTGGTATGTTAGCGTTTCGTTTGTGATATTTCTGAAAAAGCAAGTTCTCAGGGATTTTATGATTTACACGTCTGTGATTGAAGAGTACATTTATTGAA
>QKHZ01000051.1 GCA_003249795.1 bacterium | reverse complement strand
TTCTGTTGTTTATCCCTCTTCTTCGGCATCGGATCCGGGAACCTATAATTTAGGAGAGTCGGATGAAAATGGAACGCCAAGTTACGTTGAGGCGATTTCAGGAAATACCTATAATGTGGCGTTGCTTGATGATGGTTCAACGACGGTCTCGCGTGACTTGCTGAAGGGCAATGCCCAGACAGTTCAGACAACGACAGTTAGTGCGAGCGGCAGTAGCTGGGCAAATACGTATTATCATGATTTGATCATGGCGGTGCTGCAGACGGCGGCTACGTGGCGCGCGTATGATAAAGATCTGTCCGGGCTGACAACAGACGATTTTGTCGCAGCAGTAGAATTGAATCTTGCTACGACGCCTTCAACGAATACGTTTCTTGACAATTATGGATCAACTAATAGTTTGACCGCCGCAGAAGTTAATAAGCTGAAAGCAAAAGCGAAGCTGATGGAAGTCATACGTAATGATTTCTTTTGGTCGTTGTTTGGCAATTATGCAAAAGACTATACCGCCGCTGATACTGTCAATACTGTTTCTGCTTCAGCAGATTATTCAACAGGCTTGTTTACGTCGACAGCGACGACATTGTCCGGGCGGTTTTATGTTGGAAAAAGCCAGTATTTCAGGGTTATGGTGCGTGGTGAAGTGTATGATAGCACGAATTCACGGGTGATTGCGGAAAGTAATCTTGAGTCGGTCTACTACATTCATTACGACGATCCGACTGGCCTGACGAGTTTAGGCTATGATTCAGCCAAGAATCATAAACTTTATCAGCGGTGGGTGTTTAATCGCGAAACGGATGGGAAATTCTAAGCGTTCGTTCTGTTCTGGCGATCATGGAAGCCTGTATACGGAAAACTCCTTGAGCGATTGACTCAGGGAGTTTTTATCGTATCTATCGTGAATGAAACGGATTATGGGAAATCGTTTGCAACTCTCAATCTCCTCACCTTTGCAGGATTCTTTCTTGACCGGTACGCGTTCTATCGGTACAAGTGATTGAACACCTTGCAGATAAATTCCGCCTCGGGCGGCTCTTGTCCTGCACTTAATGGAAATGGGAATCTATGTTACGAGAAAATCTTTGGCGTCCTGTATTGGAATGCTTCTGTTCTGTCCGTGTCCTTGTCGTGGGTGACGCGATGCTGGATCACTATGTCATCGGCAATGTCAGCCGCATCTCGCCCGAGGCGCCTGTGCCGATTCTGCATGTGCGAGAGGAGTTCGACCGCCTTGGAGGAGCAGCAAACGTCGCGGCCAATGTTGTTGCTCTCGGTGGAAAAACGGCTCTCTTCTCTTTGGTCGGTCATGATTCAGCAGGTCAGGTCGACCGCGACGGGCTTCATCTTCAAGAGAAGTGCGTGGACGGCGGGATCGACGCGCGGCTGCTGCCCTCACTTGGCTGTACGATCCGCAAAACTCGCATGATGGCCGGTCGTCAGCAGATGTTGCGCGTGGACTGGGAGCCGGTTCCGGAAGGCAAGGGCGACGTGCTGCGTCTGTCTGAATCCGATTGTGCGCGTCGCCAGTCGATGCTCCAGCAAGCGCTGGAGGATGCGGATGTGGTTCTGGTCAGTGATTATGCAAAGGGAACGGTTGACGAAGCGCTGATGCAGCTGCTTGTTCAGAGTGGCAAGCCTGTTGTCGTCGATCCGCGTCCGCGCAACGCAGGTTTGTATAAAGGCATCAGCCTGATTACTCCGAACCGCAAAGAGGCTGGCGAGATTCTTGGGCTTGACGGCACCGTGCGATATTCCGGTTGCGAACTTGCTGAGATGATTCGGGATAAGCTGGCGTGTGACGCGTTGGTCACATTGGGGGAGGAAGGGATGGTGCTCTGTCCGCGTGAGGGGCAGATGGTTGCGATCCCGACCCGCGCGCGCGAGGTGTTTGACGTGACTGGTGCTGGTGATACCGTCGCTGCGACGATTGCTCTTGCCCGGGGCGCAGGGGCAAACTGGGAGCTGGCGGCACAGCTTGCCAATGCGGCTGCCGGTGTTGTTGTCGGCCATATCGGGACGGCTTCAGTCACTGCGGATGAACTGGCACATGCGATTCTGTCGTGAGGGTTCTGTTGGGGAAGATAACGTTCTGCAGAATAAAAATCTGAACTCTTGCGGGATATCCTTCCGGTCATGACAGATTATCTTTATGAATGGATCTTGTTTTTATATTGAGACGAAATTCATAAAAACGCTGGCTGTGTTGTGCGTCGCGGTATCGGAATATATGAAAAGAGTAAAGGAGATGTTGTGATGAAAAGTGAATGGCGGTCTTCATGGATCTCCGGGATTTGCGTGGCGTTGTCAGTTGTCTGTCTGTTTGGCGGTGGCAGGTTGCTGACGGCTGCCGAGTATCAGCCGACGGCGGAAGAAAAGCAAGTACTCGAACAGGCGCAAGTCGCTTCGAAGGCATCGGTTGTCGTCGCAAAGATGGTGCGTCCTGCGGTCGTCAATATCCGTGCAGAGCGTACGCAACGGGTTGCATCGTCCGATGTCAACGATCCCTTTTCCCTCTTCAATGACGAATTCTCCCGCCGGTTTTTCGGACGGATGTTCCCGCAGACGACGCGTGAAGTTCCGGTCGTGGGGCAGGGATCGGGCGTGATTGTTGATCCTAAAGGATATATTTTGACCAACAACCACGTCGTCGGCGGCGCGGATAACATTGTGGTTAAATTGTGCGACGGACGTGAGTTTCCGGCTGAACTGGTAGGCACAAGCCCCGAGAGTGATATTGCTGTCCTGCGCATTGAAGCGTCGAATATCCTGATCGCTGAGCTGGGCGACTCTGATGTCTGCGAGGTCGGCAGCTGGGTTATGGCGATCGGCAATCCGTTCGGTCTTGATTCGACGGTGACGACCGGGATCGTCTCGGCCAAAGGGCGCAGCGGCGTGCGGATTGTCGAGTATGAAGATTTCATCCAGACGGATGCGGCGATCAACCCCGGTAACTCCGGCGGCCCACTTGTAAACCTGAGTGGGGAAGTGATCGGGATCAATACCGCAATTCTCAGTAAAAGCGGCGGCTATCAGGGCGTTGGCCTGGCTGTGCCGATCAATATCGCCCGCGCAATCATGAACGGGATTATTGCCCATAAAAAAGCGGTGACCAGCTATCTTGGCGTCCGCTTTCAGGATCTGACGCAGGAACTTGTCGAGAGTTTCGGTCTGAAGACTCCGCGCGGAGCGTTGATTGCGGAGGTGCTTGCCGATACGCCTGCAGCAAAAGCAGGGCTGAAAAGCGGGGATGTTGTGATCCGTTACCGTGGCCGCGATATTACTGACAGCACACAGCTGCGGACGCTGGTTGCGACAACACAACCCGGTGAGTCAGTCGAAATCGATTATTATCGCGGCGGAAAGGTTGAAAAAACAACGGTGACGGTGGAGGCGGTTCCGGAGAAAGTCACCATTGCCCGCCGCAGCGTGAAGGTTCTCGATGCCCTTGGGGTTCTGGAAGTCTCGGCAATGACCGATGAGATCCGCCAGAAATTCGGTTACGGAAAAGAAGTTAATGGCGTTGTCGTAGTTTCGATTAAACGCGGCAGTCAGGCGCATTCGATTGGGTTGGCTCCGGGCAGTGTGATTCTCAAAATCAATGAAACGGCTGTGACAACGTCCGAGGAGTTACAGACGGCGGTCGGCAGTGTTGCTTCGGGTGATCCGCTGGATCTGACATGGCTGACCGGACGCTTTCTACGGCGCTTGCGGATGCAGTTTGATCATTGAGTTTGATTCTGCGTTTATAAAAAAGAGATTGAGATGCCGCAGTTTCCGGATGGAGGCTGCGGTTTTTTGTCGATGGAAAAGGTCTGGTGTTATAGGAGGGCGTGAAAGAAAAAAAGACGTTTCCGTATGCGTATTATTTTCGAGCAAATCAAATATCTAGTCCACGTAAATGCCTTGAATGTCTATTCTCGCCAAGTGCTACAGATCTGTTTTTTGCACTTATAGTGAAAGAATAAACACAGAATAAAGAAAAGAAACATGCATATCTCAAACCAGATAAAATAAGTAAATGCTAGTGCCCAGTTATCTGGTGCATCTACTGTTGGGTGAAAGTAGGAAACGAGTCTAGTGAAAAGGCATATTGGTGTAAATGTAGATATTAAAGCGAGGGTAGAAAGGAGTGCAATGACAATTGCGATATTTCTGGGTGTTGTGTTTTTCCATAGCTTATGCATTGTTCATCTCAGCATTCAGAAATTTTGTTTGTCTAATCTCTGGCTCAATGAGTTGTGTATAATAATGTAGCTTGTTATTTTTGCATAGCAAGGATAAATATGATTGAGAAAAATGGAGGAGTCCGAGGGGGAGTTGCCCCCTCGGGTTTCCACAGGTAGGATTCTTTGCGGGTGGGGTATCTGATGGGTGGGACGTTTTGATTGAACGAGCGATGGGTGGTTATGAAACCGTTTCACAGAAACGGATGTCAATCTGTTCATCTTCGCGCGGAACCATCTCGAATGTTCCGCCACAAGTAATTTTCAACTTTTGCTCTTTTGCCGCCGATGTCAGTTGTTCCAGCACCAGCAACCGGCTTTGTTCTTCCGATTCGTGGTTGAAGAATACGGTCACGTCTTCACCGCGGTCTTCCATGCGGAGGATAAAGGCGTTACTTTCAACAAACACGAGGTCTTCGTACATATGGGTGATATCCAGACCGATGGCTTGAATCATCTCCAAAACCCGTGTGATCGGTCGAAATGGAACGTTCATGATTTTTCCTCTGTTGTGTTGACTTCTTCCTGCGCAACACCAAGGCGCGCGCATTCGGTTTCTGCAATCTGGCCGACTTCTGCGACAACCGAACGAAGGTCTGCAAGCTGCTCGGTTGACAGTTCTTTGATCTCAATTTTTTCGAACTGGCAAAGGTATTGTGCTTTTTCATATTCAAGGATCTTGTCGCGCAGCTCTTTGGGAAGTGGGCAAACCACGTCAAGCGCTTCGACCAGATCCGTGAACGTATGGTTCATTGGTAGTGCATTGTGAACGTCTGTAATCGCCATGACGTAGGCTTCCAGACTCATCCCGAGCAGGTTATATTGGATCGTCGGCATGAGTTTGCTGGGCGCGCCGTTGCGGCCGGAGGCGGATTTTAGATATTTCCTGCCATCGGTAAGCCATGTGTTCCAATTTAACATCCGTCCTTCCATCAGGCGCTCCTTTGCTGTTCGTCATGACTGTGGCCGTTCAGTCGATTCCGTATCGCTCTTGCTGGTGATTCGACTCACTATCATGTCTTGTCAGAGCTATTGCAAAGAAAATGCCAAGCACGTTTTTTTTGTGGAAATATACGAATGATGCTGCGCAGATGCTTTGATATCAGCATGTTAATGATATCTTTGTTTCTGTGAGGGCGGATGATCTGTACCAGGAATATTTTCAGATTCCTATACAAAATTGTTGCATTTCGTGTAAAAACTGACATTATTGTCCGGCCGTGCGTTGTGAGTTCCGGAGCGCTGCGGTGAGAGTTTTCATTTTCAATCAGAAGGAAGCAAAAAAGAAATCTTTCGCTAATCCGTTTTGCTATAAACAGTAAACAGCGAAAATTAGCTCAATAAGTTCAACTTGACCGGAGCCGGTTTAAAATCGGCACCGGTTTTGTATGAGGTGAGGTGTGAAATAACTACGGGGCTTGCCAAGTCAGGGGTGCCTTGAAAAGATTGCCGGCAGGAACTGTGATCGAAGATTTTCTCATCGCAGTTGTAATAAAAAACAGGAGATGGAGATGGAAATGATTGTTGAAGAGAGTCTGGTTGAGGACGTGATGAAATATCTGGCGCGTCGCAGGCTTTGTTCGTTGGGAAACCTGTCGCGCTATTTTGAACTGAAGCTGGAAAATGTCTTTGAAATGGCGCAGCTTCTGCAAGATGCGGGGCGGATTCGTCTGGTCACCAGTTCGTGCTTTGGAAAATGCAGCGATTGCGGCGGCTGCGATAAGGCAGGTTCTGGAAGTTCGACACTGTCGGATGCTACCGTTGCAATTTCGTTGGAAGTCGATGTGAACACTGGCGAGGCTGAAGAGTAACCTGCAAAAAGGTTTTCAGCTGTAGCAGGTGTCTTGTTGAGTGACATTTTTGTTCGATGCGGTTATTTCAGGGAAAGGAGAGATCGTTCATGTCGGTTCAGAATGCGATGCGTCTTTTAACCCGTGGCAGCCGTGACAGTGAATTGCGCGACAGGATCCAGTCTTGCCATACATTAGATGAGATGGAAGCGGCCCTTCGTGCGGAGGATCTGTTCTTTACTGCCGATGAAATGGAGTCGGCGCATTCGCACCTGATGACACAGTGCCAAAGTGAGGCGTCATTTGAAGTACTACAACAAATTCGCCAATGGTGGGACTTATGTGTTTACAGCGTTGTCACTGAAGAGGAGGCTAATCAGCAGGTTGCGAATGACTAATGGTTATCTTGGAATCTGTATGGAGCATAGCTTGTTTAACGTGAGCTACTGTGACGAGACCTGTTAACATCAGGCCAAATTCGATTGATCCCCACATATGGGGATGGGAAGCGGCGCGTTGCAGTTTGAGCAGCGTGCCGTTTTTCCTGCAAATCGTGCAGCAACGCGAAACCGTTTTGAACAGCCCGGGCAGGTTACGGAAATCGTTTGCGGTTCTTTAGCCGGAGCTGCGGCCATTGCCGCAAGCAGCTGGCTGCGTTTACTCTGCCCCGAGGCGGTCGACTGAATTGATGACGATTGGCGGTCTGTTGATTGTTGCTGTTGCGTTTTCGGAAACATCGAAAAATCATCAAGAAGGTGTTTGCGGAATTGTCCCTTGGCTGCGGCACTGCCGGATTTGTTTTGCGTTACCGGTGATAAATTGATTGGTTCCGGCATTCTGGGTGGCTGTTGTGGCGTGGCTGTCTGTGTAGGGAAGGAAAAATCAAGCGGCGGAAGTTCATCATGTTCGGTTGCCTTTTGCTTGACGCTGCTCCAGTCGAATGGCGTGATCGGTTCGGGAAGGCCTGTGGCGGCTGTATTTTCGTTTCCACTTGTGCTTGCGGGTGCTTGAGAAGGATATTCGTCGTCATCAGACGGCATATTGCTGTACGGGTCTTGTGCTGGGATCAGCTTCAAACGAGTCAGAAGTGAAATTTCTCCCCAGTCATCGTGCAGGACTTTGGTGTACAGCAATGCTGATGCGGCGAGGGCACCGGCTAGAAATCCGCCGATATGGGCGCCGTAGGCGACATTGTCCATGCTGAAGATGGAACCGAAGATATCGAACATGAACCAGATGAGGATGACCCAAAAACTGCGGCATGAAAATGATTTTGGACGGATGAAGATGATGATGACGCAGGAGACTGTATTTAGCGGATAGAAAATCAGGAATGCTCCGATGATCCCGTTGATTGCCCCGCTTGCTCCGATCATAAGTCCACCGTTGCCAAAGAGGAGGTATCCGATCGCGGCGGCGATTCCGCAGAATAGGTAAAACCCCAGATATACCCATTGGCCGAGTTTGGCACAGACGGCATTTCCGAAAACATAGAGAAAGAGCATGTTGCCGAGTAAGTGCATCAGGTCGGCGTGAATGAACTGGTGGCCAATCCATCCGGTGATCGGGGTGATTCCCTGAAACGCAAGAGCCATGAGTGTGTCATCAGACATTTCGTTTTGCATAAAGAAGATGATAACCGTCAGAAGAATCAGGGCGTAGTTGGCAATCGGGTATCGTTTCATGCCGACATCGGCGCGATAAGGGATAAACATCCGGTTTGGGCTTTCTTTCGTCGGTTCCGGTATTCTGGAATCTGTGATACATCGGATTGTTCATGAGTTGGAATTAATCATAATTTCTCAATCAGCCGAGGTCAACAAACGGATGCGGTGTTTTGTTTCTTTTTCTCGGTGCAGTTTTTTCGGAGCCCGAAGGTCGGAAGGCTCAATGTAAGAAAATGCTTGGGAAGATGCTTGACAGAAATTCATAAATTCGTTATAGATTGAGTGTTTTGAGTTCGGTTGAAATTCATTTTGTGCTGCGGACTGAAGTTTTTGATATTGCCAAACAGAAGGAAATTGCGCTTTAGTTTCGAGTTCTTTGCATATCGACGACGCTGGACCGAACCCTTTCACGAGCGGGGTTCTTTTTTTGTGAACCAGTGGTATCGGCGGCCGAATTGATTTTTGATGAGCAATGTTTAGATGGTAGAAGAGTAGGAGACACCCATGTCAGACAAGTTGTTTGAACACGAAGGACAACAGTTGATCTTGCGCGCACGCGCCGGAATTTGCACGACTCCCAAAGAGATCGTCAAAAGTGACGCATTTCTGACTTGCGTGAAAGAGTTCTGCAATCATTTGGAGAAAAACGCCTCTCCGTTGTTGAAACTTCTGACTCCGCTCAAAAAAGATGAAGAGTGGAGCGGCATCGCAGCGCTTCTTGAAACCCTGACTGTGGTTCCGCTTGAGCAGGCGGTTAAGCTGTATGCTGGCGCTGAGGTTTTTCTTGAAGGGGAAAACCGTTTCACGCTGCATGAGTTTGTTGAAGCGTTGTATGACTACTGGCGCAGTTTCGACCGGTTTATGGTTTTGTTGTCGTCGACCGGTACCAGCGGGATGAATAATCGTCCGTACCGTGCGTTCAACATGACGATGGAAGCGCTTTCGGACGCCATCCGCGCTGCTTACCGCGACCTGTGTGAAAATATCACCGGTGATCACCCGAGGATCTACCGTCAGGTTACTGCTGGTTGCGATGTCGGCCTGATTGCGGTGCCGATGGAAAGCAAGATGCCTGCCGAGTACACCGAGCGGTTGGCAGGCATCCCGTTTATCCGTCAGGTTATGGTTGAGCCGCCGTTTATTATCGATCCGCCGATGAACAAGCGCACCGGTCGTTTTGAGCGCGTGGATGACAACCCGCTGCTGAAGTGCGAACTGGATCCGGCCAAGTGGCTTTGTTATCCGTGTCAGATCGGTCCGATGGTGATGTTCGTCTACTTCCACCAGTCGTTCATGGGGCTGGGGTGCGCGTTGTGTAATCTGTTTGAACTTGCGACTGACGAGCAGATCAAGGCCGGTCCTGACGCGGTTTATCTGTACGGGGCTCCGGCTGAGGCGATGAAGGCGTATGGGGATCTTCCGACCGTCTTTTATGATGATGAAGCAAATGGATTGTTGACCGGTGCGGTTCCGGCGGAAGACCGTTTCGGCTACTTTGGCTATCTAAAGAAGATGATGCTGACGCTGCACAATATCAAGATGATGAAAGATGGCCTGATGCCGTTCCACGGCGCTATGGTCCGCATTACACTGCGCACGGGGCAGTCGGCGAATATGCTTCTGATTGGCGATACCGCCACTGGCAAGTCCGAGTCACTCGAAGCGTTCCGCTCAGTCGGTGCCGAGGTGATTCAGGAGTTGAAAATTATCGCCGATGATATGGGTTCGATCAAGGTCGACGAAGACGGATCGGTCCGGGGCTACGGCACCGAGATCGGCGCGTTTGTCCGGCTCGACGACCTGCAACAGGGCTATGCGTTCCAGCAGATGGACCGTGCGATTTTCATGAACGTGCAGAAGGTCAACGCACGCGTTGTCGTGCCCGTAACGACGATGCGCGAACTTCTGCGCGGCTACAAGATCGATTTTCTGCTCTATGCGAATAACTACGAAGCGGTTGACGATCTGCATCCGGTTCTGGAACAGTTTGCCGATATGGAAACGGCGATCAGTACGTTCCGCGAAGGTGCGGCGATGGCCAAGGGGACGACGACCTCGACCGGACTTGTTCATACGTATTTTGCCAATATTTTCGGTGCTCCGCAGTACCGCCACTTGCACGACGGTCTGGCGCAGAAGGTGTTTGAGGCCGCGTTTGCAAACAAGCTGTTTGTCGGCCAGATGCGTACGCGTCTGGGGATTCAGGGCTGTGAGAGTACAGGCCCGATCGACGCGGCCACGGCGATGCTCGACGCAATCCAGAAACACGGCAAATAACTTTTTGCACAAATTATTTCTGATACGAATACGAATTTAAAAGCCCGGATTGCTCCGGGCTTTTTTGTGATATCGAAATTCCAGTTAGTCATGGGCCGTAGATGACGGTGTCCGTGGCTGATGCTGTGCCGGAATAGATGCTGTTGTCGTCACTGTCGTCATCCGGGTTTGACAGCTTCTGCCGCTTGACGTGGGTGTCTGAGTACACGCAGTTCTGGTCTTCACCGACCGTGTCGTCGCCGCCGTGGTTGTTGCTGAAATCGCCCGCGCCCTTTTCATCCGCCAGAATGATCCGGTTGCTTTCGCTGGTCTTGCCGAGGGCTTCTGTTAGTCCGAAACTCAGCCCGTTTTCATCGCCGAAGTCCTGTTCATCAGAAGAGCTTGCGGTCGACTGCAGCGGGCAGACAAACAGCTTCTCGTCACTGGCAAGCCCTGCGGAATAGATCACGTACATGTCTGCCCGGAGTGTTGCTTCATCGGTTCCGGCTGTGTCTGTCGCTTGCGGGGCTTTCCCGTAATACATGTCACTCATATATTGGTTGACAAAAAATCCGATCTGGCGCAGGTTGTTCAGACAGGAAACCTTTTTCCCGTCGCGCAGCGCTCTGGTGATGGCTGGCATCAGAAATCCGGCCAGAACGCCGATAATCGCAATCACAACCAAAAGTTCAACCAGCGTGAATCTGCGGTGCGTTGTTGCCATTCGTGTCATCATCATCTTCTCCTTGTTTTGCCGTCGCGGGATGATCCAGCCCCAGCAAAGGCTCAACGTGAATGGGGGCATGCTTTTCATTGCCACGCGCAAAGCACAACCGCCCGGTCGTAATGTTGAAAGAAGAAAGATCATCGTGCGTTAGGCAAGTTGCATCCGCTGGCGCTACCGCTGCGGCAGGCCGTTGTCTATTGTAAAAGCGGCAAGCATGCGATGAGACAATGCACCTCTGCTGCTGCGGGAAACGGTGCGCGCAACATTTGATGAAGTGTATCCGGCAATAAAACGAGAGCGTGACGCGTCAGGGAATGATGCTATGTAGGTCATGGTGGTGCGGTTATTATCAGATTTTTTTGCGTCAAGCCATGTTTTTCTGTCGCTCGAACTCATCGGAACTTGTCATGATCCGCCGCACGGTTGGCGGTATTGTCTGCCCGGTTGGGTCTGGTTTAAACCGAGTAGGAACTTTTTTCAGTCAAGCCATCGTCACCTCCTTTCCGGTTGGTCGCGGTTGAATATTCAGGCATCTGTTTCTTTTCTCAGTTTTTCCAGCTTTTCGGGATCTGCATGGATCTGGATATAGCCGCATGCGGCGCATACTTTGGCTGTTGTTGGAATGTTCGAGGTCGACAGTGTCCAGAACTTCTGTTCCTTCAGATGGAAGTAGAGCTTGCCGGTGCCTTGCAATTCGCCTTCAAGCAACTCGCTGTGGCCGCATGCGGCGCATTTGGCGCGATGCAACTCAGCTTCGTTTGTGCCGGTTTCTTTTTTAACCATCGCCTCGAGCGTGTCGCGTGTAAAGCGGGTGGATTTGCCGACTTTATACACCGACAGCTTTCCTTCTTTCATCCACCGGAAAATCGTCGGCTCGCTGACCTGAAGGAATTCAGCCGCTTCTTTGATGCTAAACCATGTCTTTTCAGAGGTTATGGAATCACGATCATCTGACATTTTGATCTCCTTTGCTATTATAAAGCATCATAGCCTATCGTTGACTATCTTTAGCTAT
>QKHZ01000033.1 GCA_003249795.1 bacterium | reverse complement strand
ACGAACTTGCGCGTCTTTTCCACGTCGGTAATCACGTAGTTGATTGTCACTTCCGCAGCGGTTCCGGCGGTTGTCGGCACGGCGATAATCGGCATGCAGCGGTTCTTGGTCGGCGACAATCCCTCAAGCGAGCGGACGTCTTCAAATTCCGGGTTGGCGATAATGATCGCGATGGCCTTGGCCGTGTCCATCGACGAGCCGCCACCGATGGCGATAAGGCAGTCTGCACCGCTCTTTTTATAGGCTTTCACACCGGTCTGGACATTTTCAATCGTCGGGTTCGGCTTGATGTTGTCATACAGTTCATAGGGAAAACCGGCTTTGTCGAGAACGTCAAGCACCTTCTTGGTGACGCCGAACTTGACCAGATCCTTGTCGGAGGTGACAAATGCCTTGGTGAATCCGCGCTTTTTGGCTTCTTCCGGAATCACGGTGATGGCACCTTGGCCAAAATAAGATGTTTCATTGAGAATCATGCGCTTAATTGACATCGTGGTTTACTCCTTATCCATCAATTTACATTATTAGTATAAACCATAATTTCCAAGAATCCTAAAATAAAACCAAAAATATAGATATAAATATATTTAAATGGATTTTAGTTGTTAAGTCTTTGTATTGTAATACTTTAATGGTGTGTGCGATGTTTTGGAAAGTTTTTTTCTATTGCAGATCAAGGCGGAGGTGAGTGTGGCTTGTGAATATTTTCGCTTTGAATATGATTAAAAGAGCGAACCTGATTCGCGGCGAGAGTCACATAAACAGTGAGGAGGCGTTTATGGATGAATCGGATCTGTCGGATCAACAATTGGTATCTATGGTTCTGGAGAAAGATAAAGAGGCATTTGAAATGCTAATTGATCGGTATGCAGCTCCACTAAACAGTGCCGTTTACCGGTTTGTCGGCAATCGCGAGGATGTTCAGGATGTGGTGCAGGAGGCTTTTTTTCTCGCATACCGTGATCTTGACCTTCTTGCGGATCGGGCAAAATTTGGGGCATGGCTTCGAGGGATCGCCTGTAACCTTGCCCGAAAAGTCTGTAAAAAGAGGCGGCAAGCACGGCGCTTTCAGTTGAACCATAATATTCAACCCAATGAGGACGTTGATCCTGCATTCTTGGCACAAAAACAGGAGCGCCGAAAGCAGATCCATCTTGCATTGGAAAAACTATCATCCGGCAAGGTTGAAATTGTAAGGCTCTATTATTTTTTTGACTGGCCAATTCAAGACATTTCATCATTTTGCAGCCGCCCTGTTGGCACGGTTAAGCGGGTTTTATCTGAAGCGAGGGATCAGTTAAAAGAGGAGATGCTTCATATGGCTCAGGATGAATTCAAAGAGTATATGCTGACAGATGAACAACGCCAACGCTTACAGGCAATTCCGGGATATCCTCGAACCTCTCCAAAAATTGTGGTAAGAGCGTTAGGCGAATCTGCACCGGTGGTATCAGCTGCTGCAATAGGGAATTCTTTTTTATGCAGCTTGAATACGGGCGATCAGTCATCATTTGCCTGTTATTGGTATCCAAAGGGGAAGCTGGATGAAATCTGCCATGTACAGGTTGATGAAGAGATTGAGCTTGATGGGGTACAGGCGGTTCCTATTCACTGGCTCAGTTTTTCTTCTGAAAAAACGCCGACATTCAGGCGGAAATATTATTATCATGTAACCGAGAATTCGATTCGGTGTATCCAACTGCATTCGACAGATGCCAATAAACCTCTTCCTCAAGCCAGACAACCGAAAACAGGCGAGCCACTGCCCCGGAAACTCGTTCCTGGATGGGAGATTACCAACGGGGTTAAGCAGGCGCGACTTCGAGTGGATTCGTCACTATATCAGGTTATAATTGGGCGCAGGAAGTTCATATGCCTTCGGTATACCGAGACGGTTCCATCGGATGTATTCTATGAACAGTTTTATCTTCTGGATGGGCGGCAGTTGATGCACCGGGGGTATCGGGGATCTGAGCCGGATAATACAAGCGAGAAGAAAACTAGTGGCGTTACAGGCAGCGCAGATGAGGGGGCGCGTAAGTATGAGCAGGAATTTGATGACCACCGATATCGGTTACACTATGACCTGATTTCACAGGATGCATTCTTGTCTGAATCTTGATTCGAATTCCTGCACTACAAGTCGAAGTAATCCCTACATGCTGGTGAGTAGCGGGTCTTATGATGTAGTTTCTATTTTCTATTTTGGCAGAGAAGCAGAAAAAAGCCTGACAATAAGTTGTCAGGCTTTTGAAATTTAGTAGTGTTTTCTCGTGTGCCGGAAGGTTTCCTGCACTGGAACTTCTTGAACCCCGCAGAGACTAGAGCAGGCTTTCAAGCATGCCGGAGATGCCTTCCTTCACCGCGTCCTCAGTCATCAGCTCTCCGCTTTCGATCTTTTCCATGACCGCCTGGATCTTTTCCTGACGAACATCGGAAACCTGCTGGAGTTTGCCCATGACCTTGGCTTGCGAGGAAATCTGCACCGCATCCGAGCGCTCCGCGCTGCTGTTGCTGCTGGTTTCACTCTCAGTTGAAGTTAGACGAGATGAGCTATCCTTGCGCGTTGTCTTCTGGATATTCTCAAACTCACCATACCCGCCAATTTTCATTGTACTTCCATCCTGTACTTACTCTACACGGCATTCCATTGCCCGTGGACCCACATTTTCCTGTAACGCTTATCCAATATCTTCCATCCGGCGTCAATTAAGTTATCGGTGTCTGAACCAATACCTTTAGAAATTTAACCCTCTTTTTGATATTTTATAACATATTGCTGCGTATGCAATAATAAAAATATATCAAATTTCCGGAGCGTATTGCATCATTTTTTTACGATTTTTCGTCCGGCAAATCGACTGAAAACGGCCGAAACATCTCCCGTAGCTTTCCGGCAAGGTACAGGCTGCCTGCGCAGCAGATCAGTCCACGCGTCCCCACCGCCTGCCGCGCATCGGCAAAAGCCTTGAGCGGGTCGGGGTTTGTGAGGATTCTTGTCTCCGGTCCGGCAAGCGAAGCCAGCAGATCTTCCGTATCAACCAGATTCATGCAGCGGGGCGAATCAATCGTCGTCAGCACGATCGTCGAGAATAGCGGCGACAGTATCTTGAGCATCAGCGGGATGTTTTTGTCGCTGGCGGCGGCAAAAACCATCGCGCGGGTCTCATGTGCAAAACGTTTGGATATCGTATCGGCAAGCGCCCACGCACTGGCTGGATTGTGTGCCCCGTCAAGGAGAACGAACGGCTTGCGGGAGACGATCTCCATGCGGCCGGGTAAGCTGATACCGGCCCATGCGGCGCGAACTGTCGGAAGGCGCACGGGACGATTACCGGTACGGGTCTGGAAAAATTCGACCAGCGAAAAGGCCATTGCCGCGTTCTGCTGCTGGTGGTCGCCAAGAACAGGCAGGCCGATGTCGGGATAGATGCCGTGAAGCGTGGTCAGGGTGATCCGCTGCGGTGCTTCTGGAACGGTTAAGCTCTCATCATTTGACGATACCGTTACTTCTTTTCCGACCCGGCAGGACGGGCAGCCATAGGTTTTCGCCCGCTTTTCAAGAAAGTCGGCAACGCTTTCTTCCTGGTGGCCCAGCACGACCGGAACCCCACGGCGCAGGATTCCCGCTTTTTCCGCCGCAATGCTGAGCAGATTGTCGCCCAGTATTTTTTCATGGTCGAAGCTGATGGTGGAGATCCCGCTGACGATAACGCCGAGGCTGCTGACATTGGTGGCATCAAGACGACCGCCCATGCCGACTTCGATGACGCAGGCGGTGACCGAGGTTTCGTAAAAGGCCAGATACGCCAGCGCCGTCAGGATTTCAAAAAAAGTCGGCGCATCCGTTTTCGGGTCTTTTTCCATTTCGCTGGCGGCGGCGATGACGCGGACGGCCAGTTCGGTAAACAACTCTTCGGTAATCGGGGCGCCATGGATCTGAATCCGTTCGCGCAGGCTTTGCAGGTGAGGGGAGACGTATAGTCCGACGCGGTGGCCGCAGGCGGCCAGAAGACGCGCAGCCATCATGCAGGTGGAACCTTTGCCTTTGGTTCCGGCAACATGGATCGCTTGCAGGCTTTTTTGGGGATTTCCCAAGAGCGAAAGCAACAACTCGATCCGGTCTGTACCCAGATCGTCATGTCCGGGTCGGTAATCTTTGACCCGTTCATAGTTTGTAAACCGAGAGAGCTGCACCAGAATATCGGCGTAGGTCGGCATCGGTTTGGGTTTCATGCTATCGCTGGACACGTGTTTTCCTTAATTGCGTTTCTCTTAGTTTACACCGCAATCAGTTCTGTGGCTTATTTTTTTCAGTATCCGCGTTGTTTTCCAGCGCGACGGCTTCGACCGGGCCGTTTGGCGTGTATTTGTCGCGGAAGGCGTTGTAAACAGGCAGGTTTGGCAGTTTGCCGTCCTTCATCTTCTGGCCAAGGACAACCAGTGCCTGCTGCAGGGTTTCGCTTTCCTGAATATCGACGATGTTTTCATCCTCTCCGCGGCGGTCTTTAAGGAAACTCAGGATTCCGACACGAAGCTCTTTGCGCAGGATGTCCGGCGTGATTTTCAGTTTCGGATATTTGTCCTGCATCTGCTTCAGGAGTTGGTCGAAGTCCGGGTAGCTTTCCGGATTGTAGCTGTCAAATTCCAGCAGGTCGCGGAACTTCTTCTCGTTATTCGGGAACATCTTCTCGACCCAGTCGATCAGTTCGTGGTTATCGCGCAAGGTCCAGCGCGCTTCGACTTCGCTGGCGGCAATCGATGCGTCTTCAATCTTGACGTGCGGTTCGATCCCCTTTTTGTGGATGCATTCGCCTTTGGGCAGGTAGTATTTGGCAATGGTCAGTTTCATGCGCGTGGTGCCGCCGGTGAGGTCGACCGGAATCAGCTGCTGCACAGAGCCTTTGCCGTATGTTTTCTGCCCGACAAGGGTCGCGCGCCCAAGGTCACGCAAAGCGCCGGCGACGATTTCACTCGCCGAGGCCGATCCCTGATTGACCAGCACGACCATGGGGCCGGTGTAGGTCGGTTTGCCCGAGATCGTGGAGAAATAACTCTGCTCCGGCATGGCCTTGCCCTTGCTGGAGACGATCTTGCTGCCGCTGTCGACAAACTGCTCTGCCACATGCACGGCTTCAGGTAAAAGCCCGCCGGGGTTGTTACGCAGGTCAATCAGTAACCCTGTCAAGCCGCGCTTTTCAAAATCCAGCAAGGCGGTGTGAAGGGCTTTGCTTGTGCTGGTGTCCAGACGCGGGTCTTCGTTAAAACCGTTGAGGCGGATATAGCCGATGCCTCCGGGAAGCATCTGCGCATTGAGCGTCGGCACTTCAATCAGGTCGCGGATGACTTCAAAGGTCTTGGGCTCGTCCCATCCCTTGCGGATAATCGCAAGCGAGACTTTGCTCTTGGGCTTGCCTTTAAGCATCTGGACGACTTTGTTCAGCGGCATTCCGGTAATGTCGGTGCCGTCAACCTGTTCGACAACGTCCATACTGCGGATACCGGCTTTGAAAGCAGGCTGTCCGTACATCGGTGTCAGGATGGTGAACCGCCCGCTGCGCAGGCCGACCCATGCACCGATACCGCCGTAATCGGCACGCATCTGCTCGGCAAGATCGCGGAAATCCTGCTCGTCAAGGTATGAGCTGAACGGGTCGATTGACTGCAGCATTGCGTCTGCAGCTACCGATGCCAGATGTTCAGGCTTGAGCTGTTCGGCTTCGTCGGGATCGGTATCGTCAGGCGCATATAGTTGGCGCACTTTGAATACGAGTTCCTGAATCAGACGGGCGGGAAAATCGTCGCGCCGGATGCGGCCTTCCAGTTTATGGTTCTGGTCAATGATCGTGCGTGCTTCTTCACCATAGCGGCCGGGCTGGGTGGCAAGAAGTTCCAGCTGCGGCTGGGCATCGGTAAACCGTCCAAAGCGGCCGAGGGCGAGAATCGATTCGGCACGCGCGCGGCGATCATTGCCGGTATTCATGATTTCCTGCAGGATTTCGTGGGCGGTAGCGCCGTGGGTCAGCTTCCACAGGCTTTTGGCCATTTCGACACGCAGCAGCTCCGGTAGAGGCGGGGTATTCGCAAGCAGCATCCGCAGGCGGGCGGAGGCGTAATTTCCGCCGTAGCTTCCCAGCAGGGCCGCGGCGTTTACGCGGGTTTCCAGCGGGAGTTTGTCATTGATAATCAGCGCTTCGACTGCGCGGGTGGCCTGATTCTGTTCGCCCAGACGCAGCAGGGCGTAGCAGATGGTCAGTGTTTGGCTGGGGGTTGCGTTTGCCAGTGACGATTCCAGTGAAGGCAGGGCGTCTGCCCCGAGACGGAAAAGGGCCGCACCAGCTTCCCACTCCGCTCCGTTGGCGTTTTCACCTGCAATTTGTGCAAGCGTGAACTTGACGGCGTCAGCTGCAGAAACCGTCTGTTGGGAGCCGGTATCCGCGACGGAAACGGCATCTTCACAAAATGCTGCAGGTGTCAGGCTCAACAGGCCCAGAATCATGATCGTGAGAAAACGCTGCATTGCATTGCCCCTTTTGCTGTCTATTGATGGCGTGGCATCAGTTATCCATAAGGTACTCAACCCGAATGAGTGTTCGTTCGCGTGGGGTTTGCCCGGCAAGATCCTCATGCGGGAACATCCGTGTGCCGCATATTTTAACCGGTATATAAGCCGGAAAAATGAATGCACGGCAGATTCTGTCATTTATTTAACACAATCAGACGCAAAATCTTCTGAAAAACAACAGAGACTTTGCATGAGTCTAGCATCTGGCAGATAAAAAGACAATTAAAAAGAAATGGCTTGGTGAGGCTCTTGTGCACAAACCGTACATGTCTGAAATGGGATTTTTCGGTTGGCTGAGAGATGTTTTTTCGTCTTTTCGGGCAGGGTTGATGAACTCTGTCACGTTTTTACTTGCGAGAAATAAATTAGTTTTTAACATAGGAGGCAATCCAATTTTCAAAATCACAGTGGCAACTGCGGAAATGAATCACAAATGAGCGACAGCGATGTTGAAAGCTATCTCCGCGAAATCAGCCAGTTCAAACTCCTGAATAAGGAAAAAGAACAGGCTCTTGCGCACCGTATCGCCGATGGCGATATGGATGCCCGTGAAGAAATGATCAGCAGTAATCTGCGCCTCGTCGTCGCGATTGCCAAAAAATACTCCAGCCGCGGCCTTCCTCTTCTTGATCTGATTGCAGAAGGAAATATCGGACTGCTCAAGGCGGTCGAGCGTTTCCGTGCAGAAGAAGACAAACGGTTTTCGACGTACGCGTCGTGGTGGATCAAGCAGGCCATCCGTCGCGCGCTGTCGGCGAAGGTGAAAAACGTGCGCGTTCCGGCCTATATGGTCGAGATGGTCAGCCGTTGGCGCAAGGTCGCCAGTGAACTGTGCCAGACACTCGAGCGTGAACCGACGATGGAAGAAATCGCCGCAGAGCTGGATCTCTCGGACAGCAAGGTCGAAGCGATTCAGAAAGCGATTGAAGCGTCGGGCTCTTCAGCATACGGCGGCGGCGGCAACACCGACGGAGAGGAAGTGTACGGCGATATTGAAGAGATGCTTGCGCGTGCAGGCAAGGAATACTCGCCGCAAAACATCTTTACCGACAATGAAGAAGAAAAACTCGAACTGCTTCTGCAGTGCCTTGGCTCCCGCGAGCGCAAGATTATCCGGCACCGCTACGGTATAGGCACCAACCGCGTGCTGACTCTTGAGTCCATCGGCCAGAAACTGAGCAAAACCCTCACCCGCGAGCGCGTGCGGCAGATTGAAACGCAGGCGCTGCGCGAAATGTACCGCATTCTTGACGAGTCCGCCCGCTAACGCTCTTTTTATTCCCGCTTTATTTTGTTTATTTTCGCAAAAGCCTCTTTTCCGCTTTTTCTGAATGCCCTTGGGCGCTCAGGCACATCGGTATTGTGTGTTTCCGTTTTTGGAGAAAGCATTGATCTTTTGGCTAAATATTTAAAAGTAGAGAAAATGTCAATCTTGGGATAGAAATCGGCGGTTTTTTTGCCCTGTTTAGACTGGCGAACGAATGCTTTCCTATGGCAGAATAGAGAGGATGTAAATTATCTGGTGCGGGGAATTGGTTTGTCATCGTGGTCAAAGTGCGCTGCGCGTAAGGCAAAACAGTTTTCCGGCCCCTACTGACACAGGGAGATCAAGATGAGTGGGCTGAGGGTCGGTGTGGTTGGTGCTGGCGGGATGGCATCGTATCATATTCAGGGATTCCGTCAGGCAGGAGCCGACGTCGTGGCGATGGCTGACCAGAACAAACAGAGAGCGCAGGAGGCGGCGGACGGTTTTGGAATCGGAAAAACCTACGGCAGCCTGGCCGAGATGATTTCGTCTGAAAAACTGGACGCGGTTTCTGTCATTACGCCGAACAAGTTTCACATGCCGCTTGTGATCGAAGCCCTGCAGGGCGGGGTACACGTCTTTTGCGAAAAGCCGCCGGCGCTGAACGCGGCGGAGGTTGAAGCGATGAAGGCAGCTGCGGCTGCGGCCGGAAAGACCCTGATGTTTAACTTTAATAACCGTGCCCGTCCCGAGTCGCGCGCGATGATGGCGTATCTTGAAGACGGATGTGTCGGGCGGGTGAATTCGTGTCAGGCGGTTTGGCGCAGGCGAACCGGAATTCCGGGCTTTGGTGGCTGGTTTACGACCAAGGCGCTGGCGGGAGGCGGGGCGGTGATCGACCTGTTGCACATGATGGATCTGGGGCTGTACTTCATGGGCTATCCGGAACCGTCTCATGTTCTGGCGCAGACCTTTGACGATTTTATCTCGAATAAAGGGTTTAAAGGCCCGTGGGGGATTCCGGACGTCGCCGACGGCGTGACCGATGTCGAAACCGCATGCCACGGTTTTATTCGGTTCAAGAGCGGTCAGGTGATGACATTTCAGACGTCGTGGGCGGAGATGATCAAGCGCGAAGAGGTTTCTGTCACGTTTCAGGGGCAGAATGCTGGCGGTATGGTGCAGCGGTTGTTCGGCTCGGATGGTCACGACGCGACCAGTATCGATTCGTGCGAACTGTACCAGCAGGAAAACGGCAACTCGGTCAACAAGTCGATTGTCGTGCCGAAGGACGAGTCGATGGGCCGCATCGGGTCGGCAGCGAACTTTATCAAGACGCTGACTGGCGAGGAAAAGCCGCTGAATACGGTTGATCAGGCCGTAACGTTGATGAAGATCATTGACGCGGTATACGCATCGGCAGCACAAGGCGCGCCGGTCAGTCTGTAGCGTTTTCTCATCTTTTGCGAATGATAAAAAAAAACGGGGACGTCCTGATTCGGATATCCCCGGTTTTATTGTGTGTGGTGTTGCCTTTTGAAACCGCGCGTGTCCGGTTTATTTGAACAAATCGATTGCGGCCTTGCCTGTGAGTTGTTTCATGGCTTTTGTCAGAGTCCATGTTTCGACGTGGTGGAGTTCCTGACCGGGTTTGAGCGTCGATTCTTCGCCCATCGTTTCCATCTCGACCATGAAGTTCTTGGGGCCGACATAAGCGGCGATATTGGTGTTCAGCGGGTATTTGCCGCCGAGACGGTAGTCCATCTTCTTGGCGAAGGTGATGTCACGGGTCGGGTCGGTCATGGCGATGATGCCGGCTTCGCTCTGGATCATCCGCTTGTTTTCCAGACCTTTCGGGGTGATGACGACGGCGTCTTTTCCTGCGACGTACTGGTCGTCGGCAAAGCTCTTCTGGCCGTGGCCTGCCCACTGGTTGAACAGAACCATCGTCGCGCTCTGCCACGTTGAGCCGTCGCCAATCGGAATGACGTATTGGGTCGTGTCGTTCGGAAGTGAGCAGGTCAGTGCCCACATCGCCGCGCCCAGCAGCATGTCGCCCTTGTTCATGACAAAACTGTCGACAAGCAGGGAGTTGTTGTTCTTCACGGTGACGTCGATACCGCGGATGGTAGCATTTTCCGGGTCATAGGCGCCGGTCATGCGGAAGCCGTTTTTGCGGACTTCGAGTGTTGCGGGCTTGTTGTCGGCGTTGTAGGTCATCTCACATTCGTCAGCACCGATACCGGCCATCCACGTGCGGTGTCCGCCATGCAGATTCCATACTTCGCGTCCTTTTGCATTACGGGCGTTCTTTTTTGGAACCCAGTAGAGGAGATTATCATCGCCGGGTTTGCCGAAAAAACCGATGCGCGGGCCGAATGCGGTGATGCCGACGAGTTTCAACTGCGGGGTTGTCAGCTCAACTGCGTTCAGGCCTTTGAACTTGCATTTCTTGATCGTAACTTTTGCCGCCATTGGATTACTCCTTCAATTGTTTACTGGAATTCGATTTTCACGAAGAAATCGAATACACCGTATAATGGAAAGCAATATCCTAGCCATGATCCAAGCAAAATGCAAGCCATAGACCGGAATATGAATGGTATCGGCTTGAAAGTGGAGGCTTGTTAGCTGGACTAGAATGGACAGGGCTGAAAGGACTATGGTCGTAAGAAACGCGATTCTTAATAAGTGACTTTTGAAATGGGTTGACAGTCTTGCCGCAGTCAGGCAGCCGAGAAAATAAAGGATAAGTGAGGTTATCATGCCTATATGACCATGTTGAACCGTTGCCCCGAAAAAGTCAGACAAGGTATGTGCTGATTCCGAGAATATCTGCATGTTTGTTTTCCACCGTAAGATTCTGTGAAGGGATCAAGGGTAATTGATTCCGAGTCCCTGTTCGGGGCAGAACTCTTTGAGCATGTAGCGGAAACGGTTGTATGACTCCAGTGCGTTGCGGTGGATCAATTCAAGTTCTTCGTGCTTTTCAAGCGTGTTGATCAGCGTGCGGAAGTTGCTCTGGTAGGTCGAGCCGTCTTCCAGCTTGAACGGCAGCTGCGCGTGGCAGGCGCGTAAGCTCTGGGCGTAAAGCATATGTGTCGCGTCCATCCGGCGCACAAGCGTCTTGGCTAGTGTGATCAGGATCGACGGTGATTTCTCTGCTTTTTCCAGAAACTCGACGCCGCGGATCGCCATCGCAACCGACGGTTTTACCGCGCGTACCGTTGCGGTCCGAAACGGATGCTCGCGCCGCAGGATGGATAACTCTCCGACCATTTCTCCAGCCTTGATCCGACCGATTGACGTGTCTTCGCGCACAACGTCCAGCTCGCCTTCGCGCAGGAGGAAAATGTCGCGTCCCGGTGTGTTCTCTTCAATCAGGACATCGCCGATAGCGAGACTCTTGACACCGGTTTCGCGTCGGGCGGCAATCTCGGTGAAAAAAATACAGGTTGAAAAGCGCTCGCGCGAAAGGGCGTGCCCGCTCTGATAAAGCGGCAGTGTCTCGAGCTCATCCGCAACTGGGATCAGATCTTTATTCTTTAACGCTTCGGCACGGACTTCTTCGACAAGACGCGTGAACTCAAGGGCGAAGCGTTCTGCCTCGCGCTGGATCTGCTCGGTGCGCGCAGCAAGCGGCGTAACGGCAACACTCGTCTCCCGCAGCCGGTCAGCTAGCCCCCGGCAGAGAGCAAGCCCCAGTTGCGGGCGCTTTTTCATCGCCGCTTCAATACCGCCTTCAGCAATCGGGATGGATTCGATTATCGTGTCGCGCTTGAGTGCAACGAGGCTGACGGCGTGGCGTTTTAAAAAGTAACCGGATTCGGACAAGACGGCGCCGACTTTATCTGTCGTGTCGATGCGCATGCCGGTTTTCAGGATCGCGTCCTCGCTCGGGTGGGGCATGTCGTCATTCAAATAGGAACCGACCGCGCCATCACGCAACAGCAGCAGGTTGTCAGCGTGGTCGCCCTGACGGCAGATGATTTCGTTTTCGTGATAAC
>QKHZ01000261.1 GCA_003249795.1 bacterium | reverse complement strand
CGCAAATCACTTCCTACAGATGGGATGATCTTGAATATCTCATGAAAAGAAATCCTTTCATTCGGTTGCAGCACTTTTGTCGGCCCATGCGCTTCCGCTTCAAGAAATGTTGAGTTCAGATAAATATGCGCCGGAGAATATTCAGGCATCTGCGCGTGATCGTCCGCATGATCTTCAAATTCATTCACAAACAGATGACCACTAGACAACTGGTACAGAATACGCGGCACTACTGGAAACGATTGCCAAGACACAGCCCAGCGTTCCCCGTATTTATGACTATAGTAATTTTTCTCCGCCGGAATACTCCGATACCCGTTTATGTGCTGGATCTTTGAAACGAGATCCAGCGGACTGATGCTATCGTCACGAAGTGCCGCAGCAGAAACTTCCGGCATCAGAATTGCCTGAAGAATCTCAGGCTTCAACCGAACAAGTGACCAGACCCCAGCCTGCAGCGGATAATCCGATATATTGATATGCGAAATTGTCGCGCGAATTTCCGCACCATGTTCTGCCATTTCAATTCTATACTCATATTGAAGGCCGAAGTAATGACTGTGGCCTGAGCGCATCAGTACGACGCCTTCCTCCGGAAACTCGATATCATAACAACCAAGTTGCAGAATCGGATCAGCAGGCATAAAAAAGTTACATGGCTGCGGACGACTGAAGAGACCACCGTAATCACCAGACAAATTTCGTTTCATCTTGGTATCAGGATCCGGCTGTTTCCGGTTCATAAAAATATTCCCTGTATCGGGAGTACCGAACTGCAGAACACGTCCTCCGCATTCGGGCGCAAGCAGAACCATACAATCGCCATTCGAGAGGGAGTAACAGTTTTGCCATGGGCCATGCGTTGTCTTTGAAATCTGGAAATTTCTCCATTGCGGCGCATCAGGATATGCCGGACTGCGTTTTCGTTCTGATTCAACCCGCTGCTGCCAGTTCGTTTCTGTTTCAAGAAACGTTATTTTATCAGGAACATGAAAAAGCGGATTCGCAAAGGTCACACGCTGTTTTAAAAATCCATCCTTGCCGTAATCACCGCGCAGTTCCACCTGATGGGCATTTTTTAAATCGACCCATATTTTAATAGCCGGTTTCCCCCACTGAAGTTCTCGCCGCAAGACTTCCTTCCGATCCACAAGAATACTGACAAATGCATTTCCTCTCTCATCCGCTTTCTTTGATGGTGTCGTGTCATTGATCCCCACCAGCGACTCAAACGCGGTTGCCTTCCCCGACAGATTATAGACAATACTCATGCCCGAATGCCCGGAAATCCCTTTTCGATATTGAGTCCCGCAGATTGTGATTGGCTCTCCCTCCAGCGACAAATCGATTGCCGGAAGCTGACCGCCGTACACATACCCCGCATCCGTCCACGGCACTTCCCCTAACGGAATCGTATCTTCAGCAGAAACGTTCTGCAAAAAGAGCATGCAACTTAAAATTATGGAAATCAGCTTATTCATGATCGGCTTTCTCTGTGTTTTGACTTTGATCCTGTGGTTTCAGATCAGGGACTTCACGGATACTGACAGAACCAACATGATAAACGCCAGGGGTATTAAATTGCACAGCGACGTAATTGATTACCGCAGACGCAACGTCCTTTCGCATATCCGTGCGCAATGTCGCCGTAAACGGCTGCCACATTGTCGACGCCGTATAGTCAGAAAACTTGTAAATACCGTGCATCCTCTCTTTACCAACAATGGTAAAATTTCCCATCAGTGCAATGCGTATCTTCGCATCCGGAACTTCGCTTTTCACATATACCGTTGCCTCATACGTTGTCGCCTGCTTCATCTGAATTTTCGGAACAATAAACGAGGGGCGATGTAAATGATCCGGATTTGGTCGCGAAAAATCGAACTGGATTGAAAGCGCCGCATCACGCAGAGCCGTTTTCCTGTCCAGCGAAATTTTTGGTTCATTTTCAGGCTCTTCCGGCTGTCCATCCTCGTACCACAGCAGAAACTGTTTTTGCGCTTCTCCCTGCTTCACAAACATCGCACACTTGTACTTTCCGTCTTTGTCCCCGTCTTTGACTTCGCATGCACTCACAGGCCAGTCAAAGCGTCCGATCGGATAAATTTCTTCCGCCCAGCAACACGTGTGCAGACAACGAATGACTAACGCTATCATCAGAAGTCGTATTTTCATTGTCACTCCAAAACTGGTTTACCTGAGTTCATGCAGTTCGTGTCATTTATGATTGTATGCATATTCCAACCCTGGAATATCATTGCCATCCATCGTTTTCAAATCAAACGCAAAGCCCCACGAGCCGACATTATTTTCCAGCTTCAGCACGATACGATTCCATCCTTTTTGCAGTACCGCCTCTGCTGAGTTTTCTTCCGGAATCAGTCCGCGCTCGGGCTTGACGGTAAATACCTGTTTTTGATTGATCCAGACTTTCAAACCATCATCACTTCCAAGCAGCAACCGCACCGGTGTTGTTTCTGGAGCGTAAACCTGCGTGAAGGCATACGCAATCTGGTAGTTACAGCCTTCACCATACAGTTCCATAAGATTGACGATGCCGCGGTGTTCACCAGCGCTGCGGGCAATGACTGGCTGCCACCGGACACTTTTATCTGCCAGCCCCACATAGCTTTCTTCCATGATGTCGGAGAGCAGATCTTTTTCCACATCATAAACATAATCAAAACACTTTCGTCCGTCATTCGCAAAAGGTCCGATCACCAACCAGTTAACTGGGCTTGCCAGATCTTTGGCGATACTGAATTGGCGCATTGCCGGATAGTCCATCAATACGGCATAGGCATTGCCATACTTCTCAGCCGTCACATCATTTCCAATTTCACCGGCAAAACGGCAGAACTGTTTTGCATCATCAACACTCTCAGGTTTCACTTTTCCGGCTGCGAGCTTTGACGCGATCATCTGTGCTCGATTTGCGAGTTCTTCACTTGTTTTTGTGCATTGGTCAATAATCGCTTGCGGTGTATCCGATGCCGCTGCGGTTAACGTCCCGCGTTCAAGCCTGTACACATCCAAACCATTGGCTGCAAGCGATATGACAGCCTTGGACGATTTTACAGGGATGGTTTCCCCTGTGGTCAGATGAACCAGATTAGCAGCGTCATCACAGGTCAGCGTAAACGTAGCCGGTTGTGGTAACAGATTGATGATGAAAAACGTGTCGCCACAGATACGAATCAGACAGTTACTGTCCAGGCCATTATCGTGGAGCGTTTCATATTTCCCTTCAGGCAAAACGCTGTAGGCTCGATTAAAGAGGCGGCGCTGCTGCTCAAACCCACATGCCATATTCATATCCGTCCAGTATTGCAGAAACAGATATGGCGTTTCTTTGTAGAGAATTCGATTGTACATGCGAGAGATATTTTCTGCCGTCGGCAGGCAGTACGACCCGTTGAGCATCCGCTGCCAATACCATTTTTCTGATGGCAACTCCAAATGCGGCTCATAAAACTGAGGACCTGATCTGATCGCAGTGCGTTGCATACCATCCGTAAACAGTCCTCTGATTTCATCCGAGCTGTAATACACCTGATCGTTCAAATAGGATCCGAAATCTCCTGACTGATGCCGGATAGTCTCATTGCAATAGCGTCCGATGCAGAAGAGCGGATCTTGATACAGCGGTGGCCAGAATCCTGTGTGTTGCTGATAGTCGGAAAACGGGATTTTGTTTTTAAAAGCGTCATCCACCTTATTCTGCGTGTACAGGTACATTGTCCAGCCCGGATTTGCACGCTTGATCATTGTTCCGAGACGGTGGTTGATTTCATACACTTTATCGCAGCGCCATTTGAGCCACTTGTCTTTTGCATTCTTCATCAGCCAACTGTAGCGCTTCTGAAAACGCTCCGGATCATTTAGACCGACCGGAATGTTAATTCCTGTTTCACGTTCAAAAGCAAGAACTGTCGCATCCGAGTAACCAGAGTCCAACGGATCGACGTCGCCCTCAACGGGGAAGGTCGGATGAAATGACCCACCCAACTGGAAGACAAATCCTTTGACGCCGGGATTATGATCATACAGGTCGCACAGCGTTTTGACCGACTCGTATAATCCGTCCTGAACCTCCTGCTCATTCACATTGGCGATTTTGTGCCATTTAACAATCTGCTTGCCGTTTTTGTCGACTTCAAAGTAGCTGTGTTTTCCTTCAGCCATCATACTGTCAGTAATTCTGTTTTTCTGCAAGATCTCTGGTGTTATCGCATACTCGATGCCCAATAGAAGATTCAAATCGTTTGCGGAAAACATCTCGCCCATCAGTGCGGCCATATCTGCCTTCACGCCATCCTGCGCGCTTGAGGGGTACATCATTTTACTCCGATACATCACAAGCCCCGCGACCAGAGTATTCTCACCGCAGAAGCGCATATACTTGATCAAATTGCGATTTGTAATGTACCATGCTTTATAAAACCCGTGGAACGGATACTTCGACAGACTTTGTCCGTCTGCAAAAATGCAGTCCATATCGCCATTATAAAATGTATTCGGAATTTCTGTAATGCGCTCAGCGTGAACACCGGTCAGTCGCGCAGTCTTTGAACCAAACTTGAGCGCAGGCAGGTCATTGTTAATTTCATACACGCGGATCGCACTGACGGCAGCGCAGCTACCGGACAGATAGTTGACGATATCGATTGTGCCGACCGGCATCTGCGGATAGACAATCATCGAAAGCGTCTGCATCGTATTCGTCAGCGGATTCTGAAAACCGGTATACACTCCGGATGCGGCAAACGGCCACTCACGATTACCGTGATCGTTATTGATGTGCTCGAAGTAACTGTTGCCGCCCAAAGAGACGCCAATGATCCGGCGCGCATCATCAGGATAATCCACTTCGACCATAAAGGGGCGATGATGATTCGGAAAATCAAGTTTCCACGACAAGAGATCATGCTGGCCGGTTCCACTTGTGAGATAGCTGCCTGCAGCCGACTTCTGCACTGATGCCGAAACGTCCTTCGCATGCGAGTCGCCACTGAACATCGGCGCGTCATGCTCCTGTTTTGTGCAATCAATTGTCTTGATCAGCTTCAGATCAAGCCCTTCTGTCGCGGACGTTCCCATGATTTCTTTTTGTTCGATTTTCCCGACAGCGACGGCTTCATATTCCGCCTCTTCAAGCACAGTACCGCTTTCTTTCTCTTTTAAAATAAATTTGATATTATAGACACCGTGGTGAGGCGGAAGAAATGACAGCCGCGTTTTCACAGCAGCCGCTGCGCAGTCATCAGCAAAATCACCTGCAATAACCGGCGCGTTTTCAGCAAGAGCGTCAGTGACCGCATAGCTTAACACACTTGATGCCTTGATACTTTTGCCGTAAACAGAAACGTCAAACTCGATCTTTTCGCCAGCGCGAAAAATCGGCAGCTTCCGCGCAAAGGGCGCAGCCGTAACCAAACCGTAATGCGGCGGATTCAGAAAATATCCGCGGCCGTTATAGCCGTTCTCACCAAACCGCGCCGTCACCTTTCCGGCAACACGAACCGGTTTCCACTCCGTCTCAGCGACCTGCCCGTCTGCCCCGACATACTGCCCCTGCCAGTCTGCATCGGTCTTGATCAGATGCATATTTCCGGACGTTTCATACACCGCCCCTTCCAGAATAACCTCATCGCAGTCGCCATTCCATGTCTTTGCTTCTGCAAGAACAACAATCTCGTTTTTGCCTTTCTGAAAGAATCGTCCCATATCGGTATAGCGGTTCAAATACGAAATCATTTGATGATCAAGCTCTTCATGGCAAGCAAGCTGCCCATTAATATAAACCGTATATTCTGGCGCAGTGTTGACGCAAAAAGCCGCCGACTCAACTGCCCCGTCAATCTGCACGCTTGTCCGGTATGCCCGGATCAGCGATGGCGTATAAATACTGACAGAATCGATCTCTACCTTGTTGTGCGCTTGTTTTGTGTGAAGATTGAGCGACGACATAAAACTGCGAGTGTCACTGATACTCATTTCAACATCCTGCCACTCCGTTCCGCTGAGATGAAATGTTTTTTTGCGGCATTGCCAGAGCTTCCCGTTTGCAGGGCGCATACTGATCACCCAGTCGGACTCAGGCAGTGACTGCCTGATACGAATACGGATAAACATCGGCATCCAGCGGCTGCCCCACGACGCGCCGATGCACTCTTCACCATAATCATTATTCTTCAGATAATGGTCACCCCAAAAGATCTCTGAATCTTCTTCGGTCGTGAATTTCAAAAAACCACCTTCCACACGAAGATCTTTCAGATGTTTCTGGCCTTTCAGTTTTTCCGGCATCGTGTCAAAGTCCCATGCAGCACCATACTCTTCCGTCGCATAATCGCGCGTTGTCGTATGGGCGTCTTTGTTCCCGTTAACAGCAACGCGAAGCGCATGCCAACGGTTATTTGCCGGATCCATCATCGTCAACACCTGTTTATTTTTCTCCAGATCCTTGCGGATTGATGCGGCGTCCTGCGCTGACGCTTGCGGCACAGCATTTAGCACAAACAGAAGAAGCAAACAGGCATAAGTGAATCGGGATAATAACATCGGTCTTCCTTTCCTCTATTCAATCTCTCTTGTCGTTTTCCAAAATCAAGCCATAGCACACCCCGCTGTCACCGGTGCGCTTCCGGTTCAGGCGAGGGCTAAAATCATTGTCTGAGGGCATTCTAGTCGAGCCAGCCGATCGCTAGATTATTAAATGCAACATCGTCCAGTGTTGCTTCATAAAAGTCGCCGACATGATAATCTAAAAACAGGACATTCATTTTTCCCTGATGAATATATTGCCGATTAGGGGTTTGCCCATACATAGAATTACTGTCGTTCAAAAGAATCCGTTTGGAGGGTTTGCTGATCGCTTGGGGTCTAAGAAATGTACTGCGCAAACTGACATAATTACTGTCGATAGCAACCCCCATCCGCATACCCAGAAAGAAATTGAACCCATAGGATGAGATTGTCATTGATTCAGTATTGCTTGGACATCTCAGAAGCGGGCAATTGGAATAATACCCTCCCCAGTAATTCGACTGCGTAACCTCCAGCAGTCCCGCCTGATAGAGTCTGCTGGTCCAGTAATAGTATGCACCATAAGGATCCGTTCCACCGGGGCGGGGAAGAACCCGATACATATTCTCATAATTCGCCATGCACACCCCGAGCTGCTTCAGGTTATTTTTACAGGAGATTGACTTTGCCATCTCCTGCGTTTTCTTCATCGCAGGCAATAGAAAGGATGCGAGGATAGCGATAATCGCGATAACCACAAGCAGCTCAACCAACGTGAACGCAGAGCGGCTGCCGAAAATTGAACGCCTGTAACCTTCCCGAAACATCGCCGGACGGGACGGCGAAAACAGAGATGCGCCGGCAGAACGGTTTACTTCATCTGGTACAGCACGCTTCATCTCTGCCCCTCTCTGCTCCCTGACACCAGCGCCAGTTCCCGCATAACCCGGAATTTCCGCTAACAAAGCGCTTGTCAACTCTTCATTAATCAAGAACTTTGCCTTGGCTAGCTCAACCGTTTCGACCCATTTTCGTCCAAGGACAAGGTCAGGTTTCATGTCCCGCAATGTTTTTGCAGTAGTAGTGATATTATACCCGATGCACTGCGAATATTCGGCAGCTGTCAATGTTTCATGATGCAAAACACAACCGTTCTCAGGAAAAGCGCCGCGCGGCATCATCGAAACCGTCAGGTGAACCTGCGGAGGGCACTCCGTGCAAAGCCCATAATAATGCAATGCGCTTTCATGGCTGATTGCGATGACGCGCTTCTGACTGCGCCCGGCGGCAAGCAAGCTCCAGCGGATAAATTCGCTCTCAACATTATCCGCAAAGCCGGGAAATCTGTATACCGACCACCCCAGTTTGATCCAGTTGCCGCAATGAAGATGATAGTTCTGCTGCTGACTGGAATACCCCGCTTCCAACGCCTGCCTGGCGGTGAAGAATCCATGCTGCCGGTCGGCAATGGTCTGAAGTCGGGAGTGAACAGTCACATTCGGATCCTTTTTCTATAATTGTAGTTTATGTGACGTACTATTCTTATCCAAAAACATATTTACACAAACTACAAATAACAAGACAACTAACTGCTGCAAAAAGGGTTAGAAATAACAACCACACCAATACGCAGAAACGATCTGAAGTTTATGGAATTTCACAATCGAACCAGCGTGATCTTAAAAAATCCTTCGACAAGGTCGATTGTCACCATAAAAAAAGCCTGTCATTACGACAGGCTGAAGGAAAAACGATCTTGAGGATATAAACCAACTGTGAGAGAATTCAAAGCCATCATTCCCTCAGAGAGTTTAAATGTTCTCTCACCACCACTTGCTCATTCTTGTCAACAAGTTTCAGACGACTACTTTGAATAGCGGGTTTTGATTCCGACCGCTTGGTAGATCGCCGGACGCAAGTCGGTTTCTTCGACCCCGTTTATTGCACAGGTATATCCGACTGCAATCCGGTTTTCAGGATCGGCATATCCTTCCGAGCCGCCAACGCCTCCCTGCCCGAAGATGCGCCCGATCTCGTCCCTCTTACCCCACAGGCCATAACCCCTGCCCCACACAATCTGCCAACGCTGCTCCAGATCATCCGGGATCGGTTCGCCTTCCCAGCGACAGGGCTTGATTGCATCCGCCAGTGTCTGCGGCTTCAGTAGCGGTGGATGCCCGTCCATCCCCGTCAGCCGCACGTAAAACTTTGCGACCGAACGCGCATTGGCCATCGCACCCATCGAAGGAATACATGCCTTGCGATACATGCTCTGGTTCATCTGTTCAAATCCGCTCTTGTGTTTGCCGTTATACACTGTCACGCAACGGGGTAGCGCCTCATCATCCACACTGAAATAAAAATCATGCTCAATCCCAGACGGAATCAGCACCAGATCCCGTAAGACATCATTGATTGGTTTACCCATCACCCGCGACAACGGCTCTCCCAGCAACCACGCATACGTGCGGGAAAGATAGCCTGCCTTCTGGCCTGGATTTATCGCCGTCATCTCTGCGCATTGCCTGACCATGAAATCCCAGTCACAGAACTGCGCATCTGTTGTTCCGGGCAATGCACCGGCCGCAACGCCTGCACGATGACTCAGGACATGCTCCAGCGTAAGCGACTCTTTCCCGTTACAAGCAAACTCCGGCCAGACATCGGCAATTTTCATTTCATAGCGCAGTTTCCCTAACTCAACAGCGCGGTGAACTGCCGTAGCGAGTAACGGCTTCTCTGTCGAAAAGACCGGAAACAGGCTTTGTCCGTCCACCTTGAGATTGTCATCCTTGGCAAATGTTCCGGCCCACGCGTCAACGACCATCTTGCCATCAATATAGACACAGCACTGCGCAGCCGTTTGCCTGCCATCAGCAACAGCGTCATTCAGGATTTTCTGAACTGCGGCCTGAAGTGGATTATTCAGAACGGACGAAGATGTATTCTTGTTCACGTGATCATCCCCTGCCGCCTTCCCACCCGCTGGCGATTTCTGCTCAGCAGCATTCCCGGAAAAACATGCCAGCAGAAATCCGCACGACAAAACCGCCCATAAAACCGTACTCATCTGCATATCAATCCCCATATCTCTTTTCCAATGAAACAACCCGAACCAGATGTGCGAAGAATGAATCCGATTTGAATCGAATCTTATTTAATCTTATTATAGCCGTACTGAAAGGCATCTTTGGTCGGATCGCTGTATGTTTTTTCCGGTGGCCGGGGCGAGTTACATAACTGCAGGTAGCTTTGTGACGCCGTATGCCCGTCAACATACGACAGATTCGCCATACCGATCAGCGGATCGGTCGTGTTGTCGACCAACCCACCGCCATGCCGGTAGTTCAACATGCCTGGACGGGTATCATAAAGCATCGGTCCACCAACAGTTGAGCCAGAAATCCCGCCTGCCTGAAGCTCACCAAACAGAATGCATTTTGAAGGTGCAAATACCTGTGACAATTTATGCATCGGCGCGGTATAGCTCTGCGATGCGATACCGTTCACCTTCCCGTTGAAACTTCCCGAAACCCGGCCGATGCCATAGTGAGTCGCTCCAAACGGATTTGCCCAAGCCAGTCCGCGGGATTCGGACGGACAAACAAACGTCGAATACGCTTTTGATATGCCAGCACTTGTATTTTGCGCTTTTTTTGAATACTTCATTCCGTACGGCGAGGAGTAGTCACCGGTGCCACCGTCAGGATTTCCACTGAGAAGACAAAACCACATGTATTTAAATTCACTGCCGGTGATATAGTCACTGCGGCAGGGAATGATCCAGTCCGCATGGTCGCCCGCATATTGCAGTGACGCGAGCGTGATCTGTCTCAGGTTGTTACGGCACGAGATATCGCGCGATGAGTCGAGCGCCTTCCGTAGCGCCGGCATCATCAAAGATGCAAGGATCGCGATAACCGCGATCACAACCAGCAGCTCCACCAGCGTAAACCGGCCGACTGCACTAGCCGCAGACCGTTTCTGCCAAGAAATGCCGATTCTTTTGCAAAATGAAGACATACTCATGACATACTCCGTCAACCCGAAACCGCCAACTTTTTTTTCGAGAGCGCAGGATGATTCCCGCACTTTTGCCGCAATGCAAAATACTCTTTTATATCAACATTATATATGTTATTAATTGACTTGTCAATTTTCTCGCATGAATTATTTGCCACCGACATCTCATTTCCTGTCTATTATTTCCAGCAAAACGATTAACCGCCCCGACAATATCACCACACAAAGTGCGTTTTTTAACTGATTTTTTCGTAGAGACCAGATAACTCCTCCATTTAATGCCAAAAGCCACAGGCAGACGATTAAATATCATCTATTTTTAATATATTTAGCGAGATCAATTGACTTGCTACTTTTATATCGTAGATTATTGACATATTTTACCAATAAGCCGATTCAATAAAGAACGATGAAATAACACAACAATTCGGCCTGATTGGACTTAGACGCAAGTGATAAAACGATTAACGTGAACCGTGTTTTGAGCAACCCTGAATCCTTGAAAGTAAAGCGACAAGATCATGAAAAAAACAACGAAGAAGAAGAGTCCCCGTACAGGAAAAGTGTTCCTCACCGCAACCCACCACTCCGACCTGACGTGGAAATGGGGATACAGCTATTACGCGGAAATTCGCGCCAAGCAGTTTGATCAGGTCGCCAAGTGGTTTGAACAATACCCGGAGTTCCACTTCCACGTCGAACAGGCCGAGACCCTGCGTGTTTACTTTGAGCAGTTTCCGAAGAAACGCGCAGCCTTCCTGAAAGCATACAAGCGGGGAAACCTGACATTGACCGGCGGCAACAGCATTCCTGATCTGAATATGTGCTGCGGGGAGTCCTTCATCCGCAATCTCCAGCGAGGTCAGCGTTATTATCGCGACACCTTTGGCGCGTATACCGAGATCGCCAATCTCAACGATGCGTTCGGGATGAACTTTCAGATCCCGCAACTTCTGGCGCAAGCCGGTTACAAATACCTGTCCCCTGGTCGTTGCGCCAACGCTCCAGAGGAAGTCGTTCAAGCGCGTACATTTATCTGGCGCGGGGCTGGTGAGAGCGCTGTCACAACGTTTTCAAATCACTACGGAATCGACCACGGAAGCAAAAACCAGAGCCTTCCTGTCTGCCGGGTGCTGTCAGAGTGCATGGTCAAAAGCCAGACCGACATCAGGGACAGTAAACGGACTGGCGACATATTCGCGCTGTACAACGACGAAGCCGGACTTTTCTGCGACAGCCTCTTTTCCGTGAATAAAGAAATCAGCAAAACCAAGGGACGCTACAAGGTCGAATTCGGATCACTCACCGAATACTGCAGCCGGATCAATGAGAAGAAACTGTTGTCATATGAAGGCGAATTCAACCCGACATTCACCGGCTGCTACACAACCCGCATCGGCGTCAAACAGGCAATTCGCCAAGCCGAGAACATGCTCTTTGCCGCTGAGTTACTGGGCGCGGGAATGCGCAACGGAGTTGATCTGGATGAAGCATGGCACCAGCTTGAACAGGCATCTTTCCACGACGCGTCCTGTGGCTGCCACCATGACGCAGCCAATGTCGAAGTCATGCAAAAGCTAAAATTCGCCAAGTCTGCAGCACTGAAAGCACTGAAAAAATCTGCGCCAAAAGGAACAACCATCCTGAATCCGTCAAAGTCATCCGGTAAGCGCTTGGTCGAGCTTGACTCTGACGCAAACATCAAGATTGAGGGTGCCACAATGCAACGCGCAGGCAAGAGCATTTTTATGGTCAAGGATCTGGCTGGTGCCGGTGTAACGCCAGTCGCGACGAAAAAGGCGGCTGTTCCGAGCGGAAAGAAACTGAAAACGTCAGCGTTTGACACAAAGGATTATGCCGTCGACTTTTCTTCACCGACGCCGAAAATCATCGACAAACGCAACCGGAAAAACATCTTCCCAAAAGAAGGTTTTGGCGAGATCTATTTCCGGCACGACACCGGCTCAATGTGGACAGAGAAATTTGCACATCACTGGTACGGCCACGAGGTACAGACCGAATGTGTCGAGTCGATCACAGACGGGCCGGTCTTTTACGAAGCCGTCACTGCCGGTGAAGTCCTTCCGGAAACGAAACCCTCAAACGACGGGTCGAAGTACAGCTACTGGGATGCGTTCAAAGAACTGCGTTTCCGCAAGATCTGGCGGTTCTACAAAGAGCTGGACTATTTCACACTGAAGCTGCAACTGCACTGGCAGGGAGACGCAACCAAGGTTTTCATCGCATTCCCGACATTGCTGGATGCGGCAAATGCAACCGCGACATACGACACGCCGATGGGTAGCACTGTCCGTCAACCGTACTTTGAAGTCCCGATCCGCGTTGAATCGACAATCAAGATGCTGACGCCGATATCCTACGCCTCAGCCAAAGGCGACTGGCCTGCACTGCACTGGGTTGACTACTGCGACAAGAGCGTGGGGCTAGGGGTGGCCAACTCCGGAACTCCGGGTCACCAGCTTGTCGGTGGATCTGTTTACGTCAGCCTGATCCGCAGCGGAACGTCTACCGCAGACGGCGGGATGAAGCCACAGCCCGGATCGTTCGACAACGGCGACCATGAATATGAATTCGCCTTCCGCACGCACAAAAGTGGCGATCTGCAAAGCGCGAGTGATCTTGGCGAAGTATTGAACCGCAAACCGATTCTGCTGGAAAAATCCGGTAAAAATAAAATCCCATCCGCCCGGTCGTTCCTCTCATGCCTCCCGAAAAATGTAATGGTTTCGAGCCTGCGTGACTGCTCGGAAGGAGTCATCCTGCGGCTATATGAAAATGAAGGAAAAAACGCAACGGTCCGGCTGAAGTCGTCCCTTGGCGAGATTACCGTTTCAGAATCCAATCTATTGGAAGAAAACTGGCGCAGCTGCCCCGCATCGTTTTCACTTTCTCCATACCAGATTAAAACCGTCAAAATCATGCCTGCATAATGAGCGCACGTTTTTATGCACTTTTTCTTGTCCTTTTTTAGCTTTGGGTGGAAACTTACTTTTCCCCCAACGCTTTGTCAGCTAAGATGACTCAATCAATATCTGCGAGGACAACGCGTTATGTATAAGACGATGAGACATATTTTCATTCTTTTCTTTATGCTGTTTCTTTGTAAACTGGCATGCACGCAGGAAATAAAGGTACGGAAAGGCGCAAAAATGATTTTGGGATCGCCGTTTGTCAATCATGCCGTGCTGCAGCAGCAAAAAAAGATCGCCGTCTGGGGGCTTGCCAACCCCAACGACGTAATCAGCGCGAAACTCGGCGGTAATCAGGCAAAATCGTCTGCACAGAGTGACGGCTATTTCCGCCTGTACCTTCCCCCGATGAATGCCAGCGGACCATACACCCTTACCATTCAAAACCAGACAACAGGAGAGACCATCCAACTTGATGATATCCTGATCGGTGAAGTCTGGATCTGCTCTGGCCAATCCAATATGGAATGGAAGTTCGAGAATATCGACCAAAAACAGATCGACGATTTCAACCAGACAAACAGCGCATCATCCTCGCAGGTTCGTTTCTATCAGGTCCCAGATATGGCCTGGGTAAGCAGCACTGCAGAAAACATCGGGCAATTCTCCGCAGTCGCCGGATGGTATGGAACCAAACTTCATCATACTCTTGGCGTACCGGTAGGTATCATCGTTTCTGCGTGGGGAGGAAGCCGGATCGAATCATGGATCGGCACAACAGAAGATGCCAACGCCGAGTCCATTATCTTCGCCCCAAAGTATATTGCAGAACCTGACGAACAAACGGTGTCACAATATGCCGAAGTGTCAACCGACGGCTGGATAGAAATGCCAGTCCCCGGCATTTGGGTCGGAGGGAAAACAAAATACGCCGATCACGGCGCAGTCTGGTTCCGCATTGATCTTTCGCTGCCGGAGGAGTGGGCCGGCAAGGACCTTGTGTTGATGCTACCCGGAGTCGACAAGGAAGACATCACTTATTTTAACGGCCGGAAAATCGGCAAGACCGGCGGCAACTTCAGCCACAAGTTTTACAACAAACCGCGCGCATACACCATCGGCGCAGAACTGGTAAAAACCGGCCTGAACAAGATCGCGATCCGTGCGTACTCATGGTGCTTCGGCGGAGGCTTCCCCGGCGATGCTAAAGATTATATGCTGGTGCAGAAAGACGATCCGTCAAAAATCATTCCGCTTGCAGGCGACTGGAAATTTTCTCCGGAGTTCGGCTTTGACGGATATATAAACAATCAGGCTCCGGACGAGTTGTACCACTATTGGCTAAGACCCGTCATGCCGTATTCAGCCAGAGGATTTCTGTGGTATCAGGGTTGCTCGAACGCACCTGAAAATGAAATGTACTTTGAAAAAACTAAAACGCTGCTTGAGAACTGGCGCAGCCAGTGGGACGACCAAACCCTTCCATATTATCTGGTACAGCTGGCGAACACGGACAAGATCAGCGATATACCCGCACGCGGCGCTGGATTTGCACAAATCCGCGATGCACAGTTGCGGGTTCTTAAAAAGATTCAGAACACGGGACTTGCCGTAACCATCGACATCGGCGAAACCGACAACATCCACCCGAAAAACAAGGAAGACGTCGCCAACCGGCTTTTACTTTGGGCATTGGCAAAAACATATGGCAAAACGGTTGAGTACTCGGGGCCGATCTACCGCGAAATGAAAACTGAAGGATCAAAGATCAGGATCCTGTTTGATCATGCAGAAAACGGGCTGATGGTTGGATCGAAAAACGGCCGACAACCGGTTCAGAAAGTCAAAGGCGGAACGCTACAACAGTTCGCTGTCGCAGGAACCGACCGGAAATGGCACTGGGCAGATGCGTTGATTGACGGGCAGACGGTTCTCGTTTCATCTCCTGAAGTTGAACAACCTGTTGCCGTGCGTTACGCGTTTGACCAGAATCCTGACGGCTGCAACCTGTACAACAAAGCAGGCCTTCCCGCTTCACCATTCCGTACCGACGACTGGAAGTAATCCAAAAATAATCTGTCTGAACAAAAAAGGACGTCGCCATGTCGCAAGTATTTTCACGCAAAACCGGTGCTGCACAGAACGCAGAGATTCTCTCGCCCGATCAGAACTTTAACAATCCCGATATGTTTTACGCGCCGCATACATTCTGGTTCTGGAACAAACCGGATGAGATCAAAAAACCGAAACATTTTGCAGAGATGGCAAAGGAAATGAGTCGGCAGGGATTGAATCCCGGCTATATCCACGCACGGCACTATAAAGCAGGAGAACCATTCTGGCTCTCGGACGACTGGTATACGTGCTTCAGCGCATCGGTTGAGGCTGCACGCGACAACGGAACATTTGTGACCTATACAATGGGCGACCCGTGTTTTCCGGACAAATACATGCTGCCCGACCATCCGGAGTTTCCGAAGTTTGAAGTCGGCGGCTCTCTACCAGAACCGCATCCCGAGTTAAAAGCGACGACGCTGAATTACAACATTCAGACCGTCAAGGCAGGCCAGTCCGCAACGCTACCGGAATCGATCTTTACGATCGCCTGCGAAGTTAATGAAAACGGAAAGCTGCGCTCGTCCACGCTCGGACAGATTGGAGAAGGCAGTTCGTTTTCATGGACTGCGCCGGCATCGGCAGACTGGCGCGTCTTCTCGTTTACGACCACGCACGACGTTCCGTCGCAGTACAAGATCAACTTCCTCGACAAGCGTCTTGCAGAACCGTGGCTGAAACTTGAAAACAAAAAATACGAACAGCTCTTTTCCGCCGACTTCAGCAAAACAATGAAAGGCGTCTTTTTCGATCTGGAAGGTTTCTGGGGCTACAAGATGGCCTGGTCGGAAGATCTGGCAGAAGAATATCAGAAGCAAACCGGCGCTGACATCCGCTTACGACTTCCTCTGATGATCGAAGAAGACACCGAAGGCCTTTGGCCAAAAGCACGCCGCGACTGGTTTGATGCAGTAGCCCGGGTTTACTCCGCATGCGTATTCAAACCTCTGGATCAATGGTGCCAGCAGCGGAACATGTATTCAACCTGCCATTTTTGGGAAGAAGACCTGTTCGAGCAAGCCACCCGCGTCGGCAACTTCATGCTGATGCAGCGTGAGTTCTCGCTTCCAGGAACCGATGCCCTGTTCAAGACGATCCACGACCCTCGTTATTTCAAGGAAACACAATCGGTCTGTGAATTTGAGGGACGCCAGATGATGTGTGAAGCATTCGGCATCATCGGTTGGGACGTCACGCCGAATGAACTGAAAGCCGGCGCCAACTCCGCCGTCGCCATGGGCATCACCCAGATGGTTCCGCACGGGATCAACTCAAACCGCGTGCTGGCAAACACGAGCTATCCGCCGGATTTCTACGACAGCAATCCCTATTGGCGGCACTTCCATTTATGGACCGACTTTGTGCGGCGCGCAAGTTATGTCAACGACCACGGACGGCTGAACGCGAATGTCCTTCTGTTCAATCCGCTTGAAAGCGTGTCTGCCCTTGTCGGCGATTCGTTTTTTGACACGCAAAAAAAATCGGCAACCGTCTGGGCTTCGGCCGAGGAGATTGGCGTTACCCATTCAAATCAAATCGAAGCGATCGAACACGCATACACGGAAGCCTTCCAGGATCTTTATCGCGCCCGAATCGAGACCCTTGTCGCCGACAGCCACTATCTGGATCAGATGACGGCCACAGAGAACGGGACATTAAAATACGGCGCGTTCGAGTTTACCACATTGATCTTGCCGCCGTTGAAAATCATCGGTTTGAAAACAGCAAAAACGATTGTAAACTTCACGCAATCCGGCGGCACCGTTTACGCACTCGGAAACCTGCCCGATTCATCGATTGAACACGGAGCCGACAACCCACAGTTGCAGCAACTGATGACAGACCTGCAAACTTCAGTTGGCTTTATCAAAGCAGAAGGCGGGTTAAAACCGCTGATCGAGTCAAAATCAGCCGGACTCGTCCCATGCGTAATGGTTGAAAATGACGGGGCAAATCTGATCGCATCACGACGCATGATTGGCAACCGCGATTTTATCTGGCTTGCAAACAATGAACCGACTGAGGTTTCAACATCCCTCACAATCGCAACTGCCAACCGCTACGCGGCAATCTGGAACTGCGAAGACGGCAGCGTCACACAAGCCGCATCTGAATACCTTCAAGACAATCAGTTGCATGTCAAACTCACATTTAATCCTTACGAAGGGATCTGGCTTGTCCTCTCTTCCGAACAATCAGCACCGGAAGCGCCATCGCTTAACCTGAACGCAAACAGCAACGGACATCCGCTTGCGATTAACGGAACATGGCAGGTCAGTGTTGATAAAAATGACCAGCCTGATCAGGCACAGCACAAACTGGCGGCACCGGAATGGTTGATTGAGGGCACAGAATCACGTCCGCTTGAATCGTGGCTGAAATGGGATTTGAAACAGTTCTCCGGCTTTGTTGATTACAGTAAAGACGTCGCGCTCGATCAGGTCACCGGAAAAGAAATTCTTGATCTTGGCGATGTTAAGCATATGGCTGAAGTCAGGATTAACGGGCAGGATGCCGGTGTGCGGCTATGGCCTCCGTTCCGGTTCGAAATTGGAAAGTTCCTGAACAGCGGAACAAACCGGATCGAAATCAAAGTCGGAAACATTCTTCTCAATGCCGTCACGCAATATGAGAAACACCAATGGAGATGGCCAAAACAGCCTTCAGACGAGGATCTCGATGCCGGACTGTTCGGCCCGGTAACCATTTCCTGAATAGAACGCAAATAATCAATCCTGCAATCACAATGCAATATTTAACCGGGACTCAGCGTTGAGCCCCGGTTTTATATGATCGCCAGTTGAAGGATTCAGCGCCGGACACGACGACGAATCCCACGCAAATTCAGCTATTCCGACAAAATCATCAGCGGCCACAAGAACGGTTTATAGTCGCAGTGGCTTCCCGGCTCCGACGCCAAGGACAATCCCTTGGGACATCCGACCTCATCGGCATTATCCTTATCGTGCAGATACAGTGCAAAGCCGCTGACAAATCCCTTGCGCAGAACAATTGGCTCCAGATAGCGTTTACCGAAAACAATCGTATAGGCATAACCACCTTCAGTTCGCTCGAAATCGCACTTGATCATTTTCGCGGCTTCTTCTTTGGACGCCATATTCACACCATCTGCCAGTTGGTGATAAACCTCGCGCAAACGGTACACCATCCCAGGACCGGACTGCCCGTTTTTGCCGATGGAAAAATCATAGCGATAGTCATTGTTGTCGTATGTCTTTTCATGATTAGTTCGGCCGTCTGCACCGGTATCGAAATACACTTCCAGACATCCGTCGTGCAGATACAGGCTCTGGTCGGCCTTGGGTTTCTGCCAGAGTTCCGGCGAGAGGACAAAGTTATCGTCCTTGGCTTCTACGTGAAGATAAAGATTTTCTTCATCCCACGCCATCTTATACAATGCACTCTGATCACCCGCAGGAAGGCTTCCTTTATACGACTTATTCACATACCGGTTGGTGATGTTGATGGAAGGAATTGTTTTCCAGTCCGGCATGCCGCTGGTTTTCGGAACATAGAAATAATCCATTTCCCACTCTCTCTCCAGCACGTTTCCTTTGGACGAGATCAGTTTATACGACTGGTTCCACCGATACATTTTTCCGAACTCAACCGATTGCGTCTGCCCAGGGATTTCAAACATCCCAACCTCTTCCGGCTGAATCGTATACGAAAGGCGACTGTCGCAGATCTCCATCACACCGCTCTGCTCACGCGCCGTCATATTCTGTACACGCGCCTTGATGTGACCATCAACGGCTGGCGGAATGGAAATCGACAATGTCGTCGTGCAGTCATCGCTTTCAATCGTCTGCAGTGCCGTCGCGAGTTTCGACGCATCTTTGGCATGAATCAGCAGCGGCGCCGGAGTTAATTGGACTGCAGTTATGCCGTTTGAGTCTGCGACTACATCACGACGGTTGCCCATCAGATCATAGAACTCAACAGGCTGTCCGAACTTCACCTGCACAACAGGCCCCTTTCGCAAACCGTTTTCGACATCACGATCAATGCACCAAAGCGCAGAGACACCGGTATCATCCGTCTTCAGCTTAAACGCATATCCGCGGATATTCGCGGCGGGTTTGATATCGGCAATATAACTGACGTCAGGAAGATGATGTCCCAACGTATTTGCCGCCTTGCACAAGACCAGCGGCGTCAGGTTAAAATCCAGAAACGGCATTGAGCACCAGATATTGGTCGACTTGACGCGCGGCCAGTATTTGAGCACAATGATCCAGATCCGTGCAGCAGTTGCGGCATGTATGAACTCACGATTTCCGAAGTCATATGTCGGTTTCCCGGCATCGTAATAGTCATACGCCCCTCCTGCCCCCCATTGCGGGATATATGTCTCCGGAATATTAAACAACTCGGTAAAGTAGATCGGTGTCTCTTCACCATAGCCATACCGCTTCATCTGCTCGATCAGTCGCGCCGTTTCTTCGTCCAAATCGTTCTTGCTCAGCCGGCCTTTATCCGTATTTCCATATGGATGAACGGAGACGGCATCGTATTTGAAACCGTGACGCTGCGCGGCGGCCAGATACCCTTCGATTGCATCATACCCGCGCAACCGGCTATAGCCACTGGTCCCGTTGGTCGGCGAAACAATCGCTTTCGGGTTTGCCCGTTTGACTCCGCGCGCGGTCGCGGCCTGTGCCTTGAAATATTCATCAAACATTTTGTTGCCGGGAAGATACGCGCTTTCTTCTTCATTACCAAAACACCACGAATAAAAATGATCTGGATCGTATGACTTGACTTTATTGTACGCCGCTTCTTCAATCCTCTTTTCCAGCTCCGGCGTAATTTCTTTCCAGTCTTTGTACCCCGCCAACAGATCAGCATCCTTACCATAGACCGGCATCGCAGTCATGAAGAAATTCGAAAAACGGTAACGTTTCTCCTGCTCGGTATAATGCGGAATCATCCCCTGTGCCGGATCGAAATAATGAATCCCCCAACTGGTGGAACCAAAGCCCCACTCCATCAGTTTCCGCGCAAGGTCTTCGCCCCGATTGATCCTGTGGGTATTGCCGAGAATGGTTCCGAACACGTCTTTAGTCGCGTGTCGGTTCTCAAGCGGAGTCATCACAGAGAAGCGGTAATAGTCTACATACCCCGCTTCATCATCAGGCGTATATGTCGCTTGTACGACAAAAACTCCTTCGCCAATCTTCTCTTCATCAATCGCAACAGGGAACGTCGAAACGCCGGAATCGGAAAGCGTGACGGCAATCGTCTGCTGCGCGACGGTTTCGCGGAAGGTGTTCATCACGACAATCGACACAGCCCCCTTCGCACCAGCTTTTCCGGTAATACGAAGCGCACCCTGAATCGGTTGCCCTTTGACAATCGCATTGTCCGGATCGGCTGTGATAAATTCGCCGTCCAGCGTCGGTGCGACAAATTCAGTCGGCTCGCTGCCTTCTTCGATCTGTAATCCATCCAGAAGCGTATTCGAATTCCCGCCGACGACAACCTGCACGCCACCGGTATCCATGACAAACGTGCGCGAATACCGTTTCCACTCCGTAGTAATGTTAAATGTCGATTCAGGCGTCCAGCTGTCGCCGAAAACGACACCGTACTTTCCGCGGAACTTTCCGCCGTGGCTGGCACTGGCAAGCGCAACAGTCAGTGGGCAGTTTCGATCCGCTTTTGCATAAAAACTTAGTGTATAGGTTTCGCCGTTTTCAAGCGAAATCGGAAAGCTCTTGATTGAAGGAGATCCGGGCTGCGTATCGCGCAGGATCAGCGCGTTCTGGCCGAACATCCCCTGCTTGACAATCCCATAACGTAGAACATCAGACGGCTGGTAATATGCACCGCCGCCGACCCAACGCCAGTAGTGCATCCCCTGCTCAAAACTCGGATTCGGCATCCGATTGCGCACTGCGGGCAGAGGCACATGAGTCCCGTCGACTTTCCAGAAATCGATTCCGCCGACAACGGGAGGAAGATCGGTTGCACTCATTCCAGCCTCGCCCAGATCAATCACAATCGAACCTTTCGGCGCGTTCTTGACAGCGCCGTAACGACAAGTGATTCCCAGCCGCCCGTCATACCCAGTCGCTTCAGTAACCTGCCCGTCGAGGCCATTCATCTCAAGCGTATAGCCTTCTACCGGATTATCCGCAGCATAGACTAAATCTCCGCAGATCACTGTAACGACAGTATTTTTTCCTGAAATCTTCGCCAACGGTGCGGGTTGCAGCGTGTCGCTGCCGAAGACTACTTTCTTCTGCCGGTAGCTCTCCTTCAAACCGATCCAAGGATAGACGTTTAACGCATATGTTGACCGGACGGAAGCGATGGTTTCTGAAGTAACGCCCACGTCCCACGACAACTCAACCCGGCTGTCATCTAACCCGCGCAGTGTGTATGTGAAAACAGCCTTCGCGCAGTCGGGCGTAAAATAAGGCTTGCGATAAGTGATCGTCTGCTTTTCTTTGTCAATCAGAATGGTTGCCGGATCGTCATCAATCGGAGGGAACGGATAACCGAACATGTCTTTTTCATAAGCGCCCCAGAATACAATCGTGCCGACTTCTTTGTTATCGATCAGGATCGAGATCATGTGATCAAATCGCGGGTCATCTTTTCCGTTCACCTTCCGCACGCACACAGCCTTGTTGCCGACAACAAAACTGGCCTGCTGATAGATCGTTGTCTTTCCGTCTTTTCCTGTCCATGGAAACGCTCCGGTGGTGAAGACAGGGTTCTGACGCGCTGTCTTCACAGGCATGGCAAATGGAACCGGATCGGGCAAGCCTGCGATTTCAGCCGAAAACGCGGACATTCCCGAACTGCATAGAATAAGTAAACCAATAATAGCGGAAACTTTTTTATTCACCGCACGCTCCTTTGATAAGAATCATAACAAAGAACGACAACTCTATTCACGAGAAAACAACCTGCAAAAAGACAATGCACTCCTCTCTGCGCCCGTCATGGCGCAGTATTGCATCACCTATCGAAGTCAGTAAACATTCAAACGGACATTACAGTAGCATCAAGATCAGAAGAGCGTATCACCGAGTTTGCATCCGATATTCCACATCCCCGTCCCCGTATATGGCTCTTTAAAGTCAGCGGCGTCTCCCACAGACCACGTACTGGCATGTCCGTCGGGAAACCATACATCCGCCCTTTGGCCATGCCGCAAATCCAGAATACCGCAATACCCCAGAGATCCCCATGAACCACCGCTCATATACCAGACATAGGACTGCGCTTCATAAACGCCAAGCGAGGAGCTTGACGTCGGAGAAACGGTATCTACCATGTAGGGCAACTGTGACGGCTTATGCAATGTTGACATCTTTGCAACTGACTTGACTGAATCAACAACCTCGCCTTGATAATAAAATAATCCACCAACACGACGCAACCCAAAACTCTGACGCGAATGGGTCGGATAACCGTTACTCGGATAGGTCGTTCCGTACTCGTAATACTGATCCGGTGCAGGCAACGACGGGCAGGTAAAAACAGCGTTTCGCTGGACATTATAGGCGTGCGTATAGGTATTATAGCTGCCGTAATTTGTAAGATACCCGTAATTGATCATCATCGTACCAAGACATAGGCTATACTCGCCGCCGATCACCCAGTCGTTGCTGTCGCTTGCATACCCAGCCAAAGCCATCCCACACTGGCGCATGTTATTCATGCACGATGCCATCTTGGCCGACTGTTGCGCATTTTTCAGCGCCGGCAGCAACATGCCTGCCAGAATCGCAATAATCGCGATTACAACCAGCAGTTCAACCAGCGTAAACGCCTGCTGGCTTCCCAGTAGCGGCCTGCGCAGACCTCTTGTAAACCCAGATAACTCCACCGTCGCTGGCTCCGCGGACTGTTGCGCTCCGGCAAATTGACGTCCATCACCCGCATTCGGCATCCTGACACCTCCCCATGAATGATCCATACTGACAAGCCGGTCCGCACGTCCAAGAAAACCGGCCATCAATTCCGCTTCCGCATGTTGATCAATCAGCCCCTTCTCACGCGCCAGACTGACCGTATCCACCCACCGTTTCTGCAACACCAGCTCCGGCCGCATATCAACCAACGTCCGCTGCGCCGTTGTGATGGAAAATCCTTTTTGCTTTTTCACTTCTTCGCGGCCGATTTCACCGGTATGAAAAACGCACCCGTCGATTTCACGCGCAACCGGATGCTTGCTCTGCAGCAACAGATGTACTTGGTCAGGTTTGTGAGAACTCAGCCCGTAATAAAACAGCGCGCTATCGTGACTGACACAGGCCTTTGCCTGTTTGCGGTAGACAGTCAGCCACAATGACCAGCAGACGAACTCGCTCTCGTCGGTATCTTCAAAACCGGACAACCGGAACAGCCCCCGATCGATGGAGAGCCAGTCACCTTTTTTGACATGATAAAACTGTACAGGTTGGGAAAAGCCGGCGTTGATCGCCTGCTGTGATGTGAAATAGCCGAATTGACTGCTTGCCTTTTTTATTAACCGGCTGTCGCTCAGCATATCCGCTCCTGTCGCCACAATTTCATTCTATTAACATCTTACAATTAATAAAAAACTGTGGGGAACGGTTTTCTTGCGGTTAATTAATTATTTCTTCTAATATGCAGATTCATATATGGTTATATTAATCAAAACCCATATTGACCTCACAGGATCAAAGAACAACTCTCGTTTGAAATTTTATTCAAGCATGAACAGTAGAATGAACCGATTAGTGCTGAACATCAGGCGAAATCGCCTTCGCTCCAGCGAGGTTACGGTTGGCCAGTTCGCCATAAATAATCTTCGCCAGAGTCTCATAACCGTCTTCATTAAAATGTCCGCCGATGGTGTGGTGGGCGTAATATGCTGCCAAATCATCACCGGTAAACGCCTCGCTCAGCGCTGGCCCCGGATTGATATAGCCAACCCCACGCACCGTCAGTTCATCCAGAAGCGGCTGGGTAATCCATGTGCCGCTCTTGCGGTAGTGCTCGATATCAAGCCCGGTCGGCAAGATAACCACCAGCGGTATCCGCCCCCGCGCCTTGGCATCTTCTACAAATTTCTGCAAGATACCTGCAGTCACCTGAACGCCTCGTGCAGGATGGTCAGGATGATAAAACTCCGCATACCAAGGCAGTCCCTTAAGCTCCGCGCGAATGTGAAAATGAAAAACCGCACGGCACAAGCTCAGCGTATACGGAAAACCCATCCGGCTCACCCCCGCCGGGCCGCCCGGGATAAAATAATCGTCTTTTAAATGATTCTCGGGATAGCGCATGAAATCCACATACGTATCTTCTGTCATCTGCGGCAGCGGCACAAGCCGAAGAGTTCCGTCACGTTCTGCTACAAACCCGGGAGTAAAGCCCCTGCCGTGTCCGGGATACAACAGGTCACGCAGTTCATTGCAGTTGCGCATGATGTTTTCCGAAAGATGCGTCAGAATCACAACCGGCGCTTTGTCCTGCTTGTTGTTCAGAAACCGCAGGTACGCCTGATCCGACCCGTATCCGCCGACACCAAAGTTGTTCACTCGCTTGCCCAGCAACTTGGACAGAACATTGCCCCACGCGTGCTGATGGTCAACTTCCGCGCCGTAGGTAAATGAATCGCCATAGAGTGAAACAGGGATATCGGTATCGGACGAATCCTGATACGCGGGAACCGGCCGGCTACCGATCGCATCGAACTTATCGCCACCGAAATCCTGCGGTGATGGCCACCCAAGAACCGGATCGCGACGGGAAAGATATTCTTTTGCATCAGCAATTACCGGACGATAAAGCACGCCACGGTCAACCAATACACAACAAACAAGATATGATGCGACCTCGGACAACATGAGCGCCATCACCAGCAGAATCAGTTTCACCCGCCAGAATGAGCTTTTGGGAGCCGTCTCATTGTCGCCCTGTTTTGCGTTTTCCGTACCAATATTATCACGCATGTGCGGCAATCTCCCTTGCGAGCGACCTGAATTTCTCGGCTCGCTCTTCAAAATTCGTAAACATATCATAGCTTGCACACGCCGGACTCAGCAGCACCACACCGCCATCGGGACACAGTTCGTATGCCTTCTGGACGGCGGCGGTAAAATCTGTTCCTGCGTCATGAATTTTCAATGCAAACGACGAGTCAGATTTCAAGATCGCCTCCCGCAACTTCGGCGCAGTTTTTCCAATCAAGACAACCGCGTGCGCCCCTTTGACGATAGCCCCGCCCAATTCATCAAACGACGAGCCTTTGTCATAACCTCCGGCAATCAACACACGCGGACAGGTAAAGCTGGCCAGTCCGCAGATCGCACTCTCCGGCGTCGTCGCAATCGAGTCATTGACAAAGCGGATGCCACCGGTCTGCGCAACCGTCTCCAATCGTGAAGGCAACCCCCCAAAGTTGCGCATCCCTGCGTTCACCGCTTCAACATCGCCGCAGTACGCATAACACGCCGCCGCTGCCATCAGCGCATTCATCCGGTTATGCGCACCAGGCAGACGCAGCGCCGTGATATCGCCGATCGTGCGGACAGATTCTTTTTCACGCAACCGGATCAATTCACCCTCAAGATAACACGCATTCTCCGATCCGGGATCTGCCAGCGAAACCATGATCACCCGACCTTCAGCCAACGCCGCCCACTCTCGCAGAACCGGATCATCCGCGTTCAGTACGGCAGTGTTGTCAGCCGATTGAAAACGGATCAGGTGACGCTTGGACTCGTAATAATGAAGCAGCGTTTTGTGCCAGTCCAGATGGTTGGGCGAAAGATTTGTCACGACCGCTACAGTCGGAGCGATCTTCTGTCCTTTCAGATGATGCAGCTGAAAACTCGACAGCTCCGCCACGATCGGCGACGACGGCGTGTGCGTACTCATCGCCTCAAGAAGACTTCCTCCGATGTTGCCGCCGACAAGCGTTCCCTCATCATGCGCAGAACACATCGCTCCAAGCAGTGACGTCGTCGTCGACTTGCCGTTACTGCCGGTTACGGCAATCAGAGGCCCATGAAACATCCGAAACGCAATGCCGGTTTCCGTCATCACCTGCGCACCCGCACTGCGAGCAAGACGGATATACTCATTCGACGGTTTGACTGCAGGGTTGACGACAAGCAAGTCGGTGTTGGTGAAATCCTCTTTTTCGTGACGTCCCAATACCAAACGGCAGCCGGAGCCTTCCAGCGCTTTAACTGACGGCGCCAGTTGCTCAGCCGTGCGCAAATCGGTCACAGTCACGTCCGCCCCGAGTCCGCGCCAGAACCGCGCCGCACCAAGCCCGCCACCAAACAGTCCAAGGCCCATCACCGTTACCCGACGATGCCGATCCAACCACTCAATCGCCATGTACTCCCTTTCCGGCAAGCCTGTTTCAGACAGATTCAAGAACTCTTTTGTACAAAAATCCGCAAAAAAAACAAGACGGGACGCCAAACAGAAGAGGCGTCCCGATCAAAATTATTTTAAACTAATCGCGGAAGGTATCCGCTCAATTCACTGGATCGGCGCTAATTTCACGTCGTTTTTCTCAGCCTTCTGCGGACCGTTCATGAGGCGGACTTCTTCATTATCCGGATCAAGTTCGATCAGATCTTCCAGACTCAGACCTGAGATTTCAAGCGCCTGCTTGTCTTCCTTATCAAGTTTTTTGCTCTTCACAGCTTCCGAAGTTGTTTTGGGAAGATCTGTCGGAAACGACCAGTCACTCTCACTCGACTCGATTTTCTTATCAGTTTCTGCAGCTACAGCAGGAACCCCAACGACCGGAGCCGGTGATGGGATCGCAAGCGAGGCCAGCGGGTCATTTTCAGCAACTTCTTCCTTTGCCACTTCTTCTACCTTGGCAGACTCAGCCGGTTCAATCTCTGCAGCAATAAAACCGGTCGGAGCAGGCATCTGAATCGAACCGGTCTCTGTTTCTTCTGCCGAAGCAGTGGTCTCTTCGCTTTCAGAGCGTTTGGTTTCGGCAACGGCGTCCTGCGGAAGATCCTGCGGCATGCTCTTGCGGATTTGCGGGAGCAATTCTTTCGCTTTCGCCAGAACAAGGTTCACATTCGCAGAATCTTCACCGTCTTCAATCGGGCGCATCGCCGACTCAAGGCATTCAAGCGCACCAAGGTCATCGCTAAGCTTGTGGCGAACAATTGCCAGATGATAATCATCGCTACGGACTCGCTTGACCGGAGCAATCGTCTGCAGTGCTTCGTCTGCACCGACATAATCGCCTGATGCAATTCGAGCACGGCCAAGAATCGACAGGACTCTCGGATCCATCGGGCTCTTGCGGTGCATCTCTTCGGCAAGCGCCAGCGCTTCATCCATATTGCGGCCGCGTTCGCAAACCACTTCCGCTAGTTGCAGCATCGCTTCTGTTGACTCAGGCTGTTTCATGATCGCTTCGCGGAATGCGTCTTCGGCTTTATCCAGCTTTTTCTGAGCCCGATACGCCTGTCCCAAAGCGACAAGAGCATCGATCCCGGTCTGGCCGGTCGCTTTTTTAGCATACCCAAGCTGTTCAACTGCCATGACAACGTCGCCGGAATTGAGCAGGATTCTACCAAGCTGCATCCGGTAGTTGAGATCTGCCGGATCAAGTACGACCAGCGTCATCAGATCGCGTTTGGCTTCATTCCACAGTTCTTCGACCTGACAAACCGACGCGTGCGCATACAGCGCACGGCGATTTTTCCCATCAACATTCAGAACCTTCCCAAACTGTTGCAACGCTTCCGTATTGCGCCCTTCTTTTGCGTATAGTTCCGCTAGCGCAAGGCGCGCCTCCGTATTGTCCGGTTTCTGGTTCAAAAGCTGCTTAAGCGCGTCTTCCCCTTCGGGAGCATCACCCTTCGCAGTTTCGACCATGACTTTCAAAACCTTCGCATCAGCATATTCCGGATCAATCGCAAGACATGCGTTCAGCAGATCCAGCACTTTGGTATAGTCCGGCTGGGCCTTGGCGATCTCCAGCTTATAGGCGACCCGCGCCAAAAGATACAGGCTTTCGGGATCTTGACGGTGCGAGAGAACGCTGGCATTTCCGTATACGCGCTCGGCTTCTGCAAGATGAGCAGCCGTTCCCGTTTCGTCATACCGCCATTCGTAAAGTTTACCGATTTCTTTGTGCAACCAGGGTGATGCCTGCAGGGGACTTGTGCCGTCGATGGCCTGTGCATATTCGCGGATCGCGTCTGCGTAGCGCTGACCGTTTACGAGTACACGCGCTTTATAAACGTGTCCCATCGCGATATCGTCAGCGGTTGCACCCGGAAGCTTGATCGCCGTATCGCACTCAGCCAGACCTTCATCAATATTGCCCTTCATGCCGTACGCCTGCCCGAGCAATCCATAGCCTTTTGCATAATCCGCGCTGATTTCAAACAGTTTCTTGCAAGTTTCAATCGCGCCGTCTGCATCACCGCCGTTGACTTGCGCCTCAGCCAAATCCAGCAGGATCTTCGCTTCGCGGTCGTTGGATTCTACCGGCGCCTGACTTGCTTCTTCAAGATTGGTCTTTGCCGCTTCGTAATCTTTGCTCTTGAGCTTGCACTGGCCCAGCATCTGCAACACAACTGAAGACTGGTCTTCCGGAACGCCTTTTTTCACAGCATCATCAAACTGGCGGGCTGCAAGTTCATACTCGCCGCTCTGCATAAGCTTGACCCCTTGGCGGATATTGACAATCGCGCCTTCGGTGATCACATATTTTGCCGCACCCAGCGAACGGATATTTGTCACCAGAATCCATGGCAGGCTTGCGTAGCTGCTCATGATCCGGCCTTCGATCTCAATCGCATCATAGCGTTTGAGGTCTTTCATCTTTTCGAAGACCTTTTCCTGAGTCTTGTCGACGTAGAGCGTCGGCAACACCATACGACGGTCTTTGTTTTTCCAGAGCTGTGCTTCCAGCGGCCAGACGGCAAAGTTGAAGTGCCTCTCCGGCGAAAATTCCGTGTGGAAATGCTTGAACAGCTTGCCGTGCATGGCAAACCGGCAACGAAACTCCACAGGATACCCTAGAAAACGGTCCGGATTCTCCATTGCATCACGCAAGGTGATCTCCGCGGTATTTTCATCCCGTTCGACCTTTTCGGTTTTCCACGGCCAACTCCAGGCGATCGACCCGGTTAACGCTGCAGCCAGGACCATAACACCCAGGATCCGTCTCATCCAGCAGGAAGCCGACATGAACGCTCCTCCTCCATCAAATAATATACCCGTCCACAATGGCAACAGGTTCTGCCTCACAACCCTCCAGCCGCACCACAACGGCCCAGCGATACGAAATATCCACGCCGGATGGAGATATTTAGAGGTTACATCGGCCTGATTGATGGCAAAGCTGAAAGGAATTTTTCACAAAGTGTCCATCTTTCGGATGAAAAGATGACTTTATCCACATTTTCAAGACACGCTTTCCCACGCCCCATCCTTGCATCTTGCGCAGAATCTGCCATAATACTCCTGTTTCGGAGCAATACAGCCTTGGCGCATGTCCGATAATGAATTTTCAGCCAAATTTGCGGAAAAACCGCTTTTTGATGGAGAAATGCATGAAATTAACCAGCTCACCCGCCAAACTCAGTGGACGAGTCCGCATCCCCGGCTCGAAAAGCCATACCATCCGCGCGCTGATCCTGAGCGCTCTGGCAGACGGCACCAGCACCATCCGCACCCCTCTGGAGAGTCAGGACACCCGTTCAGGGTTTGATGCAATCCGCAGCCTCGGCGCGACTGTCCGGACAGAAAAAGATGAACATGGCGATGAAATCTGGATCGTGGACGGCTTCGGTTCCACACCCAAAGCCGAAGGCCAAACCATTGACGTCGGCAACTCCGGCACGACGTTGTATATTGCCCTCGCCGTTGCCGCACTTGCTTCCGGAGAAATCATCTTTGACGGTGACGAGCAGATCCGGCGGCGTTCTGCGCAGAACCTGCTTTCAAGCCTTGCCGACCTCGGCGTAAACATCAACAGTACCGGAAACGGTTGCTGCCCGATCACAATCCGCGGCCCGATCACCGGCGGGACGACCTCGATGGAGTGCCCCACAAGCCAGTACCTCTCCGCACTTCTGATTGCCGCCCCCTTAGCGCAAGGCCAGACGGAAATTCATGTTCCCTTATTATATGAGCAGCCCTATGTTGAAATGACGCTGCAATGGATCAAGTCTCTCGGCATCAATCTGGAATACAAACCGGACCTGTCGTATTTCAAAATCCAGGGAGGCCAAAAATACAAGTCATTCGACCGGGCAGTTGCTGCCGACTTCTCCAGCGCAACGTTCTTCCTGTGCGCAGCCGCAGCCACGGGCAGTGAACTTTTGGTCGAAGGACTGGACATGGCCGACACGCAGGGCGACAAAGCCGTGATCGACTACCTGCGTGCTATGGGCGCAAAGATCGAGCAGGAAGACGGCGGTGTCCGTGTCTACTCCGGCCACCCTCTTTATGGCGCGGAGCTTGACCTGAACGCGACCCCTGACGCACTGCCGGCGATGGCAGTCACCGCAGCCGTGGCAACTGGCAAAACCGTTCTTGGCAACGTCCCGCAGGCGCGGATCAAAGAAACCGACCGGATCGCAGTCATGGCGTCAGAGCTGTCAACACTTGGCGTGAAGGTTGAAGAACTTGAAGACGGGCTTGTCATTGAAGGCGGCACGATCCAGTCCGGCACAGTCGGCGGACACGGCGACCACCGCATTGTCATGGCCTTTGCGGTGGCAGGACTTCTGGCAAAAGGGGCGGTCACCGTCGATACCGCCGAAGCGGCAGCCGTCACGTTTCCGACCTTCACAGATCTTTTATCCTCCATCGGCGGAAACCTGCAAAGCGAGTGAAACCAGAACCAATAACATCAAATATCAGAAGATTAAAAATGCGCCGAACAGATATCCATACCCATGCGTTTCACCCGAAGATCGCTGAAAAAGCGATTACGCAACTGAATACGTATTATAAGATCGTCCCCGCCGGAAACGGGACGCTTGAGCACCTGCGCACGCTGATGCAGCAAAACAGGATCGACCGTGCTGTCGTGCACTCGGCAGCGACCACCCCCGAACAGGTGCAACCCGCCAACAACTGGGCAATCCACCTGCAGAACAATGAACCCGGATTCGAAGCCTTCGGCACGATCCACCCCGGCTACCCGCACTGGGAAGACGAGTTGAACCGTCTGCAGGAAGCAGGCATCCGCGGATTAAAAATGCATCCGGATTTTCAAGGCGTGTGGATGAACGACAAGGCGATGTTTCCGATCTACGAAGCGGCATGCGGCCGGTTTATCCTGATGTTCCATGTCGGTGACGAGCGCAATCCGAAGGACAACTACTCCTGCCCGTACAAAGTCGCCGAAATAAAAAAACAGTTTCCCGCGCTGACGGTAATCGCCGCACACTTTGGCGGATATCACCATTGGGAGTATGTCGCAGAAGCCCTGACCGGCGTCGATGTCTGGGTCGATACCTCCAGCACCTTGCCGCATATCGGTGACGATATCCTGAAAGATCTGGTCAAAGCCATTCCGCGCGAGCGCTGGCTGTTTGGCAGTGACTATCCGCTGTATGATCCGGTGCAATCGATGGAAGAACTGAAGAGCCGGTTGAAATTGACCGCGCGCGAACTGGACGAAATCCTCACCCGCGCCGATGAGATTCTGCCGTAGATTTTCTCAATCCGCACACACGATTCAGAACAATCAGTATGTCTCATGCATCATGCTGTTGACGGCGATATCGCAGCATAGGAAACGGGGTTTACCGTCTAAGGCGGTAAACTGCTGGCTGATGGTGATACAGGTGTTGCCGGTGGCCTGCGAAATGTACGGGTCAGACGTGTACCGCTCCAGCCCCAGCGTCAAAAGCAGACAGTAGTCTTTCAGTGACAGATCCGTCCCTCGCTGGGCAGGATGGAAAATCTGCTTGCGCTGATGGAACACCGAAGGCGCAATCACCGTATTCGTCAGCATCACCCCCTGGCTATCTGTTACATACAGACATTCAAGCGAGTCGTCTGATTTCGCTTCTTCAGCCAGCGCGTTTTCATAATTGGATTCGGGCAATGGCTCCAGCGACCGGATAATCCGCGCCATGATCGACTCATTACGCTCCTGCCGGATTCGCCGCAGTGAGTGCCGTGCCTTGACCAGCGTCTTGAATTTGAGCGATACCGTCTTGATCTGTTCTGCAGGAACCGGCTGCAACTCACCGTCAGTCGGAGCAGGTCTGGCAAAGTAAAAGCCCTGTTGGAAGTCAGCACCGAGTTCGTGAACTGTCAGCGCTTCCTGATCGTCCTCAATGCCCTCAGCGACAACCAGACCGCCCAAACGGTGCGCCATATCGGTCAGGGCCTTGACCACTTCCTGTTTATGATAATCTGCGCTGATTGCACGGACAAGGGAGCGGTCGATCTTGATGATATCAGGCTTCAGTAGCGGGATGCGGTCGAAATTCGAATGCCCCGCGCCGATGTCATCAATCGCCACAAGAAACCCGAGTTCACGATGGCGCTCGGTAAACTGCCGCAGGATATCGGTATCCTCCACCTCATTCTCAAGAATCTCGATAATTACGGACGAGCAGTCCAAATTGGCTTCTGCGATTTTTCTCTGCAAGAATCCCGAACCGACAACAGTCTGTTTGATCACAGCCGAGTCGATGTTCAGACTTAGAAGCAGTTCCGGATTCTTTTTGCGAAGCTGAGCAAAATTTGTAATCGCCACCGCCCGGCAAGCCCGGTCAAACTCCAGTGACAACTCCGCACGCGCAGCCGACTCAAACAGAATGTTCGGAGGAATCATCGTCTTCCCGTCTTCTGCAACACCGCGTGCCAACGCTTCGACGATCAACGTCTGACGGCGGTCAACCGAAATAATCGGTTGAAAATAGATACAAATACGGTTTTCTGCAATCAGGGCTTCAATCTGCTTGCGGCTCAGAGATGCTTTCGGTAGGGAAACTGAAGTACTGGTCATGATGTTGTCATTTCCACGGAGCCAGCTAAAACGAGTTATTATTCAATCCATTCGATAACCAAATGTCAATAAATATTCAGAATAGATAGATAAATACACAAGAGAACTATCGAAACGTTACATAATAACAAAAAATAATTGATTATCGATATGAAGCTGACGTGTCAGCGCCTTCAGACTGAAGCACTTGAAGAAATGAGGCGCCATACTGTTTCAACTTCTGGCTGCCCATGCCGGTGATGTGCTGCATCGCCTGCAGGTTTTGCGGACGGCACTCGACCATCTCTTTGAGGCCAACGTTGTGCAGAACGCGATATGCCGGAATCCCGCGCAAAGTAGCCAGCTCCATCCGGCAGCGGCGCAGTTTTTCAAACAGGATCTCGTCTTCAGCACAGTAAAACCGGATCTCCTCTCGCGAGGAAGACAGCCGCGCGGGCTTTGCCGACTTTGCAGGCGTTGATTCCTGCGCTTTTCGGAGCGACACGTTCTGCTTTCCTTGCAGAAGCGGCCGGGCCCGTTCCGACAGGCGCAAACCGCCATAGCCTTCTTCATCCCCGATCAGAATGCCCTTGGCCGTCAACTGCCGAAACAGCGCGCGCCACTCACGCTGATCCAGATCGGCACCGATACCGAAGGTACTCAAGTCGTCATGGCCTTGGGTCAGAATTTTGTCTGTCGATTTTCCGCGCAACACGTCGATCAGGTGACCGACCCCATAACGCTGGCCGGTTCGGTAGACACACGAAAGCGCTTTCTGCACAGCAACCGTCGCATCCCACATCTCCGGCGGTTCGATGCAGGTATCGCAGTTGCCGCACTCGCCTTCCGGATTTTCTCCGAAGTAACGCAACAGGTGTGTGCGCCTGCACTCCACCGACTCGCACAGCGCCAGCATCGCATCCAGTTTCTGCCGCTCAACCGTTTTGTGCGCCTCATCAGCGTCGGAGGAATCGATCATCTGCCGCAGCAGCAGAATATCCTGCAAGCCATAGGTCAACCACGCATCCGCCGGTTCGCCGTCACGCCCTGCGCGTCCTGTTTCCTGATAATAACTCTCGATACTGCGGGGCATGTCAAGATGGGCGACAAAGCGGACATTGGGCTTGTCGATCCCCATCCCGAAGGCGATGGTCGCGACAATCACAAGCCCGTCTTCCTTGAGAAACCGGTCCTGATGTTTCGCGCGCGTTCCGGTATCCATCCCCGCGTGATACGGCAACGCGTTGACTCCATGTTCATTCAGCCACTGACTGACGGTATCGACCCGCTTGCGCGAAAGACAGTACACAATGCCGGTATCACCTGCGTGTTCTTTTTGAATAAAAGAAAGCAGCTGGCGGCGCGGCGCGTTTTTCTCGACAATCCGGTACTGGATATTCGGCCGGTCAAAGCCGCTTACGAACATGTTCGCGGGATCAAGCTGCAGACGTGTCAGGATCTCTTCACGCGTGCGGATATCTGCAGTCGCTGTCAGCGCAACGCGCGGAACATCAGGGAACATCTCATGCAGCACAGACAGCTTCAGGTATTCAGGCCGGAAGTCGTGTCCCCACTGAGAAACACAATGCGCCTCGTCAATGGCAAAGAGCGAGACCCTCGCCTGCTGCAGCATCCGCAGCGTACTGTCCATCAAAAGCCGCTCGGGAGCCACATACAGGAAATCCAGCTGGCCCTGCAGAAACTGTTTGCGGACAACGGCAGCGTCTTCAGCCGACAACGTCGAGTTCAGATAGGCGGCAGACAGACCGACTTCACGTAGCGCATCGACCTGATCCTGCATCAACGCAATCAGCGGACAGATAATCACCCCCGTACCGCCGCGCGCGAGTGACGGGATCTGATAGCAGAGGGATTTGCCGCCGCCGGTGGGCATCAACACCAGCGCATCGCGCCCCTGGATGACGTGGTTGATGATCTTATCCTGTCCGCGGCGGAATGACTCATAGCCAAAGACGGCGCGGAGAATATCGTAGGCTTTTTCACTCATGATTTATTGCAGTTGCCATTTCCCCAGATGATGTCCCGGTTAAATCCCCCCACCGGTCGAACTCATTTTCACCAGTGTATCAGAAGAGGCGGAACAACAAAAGGGACTTTCAACAAAAATCGGAAATCAGAAAATCAGATTGTTTATACAAAACCATTTGCCTAGCGGAATTTATCAGGTAGCTTTCCCCAATAACAAGGGCACAAACATTTCACAAACGAATGAAGGGGTTCGTCATCACCCAAAGAGTTTCAGCCTGATTTGTCTTCAAAAGTGCATATTTCCACTTTATTTCTATCGTTTTGTCGTTCATTTATCCGGAATTTGCAAGGAGTTGTCCCGTGGCCAAATCTGCCAAAAAGACTGTGACAAAAAAGAAAACAGTTTCGACAAAAGAATATCGCCGTCCCCCTGAGGTGGTTCTGCATGTTGCACCGGAGGCGAAAACCGGTGGCAATGGATCGAAAGCAAAACCGTTTAACAACATCGCTACAGCAATCACAGCAACAAAAAAATATCGAAAACAAGGCAACCTTACCTGCCCAGTCCGCATCCTTCTGCAGGACGGCACTTACTATCTGAATAAGCCGCTTACACTAAAGCCGTCTGACTCCGGAACACTTATCTATGAATCACTAAGCAAAAGCACAATCGGCTCTCACAACCTGACAATCGCCGCAGCAAGCGGTGCCAGCCCGCGGATCAGTGGAGGCAAACGGATTGAGAACTTTCAGGAAACCATGCGAGGAGACCTGCGCGTCTGGGTTGCCTCGATTCCGCAAGTCAAAAGCGGCAAATGGAACTTCACCCAACTCTGGGTCAACGATGAGCGCCGCTACCGACCGCGCCTTCCCAAAGTCGGACTCGCCCGCATCGAAAGTGCACCGACTGTCACCAAAGACACGCCGTGGCATGAAGGCCAGGACCGCATTATCACCCGCCCCGGTGACTTCGATCAGTGGAAAAATCTGACCGATATTGAACTCGTCATCATGACGCTCTGGATCGAATCACGCGTCGGAGTCAAATCTTTTGACGGAAAAAAGAGGATGTTGACATTCGACCGCCCGACATTTTACCGGCTCTCACCCGATGTTGTCGACGACCCGACCACCCTTCCTGAATACTATATCGACAATGTCGGCGAGGCGATGGACAGCCCTGGCGAGTGGTATCTTGACCGCGCCGACGGCAAGCTTTACTACTGCCCGATGTACGGCGAAACGCTTGAGAATACAGAAATCATCGCCCCGCGCCTTGAGGAGATCCTCTGCCTGCAGGGACAGCCCGAAAATAGCCCCGACGTAACGATTGTCACTCCACCGCAACACTGGAAAAAAGCCAAACCCGCCGTGCAGGCTTCCGCTTATTTCACGCCGACGCTTGAAGCGCCGCAACCTTTCGGCATGCAGAAGAAAGCGGTCGAAAACATCACCTTCGACGGCATCCGTTTCTGCCACACGGAATGGCGCTATCCGAACAAACTCTCCGGAAGCGGACAGGCATCGTGGGGCGTACCCGGCTCCATCAAACTACGCTACGCCAATCACTGCGTTTTCAGAAACTGCGAGTTCAGCCACCTCGGCGGATACGCGATGGAAATGACCGATGCAAGTTGCCTCAACCGAATCGACCGCTGCCGGTTTTATGACCTCGGAGGGGGCGGACTGAAGATCTGGCACGGCTGCCGGTACAATACACTCTCAGACAGTGAAATGAGCAACGGCGGACGGGTATTTCACTCGGCAGTCGGCATCCTGATCGGAAAAGCAGGCGGCAACAGCATCGTGCACAACCATATCCACAACTTCTACTACACTGGAATCTCCGTCGGCTGGACATGGGGCTATGCACCCAACGACGCCTACGGCAACATCATCGAACATAACCATATCCACGACATTGGCAAAGGCTATCTCTCAGACATGGGCGGCATCTACCTCCTCGGCATCGCTTACGGCACGCGTATCCGCAACAACACCATCCATGACGTCACCTGCCGCGGCTATGGCGGATGGGCGATCTATACCGATGAAGGCAGCACAGGAGTACTGATCGAAAACAACCTCGCATACCACTGCAATGTCGCACCATTCCACCAGCATTTCGGGCGCGAAAATGTCATCCGTAACAATATCTTGGCCTTCGGCAAAAAAGAACAGCTGATGATCACCCGCTATGAAGCGCATATCTCGGCGATCTTCGAGCAAAACATCATTCTGCTCAAGGAAGGAAAAATCCTGAACCCCATCAACGACTTTACCGGCGAAAATCCAAAGCCGATGAAGCAATGGCCGCTTGATGCCGCATGCTTCAGCCGCAACCTGTACTGGCACATTGACGAAGGAACGCTTGATTTCTGCGGGCGGGACTTTGAGGAGTGGGCGGCTGCAGGCATGGACAAGGGCAGTATCGTCGCCGACCCCAACTTTGCAGATCCAGAGAATGGCGACTTCACGCTTCCGGCAGACAGCCCCGCCGCATGTATCGGGTTTATCCCATTTGATTTCCGCGATGTCGGCCCACGAAAGAGTTGCGAATAACCGCAAAGACCAACTCACAGATCAATCGCGACAACCTAAACAACAGGCGCACCGGAAAAATATCCGATGCGCCTGTGCATTTTTGTCGTTTCGTTTTCAAAGAGTTTTGTTTACCCAGTTGTTAATCTTTATATGCGCTGGCCAGATAATAGAATCCTGTCTTTGCATACTTCTCACGCAGGATCTGCTTACCGGTTTTGCCATCGATCTGAACGTCGTCGCCCCAAGTGGATGCAGCATAAGAGGCGAGGCCAGGACTGATGCCAAATTCGAATTTTTTCAATGCCTTATCAAGCAAATCGGCCTGTTTTTGTGCTTCGCGCGCAAAATCTTTCTTCAAAGCAATATATGCAGGGGTGTCTTCCTTACCTTCCTCGCCATATTTCTTCGGATTGCTCTTGCGTTCACGAGCCGGTGCAGCCCGGAGGAATGAGCGGACATCCTGAAACACCAACTCAATCCCATCAATCGACCCCAAATATTCCTTATCAGCAAACATCGATGCAATCTCAGCAGTAACACGGTGGTCACCCTCACCGTTAGCCTGCCCAACCATAGAGCGAGCATAACGCAATAAAGAAAATGACTTCGGAAACTTGGCAACCCACGTCTTCATTGCTGGCACGCTCCAAGTACGGGCATCAGTTGCACGCTTTGCATCCATATAGCAATGCCACTCTTCCTGCAGAGGATTTTTGGCGCGCTTGATCAGGTCCTGATTGATAAAATCGGCAAATGGATAAGCAAACTGATTGCCCAGCCGCTGCATTTTCTCAACCAGATATGCCGGGCTGTTGGGGAAGCCCTTGATCAGCGTTTCACGCATGAGCTTAACGTTGTCAGGCCCGAGCATAACCAGCTCTTTTTTGCCCATATATTTGAGCGCCTCGTCCACCGCCGCACGTGCATCTTCCGAATCCGGATACTTTTGAATATATTGCGACAGGTTGCGCATATAAGAGGCCGGAGCGTATTCGTCTTTGATCTGCTTCATTTCAGAGCGGCGATTATTGAGACTTTCATTCCGGGAGGCAGCCACACCTTTAATCGACATCCACTCCGTTTTGTCCGAATTGATCAGACTCTGCAACTTGCCCCACAGCCGGGACCATGCCGTGCTTTCCGGATATTTCTGCATAAAATCAGCCAAAATGGCCAATCCCGCATCTTTCTGCGAATCGCCAAACGGGCTCAGCACCCAATCGGCATAGTCTGCAATTGCATCTGCAGTTTCATGATCGTGCGGAAATGTCGTGCAGCAATACTTGATCAAATCCGTCAGTTTCTGCGCTGTATCAGCCTCATCAGCCTTGTCTTTGCTGCGGCCTGCCAGTGTTTGTTCCATCAGATGCAGGAAATCCGGCTCCCAATGGCAGCCTTTATAATCGGACAGAAGCTGCGTCAAATGGGTCTGGGCTTCCGTCCAGCGTTTTTGCTGAATCAGGAAACTGATCTGGCCTCGGATCACAGTGAACGCCTCAAGGGACTTCCCATAATCCTTGATATAGGTCCCGATCGTCTGGACAGCATCATTGTATGTTGATGAACTCTTCATCTGCGCATCAGCAAGGCGCTTGTACCAGTCGCGCAATTCCCATATCCATTTGTATTTTTCGATAATCTCTTTGCTGATCCGGATGGCATCATCCAGACGGTTTTCAGCAATATAGCGATTATACAACTGTTCCATATCATAGGGAAAACTCGCAAAATCCC
>QKHZ01000034.1 GCA_003249795.1 bacterium | reverse complement strand
ATAAGCATGGGGATATCAGCGTCTTGAATTATGTTTTAAATCATCGCTGTAAAGACTTTTGGGTGACTGTACGGGATAGAAAGCACAGCTTAGCTTTTCAAGGATTTCTTGACGCCTATCCAGATGGTGAACAGAGAGAAGAAATTTTTCTTAAGGATGTTCATGTCTATGACTTAATGAATCAATGCTTGTTGTACAAAGCTAAAGGTATTTATCTATCACGAAACATGGATGACATTGAGATTGAAACTCACGAACTGTATGAAGAAGGAGATGTGGAATGCCAGAAGGAAATGATAACGGTGCAAAGCAATATGGCGTTACAAACGGAGCCGGAAAGGGAATAACCGCTGGACAGATTGGTGGAAAACCAGTTACTCCTCGCCCTGCACCACCACAAGATGCGCAGCGCAACGGAAACCAAAGCAATAAAAAGTGACATCTGCCTATATGAGTCTCAGTCTATACTACAAAATCCTCGGTAGTGTGACCGAGGATTTCTTTACAGATAAAATCGAGGTATGCGACAAGATGGATGAATAAAATCGTGTGATGAAGTGCAATTCATATGTTATGTGTGCTTTTTAGACAAATCCGGGCAAACGTTTTGCCTAGAGTAGAAACTCTTAGTATTTTCTCTTTTATCTCAATTTTATTTCCGCTAATCTCATGTGTGATTTTTAAATCAGAGATAAACTGAGTGTTTTTAAGTTCGTCATAATTTGATTTCATTGTGAATGAACTCATATTATCGACAAAACAAAGTCCAAGTCGGCAAAGGTTGTCAATGTATACTTGATGCGAGTCTGGGATTTCACAAGATGCCAGATACCCAATATTTGAATAATTCCTCAATAATGGAAGCTCACCTTTTCTGTCAGGTAATCGGATAAAGGCATCGATGAGTGGAAATATATTGATGCTTTGGCAAGCGTGTAAGTTTCCCCTCAAGTTATGGAATAGAATCGAAATCGTGGGGGACGGAAACGCCGGGGTACTGGAAGGCGGTGGTGGATGTGCGTGGGCACAGCGAAGACGAGCCGCTGGCGGCGTGCCAGAATCCGGTGATGCAGCGCACGCTTGCCGACCGCACCTTTCGCCACGGCAAAAGTCCCAAGCAGAAAGACACCAACAATACCCTCTACCCCAACGGCTCCGTCAAAAGCCTTATCTTGCCCAAAACGTGGTAGTTTACTGGGTTATTGTGGTGTGCTTGTTTGATGGTTGTCTTTTTCGTGTGTTACTATTGATTCAATCCATTTTCTACCACCCGGTAAAATGATTTCGGCCCAGTGGCTTGGCCCGCTAAACCCAAGGGATAAATCGTTGGGATGTCGTTCTGGAATGCGAGCTTGAAAATGTTTAACCTGTCCATCACGTAAAAAGAAGGTTAATCCATATTCTTGTAGTGAACCTTCATGACTGGGATAAAAAAGTTCTGCATTATTGGCTGTCATACAGAGTTGCTCAATATGTCTCTTGTCAGCAGTTACTTCTCGTGGTGTGGAATAATTTACCACTATCGATAGAATATCTGGCGAAGTCATGAATCGGATTTCGCTTCTGATTGATTCTTCTGTGCGCATCTGCGGTGCGAGGATGACGATTGAGATGACAGCAAAAGCTCCCCACACAGAAAAAGCCGTTAGTAGGAACCAGCCTGATGTTTTCTCTTGGCGGTTAGGGTCGCGGAATTGCCAGCAGACTCCAGCGAGTGCTCCCATAACACTGCCTGTAGCGAATCCAGTCCATAGTTTTAGAAACCAGAGTGTGTTCGGGTAAAGGAAGTGCCATATCACAGTTGAAAGCGATGCAAAGGCAAGAATGCCAAGCCCGATTCTCCAATGAGTTGCAAGATTGACCGATTTAAGAGGGGTTTTCCAGTCAAGTCCCTGTATGATTTCCTTCATCGCGCTTCCAATCTGCAAAGCTGAATGGCATTCCTTAATCATTTACTGTGTTTGGTATTGTATCAGGATTTGTGTCGCAGAGGGAAGGGATATTTAACGACTAATGCAGGAAGCCGGTTTTTGACTGGCTACTGAAGTTATGGAATAGACTCGAATCTGTGGGGGACAAAAACCCCGGGCTTATGGAAAGCCGTTGTTGATTTGCGTGGGAAGAGTAAGGATGAACCGCTGGCGGCATGTCAGAACCCGGAGATGCTGGACGGGAGTGGTGAGAGAACCTTACGCCACGGCAAAAGCCCCAAGCTGAAAGACACCAACAATACCCTTTACCCCAACGGCTCCGTCAAAAACCTCCTCCTGCCACAAACGTGGTAATGCGATCTTATTTTTATCGGTATTGATGTGATTTTCCGATTCTCTTACAACGAAGAATTTTCTGAGGCAATTTTATGTGGGGTTATATATTTACATCATTAGTACCAATGATTTTATGGGATGGTGCGCTATTCACGATTCTTGTGGATTTGCCATTTACCATATTTACCCAGTAAATAAAGACATTTTCTGAGAATATTTTCCGATATACTTTTTCCAAGTTCGGGATACATCAATACCCAATTGAGGATATAGCTTGCTGTAGAGTCTTCTTCCATATCAAGCAAATCCGGTTGTATTCGATTGATGACAGATATAGCACTTTCAATGTCGCCATCTTTTAAAACGAATCGAATGTAATTTTCAAAAATATGTAAATTTCTGCCACTAAGAGAAATAGCTTTTTCATAAGAAATGATAGCTTCTGACTTCTTATTGAGAGATCGTTGTACTTCAGCAAGCATATCATGAAAAGTTGCTAGCCAATCATTAATTAAGTCTTGATTCATGATCTTATATTCAGTGTTATAGGGTGTTAATCTGTTTCTTGATTCTTCTATAAGTTGTAATACCGTCAGTTCTGCATATTTTAAGTCTGCTTTTTCCTTCAACACATAAAAACTACAATCAAGATACCAATTCCATAGTTGGTTAGAAACAACTTCTGGTTGAGATGAAAAGGTTGGTGCATTTATGTATTTCATGATAACTTCCAATTCAAAGTGAGTTCCCACACAAAGATACTATTGGGCGTTATAGCAAATAATTTCTGGTTGGGCAACAATGTGTCGATAAGTTTCATGAGTGCAAATGACGTATTCCCTTTTTTGCATAAAGAAAATATCAAACTGAATTAACCCCGTGGGGATAGAGTCTGTGGTACTGGAAGGCTGATGTAAATGTGGAGTGTGACAAAAATAACGTCGTGTGCGGTTTGCTGGTTGCGTTTGTGCGGGAGATATTTTGCTGAAAAATTCCAAATGGAAAAGAAACTGCTTTGCGTTATGTCCGCAAATGATAAAATTTCTCTTTACGCTGACGACTTCGTGCGGTTGTCGTATATCTGTGTTTGTCTGAAGGATCATCTGTGTGCGGAATCTGTGGCGTATTTTCAGCTGACGGTGTTTCTCCGGCGGATCACAACGCTGTGGGCGCGATGCTCGCGGCGATGGTTCATCGCGGCCCTGATAACGGCGGGGTGTTTCAGGCGTCCTGCTTGTCGATGGGAATGCGGCGGCTGAGTATTATCGACCAGTCCGGAGGTGATCAACCGCTTTATAATGAAGACAGATCTCTTGCCCTGATTGCCAATGGCGAAATCTATAACTTTATCGAACTACGCCAGTCGCTTGAACAGCGCGGTCACCGGTTTTCCACGCGCAGTGATTGTGAAACAATTCTGCATCTGTATGAAGAAAAAGGCGCAGACTGTCTGTACGAGTTGCGGGGGATGTTTGCGTTTGCGCTGTGGGATGAGAAAAAGAAAACGCTTTTGCTTGCGCGTGACCGGTTGGGCGAGAAGCCGCTATACCTGCACCGGTCGGGGGCGTCGTTGTGGTTTGCTTCTGAGTTGGGGGTGCTTGCTGCAAGCGGCCGCGTGCGTGGGACGGTTGATCCCGTTTCGGTTCACCGGTATCTGCACCATCAATTCGTCCCCGAGCCGTCGACGCCGATCCGTGGGGTTGGAAAATTACCACCGGCTCATTTCATGATGGTGACAGCCGGTCGTGGCGGAGCGCTTCAGCAGTCTATTCAGAGGTATTGGTCGCTGGCAGATGTCCCGCCCGTATCGTCTGATCCTGTCGTTGAGCTTACCGAAACCTTCCGTGAAATCAGTCATCTGATCGTCCGCTCGGATGTTCCTGTCGGCATCGCTTTGAGCGGGGGGATCGACTCGAGTGCGGTCGCCGCGCTTTCGGCGCGTCATACCGATACGCCGCTGCATGCGTTTTGCGTCGGCTACGTGGGTTCGCCTGAAAATGACGAGCGCGCGCAGGTGCGTGAATTTACGACGCAGATTGGTTTGCCGTTTCATGAAATTGAGCTATCAACGGATGACTTCGTTCGCGATTTTGACGAAATGTCCGCGTGGCTTGACGAACCTGTTGCCGATATCGCCGGATATGCGTATTACCGTGTGATGAAGCAGGCGCATGAGAGTGACATACGCGTGATGCTGACTGGGCTCGGAGGCGACGAGTTGTTCTGGGGGTATCCCGAAATGCATCAGATTCTGGCGGCTAACCGTAAGAAGCTGACGCTGGGTTCTGTCGGGCGTGTGCGCGGCAAGTTCGAACGCGCGGTTACGTCTCATCCGTTTTATCACCGCTTGCGTCACAGTACGCATTTGCCGGGTGCATTGCGCAAGCAGATGGATACGTGTTTTGATCTGGCATTGCTGCGGCGTGACTATCCGGATGAACTTGTTTATGAGTTGATGCATGGGGTGTTTCGTCGTGCGCGTGTGCCTGCGAAGGGGTTGTATACGGACGCGTTTGCGGATCAGTTGGCGGATGATTGTGAACTCATTACATCCGGTTATTCTTTGCATGCCGGATGCGGATTGCCGCTGGAGCTGAATCGGTATCTGATCGAAACATGGCTGCAATCAAATTGTCTATCGTTGTCTGATCGGTTGAGCATGCGGTGCAGCGTGGAGGCGCGTCTGCCGTTACTTGATTACAAACTGGTCGAACTCGCGATGGCGATTTGTCGTGACTTGCCGGTCGATCCAAACCCTAAAGCAATGTTTAAAGAATGCCTGAAGCCGCTCGTTTCTGAGGAGTTGCTGTCACGAAAAAAACGTGGCTTTGAACCGCCGTGGCACGATTGGACGACAGCGTTGTGCAAGGCGCGTGGTGATGAACTGGCCGAGGGCGAATTATGTCGGGACGGGATTCTGCGACGGAGTGCGGTTGAAAACATTCTTGCCACATTCCGCAGGACGGGTGAGCCGACGATGTTTTTATATGAACTGCTGCTTCTGCAGGCATGGTACCGAAGTGTTGCCTGCAAGTTTATATCACGCTGACCGTTTCAGTCGGATATTACTGTTTTATGAGAAACGTTATGAAAAACGCCCTTGGCTGAAATGCGCAAGGGCTTTTTGTTTGATCATGTTTTTGTTGCTGCGGAAAATGCGCAAACTTATTCGGCGTAGCGCCCGATCTCTTTTTCGCCGGATGCGCGTAGGATCAGGCGGACCGGAACTTCGGCGTAGCCCAGCATCTCGCGGAACTGGCTCGATAAAAAACGGCGATAGTTGTCGTCGATCAGCTGCGGGTTACTGCAGAACAGCAGGAACGTTGGCGGTTGAACTCCGACTTGTGTGCCGTAATAGATCTTTGCGATTTTACCGCTTTGCGGGCGAGGGCGGCGTTTGCGATAAGCTTCGGCGACGGTGTTGTTGATCTGCGCGGTCTTCACTTCCATCTTGGCGAGTTCACCCAGCTGGCGTGCGGCCTGAACCAGCTGCCATGTGTTGGTGCCTTCCTTTGCGCTGAGGCCTGCGAGTTTGCAGAAGTGTAATCCCGGTAGTTTGTCTGCGACATATTTCTGAAACGCATCGACGGTAATTCCTGGATTCTTCTCAACGGCCAAGTCCCATTTGTTCAGCGCGATGATGCAGGGCTTGTGGTGTTCGAGGATGAGCGCGCCCAGCTGCTTGTCGACTTTGCCGATCTCTTCCATCGCATCCAGCATCAGGATCACGACATCCGCGCGGCGGATCGCACGCTCTGTGCGCAGGTGTCCGTAAAATTCCATCACGTCATCCATCTGCCCGTGCTTGCGCATACCCGCAGTGTCGATTGCGACAAACTTTTGCCCGTCACGCTCGATGATGATATCGACCGAGTCGCGTGTGGTGCCGGGAGTGTCGGAGACGATGACGCGTTCTGCGCCGGAGAGGCAGTTAATCATGCTGGACTTGCCGACGTTGCGGCGGCCGACAAATGCGACCTTCAGGAGTTCGCGCAGGGCAACCGGCTCTTCGTCCTCTTCCGCAGGTGGGAGGATTTCGAGGATCGCATCTTCCAGATCGTCGATATTACGGTTTTCTTTCGCACTAACGGCGATGACCTCACCAAAGCCGAGGGCGTGAAAACTCGGCATATTCTCTTCAAGTCGAAATGTGTCTGCTTTGTTTGCGACGAGAAGCACGGGTTTGCCGGTCTTGCGCAGGCGCTCAGCGACGTGTTCGTCAAGCGGGGTGATCCCGTCGCGGCAGTCCACCAGAAACAGCAGGACAGACGCTTCGTTGATCGCAAGCGTGATCTGGTTTTCCACATCACTGCTGAGATTCTGCTTGTCGACAATGCCGATCCCGCCGGTATCAATCAGGTCGAACGTGCGGTCTTCGATGGTTAATGGATAAAGGACGCGGTCGCGGGTCACACCGGCTGTCGGGGCTTCAATTGCGATGCGACTGCCGACAAGGCGGTTAAACAGGGTGGACTTTCCGACGTTCGGTCGTCCGACTATGGCAATGGATGCATAAGGCATAACAGGTAACTGCTTTCTTGTTTTTCTATAGTAAATTCATCATGCCGCAACTTTGCGGCGATACCGTTGTTCTACTTGCGTGCGTTCTTGATTGTACCCCTTTGTGAAAATTAATCAGTGCCTGAAGAGTGGACTTCATGCAAACGAACGCTTCGCCAGACGCTCAAGCACTCCGTTTGCCGCACCTGAATCAAGAATTTCGCCAGCTTTGTCCACGCCTTCCTGAATGCTTGCTGATATTCCGGAAACCCAGAGCGCAGCACCGGCGTTAAGGATGACGATATCGCGCGCAGGACCTTTTTCGCCGGCAAAGACCGTCTTGATCAGCGCCGCGCTTTCTTCCGCGCTTTCGACACGGATCGAAGCCGTGTCAGCCTGCTGCAGCCCGAGGCTTTCGGGGCAGAGTTTGTATTCGCGGATAATTCCGTCGTTCAGTTCGGCAACGATCGTTTCGCCGCTGATGGTGATCTCATCCATTCCGTCTGATCCGTGGACGACGAGTGCGCGGGTCGAGCCCAGTTCTTTCAGAACCTTTGCGATGACTGACGTCAGTTTCGGATCATACACTCCTAGAACCTGTGCCTTCGCGTCTGCTGGATTTGTGAGAGGGCCCAGGATATTGAATACCGTGCGTACGCCGAGTTCGCGGCGCGGGCCGATCGCGTATTTCATCGCGCCGTGCAGAAGCGGGGCAAACAGGAACCCGATGCCGACTTCTTCGATACAGGCCTGCACGGTTTCGGGGCTTGCTTCGATATTGACGCCCAATGCTTTCAGAACATCGGCCGAGCCTGATTTTGAACTGACCGAGCGGTTGCCGTGTTTGGCGACTTTCGCACCGGCTGCACACGCGACGATCGCCGCGGCGGTTGAAACATTGAAGGTTCCCTGGCAATCGCCGCCGGTTCCGCAGGTATCGATTACGTCGGCGGGCGCAGAAATCTTGACAGCCTTTTCGCGCATTGCTTCGGCGCTGCCTGCGATTTCATCAACCGTTTCGCCTTTCACCCGCAGGGCGATAAGGTATCCGCCGATCTGTGCATCGGTGCATTCTCCTGACATGATTTCATTCATCACCGCGCTTGCTTCCTCACGGCTGAGATTTTTGTTTTCAAGTAGTTTGGCAATCGCTTCGCGAATCATTCTGTGTCTCCCTGGCTTCCGAAGGCCTCGTCAGCGTCAATATTGGCATATGGATTATATTTGTCCTGCTCGCTGCGCAGTGTTTCTTCATCATCTTGATTTTCTTCTTCAGGCTGCCGCGCTTCTTGCTCCTGTTGCCTGTCCTTGATCGCGTTATCGTTGCGGCGGCGGGCGTTGCGGCGGGTTGAGCCCATATCTTCCTTGATCTGCGCGGAAAGGTTTTCCAGTGGCATCTCAGGGTTGGCAGGCCGAATGTTGCCGCTCCACCACAGACGCAGATGGATGAGTAATCCCAGAACAGCCATTACCGCAAGGATCAGAACCGGAATGCCGATGATGCAGAGGATTACGATCACGATTCCGTACAGGATATCAAGCAGTCCCATCGTCTCTTTCAGCTCTTTCCGGTTTTCCGGCGCAAAGAGCGTTTTCAATCCTTCTTTTTCTTCTTCCGCCATTGCGGCCGGCACGTTCTCGGTTGCTACCGCCGCGTTGATGATCTGAATGTTAATCGACAGCGCCGGTTCATTCGACTGCGGGTACAGGGCGTACACGAGGCGCGCGTCGTCAGAAAGCGTGTCCATGATCCTGTTCAGTGACTGCTGCGCATTGTTGGTTGCTGACTCTGCCGGAACCGTTGTCTGCAATGTTTTGCTAGGTCGAAGCAGGCCGCAGAGCAGAGGGGAGGGCAGGTCTTTGTTGGCTGTGACTCCAAATCCTGAAAGCGAGTCGAGGCGTAATGGCGTAGTTTTTTCTCCACCCGCTGCAAGGCCGATCGCAGTTCGTACCACCTGCTGGTCTTCACTAAGAACGATGACGCGCCCCAGCGTTCCTGCAAACAGGAGTTTTCCATCCGGCAGTTTCAGGCGCTTGAGCGACATGTCGCCGAAGGTGACGTCTTCAGCTTTATAATCGTTGCAGAGTTGGCCGAAGGCGCCTGGTGACTTTACCTGTACCGCAGTCAGCGTAACGGGATTGCCGATCGGGTTTGTAACCGTTGCCGTCGCCAGTTGCTCGATAGATCCGGCAAGATCCACAAGGTCGCGGAAGGGGATATCACCCAGTGCGCGCGAGGCCGTTTCCACGGCAAGGTGCGATAGCTCGCGCTCAGGAGAACGTTTCCAGATCGGGAGTGTCGCAATGCTGTTTTCCAGCGCCGCGCAGTTTGGGATTTCGAGATAGGTAATCGTGTCAGCCGGAAAGAAGCCCGCAAGCGGGACAGGTTTGTTTTCACCAGAGCCGAAGCTGAGCAGTAGGATCAGAATCACAACAATGACGCCAGCGATCAGCCATGCACCAGAGTGCGTCGCCGGTTGTTCGGGTTGATTGGTTGTGGTTGCCTGTTCCGCTTCGCTCATGAAACCTCCTGTCCAATGATGTTAATACACGTTTTCTGATATCGTTTTGTCGTCTATTTTGTTCATTCCGCGTTATTGTGTTTCTGCTTTATGTAGTAGCAGACATTAGCGTGGTAGCAGAGATAAACTATACAAACAAGTAAGCTCAGTACCCAACTACCAAGAAATATCCGTGACCGTGTCAGGTAATGTGGTGGTGAAATAAAAACATCCTGATTATCATTAAGTACATTTTGAATATGCTTATATTCCTTCGGGCTGTCAGTCGCGTCAGCAACCCAGACCTGTTTTTTGTCGATCTTGGTCATTGACTGAGACTCAAAAAGAATATCCCCAAAACCAACGCCAACCCAGAGTCCAATCATGATTATCAATAAATAATCCACTACGCTAATCTGCCTCATATCGCTCTCCAGTGAACGCATCACACCACTTTATGCTGCTTGAATCTATCAAAAATGCGATCCAAACAAGAACTTGCTGCAATCCTACGTTGCGTATAGGGAATGCGGATATGAAAATATTATGTAACGATAAGCGGTTAAGGGCGTTACGGCAAGAAAATTCAGCTATTTTCTTCATTTCCGCAGGTGGTGGCAAAATTTCGGGCTGACTCCTGATCCGGAGCCAGCCCTTGATTATGGCGTGAGAGAAGCAACTGTCTGTGTTTACATCATCTTGCGCATTCCGACAAAGTTGGTGCGTTTCCAGCCTGTTTTTTCGTAAAACTTCAGTGCCGGAGCGTTGTCTTTATCCGCGAGCAGCTGCATCCTGACGCCGCCGACTGATTGTGCCCAACTCTGCAGCGTCTGAAGTAGTTCTGTGCCAATCCCTTTGCCGCGAAGCGAACGGTCGATGACAACATCTTCCACCCACAGTGACGGCGCACCGCATGCGGTTGAGATGACAAATTGGCCCGAGGCCATGCCCAAGACGGTTCCGTTTTCTTCGGCGACCATGATGCAGCAGTCGGGTTGCTTGGCGACCAGCATCTCAAGTCCGCGGCGGTGTGAGACTTCATCAAAGTCGAAGTCCTCTTCCAGTTCCGTCAGTTGTTTGAGCAGACCCACCAGTGCGTCAAGGTCGGCTGTTGTTGCCATCCGGTAGTTCATCATGTTCTCCTGTTTTTTCATGCCGTAGCGCGGGAATGAAACCTTCTGGACGCGTTCAATATTAATTCTTTCATTCTCGTTGAGTTTGGGCAGCATGTTGCTCAAACCGTTTTCTATAATTCAATTTTCTCTTCGCGGCGCTCAATGCTTGAGCTGGAAAGAACAACTCCTTCGCGTTAACGGGTGAAGCAGCATGCTTCTTAGCACCAGCCGTGGTTGCGCATGGTCAGGTAGACGCGCTGGATCGCGACCAGTGTGCACGCAAGATCCAACGTGATGCCGCGCTTTTCGGCTTCAGCCCATGCGATGTCAAGGTTGCGGCCAAGCGATTTCTCGATGGTTGCGAAAACCTGCTCTTTCGTCAGCTTGCGGGTTGAGGTCGGGTGCGTGTATTCTTCGCACGAAGCGATGACACCGCCGGAGTTGGCGATGATGTCCGGGATGACCTCGATGCCGCGGCTGGTCAGGATATCCATCCCTTTGCAGGTGGTCGGGAAGTTTGCGCCTTCAACCACGCATTCGGTGTCGAGCATCTTGGCGACGTCTTCGGTCAGCGAGTCGTTGATTGCAGCCGGAATGAAGTAGTTTGTTTTAACGGAGAAAAATTCTTCCATGCTGGCTGCCGGTGCGTCAAATCCCTTGACCGATCCGTTTTTCTTGACATATTGCGACAGGGCGACGACGTCAATGCCGTTTTCATCCACAAGCGCACCGTCCTTGTCGGCAATCGCGACGATGATGGCACCGGCCTCTTTCAAAAACAGTGTCGCGTGGCTTCCGACGTTGCCGAAGCCCTGAATCGAGATCCGCAGGCCTTCAAGTTTCTGTCCGCGTTTTTCTGCACACTTTCTCACCACGTAAAAGACGCCGTATCCGGTCGCCTCGGCGCGTCCCGGCAACCATCCCGGGACACCCTCGGGTTTTCCGGTGACAGACGCGGGGCTTTTTGTTTCGTCATAGATGACAGCCATTTCGGACGGGCCTGTTCCCATGTCGGGAGCCGGGACGTAACGTTTGCGTTCCAGCATGCCGCGGTAGTGGTGGGCGTACTCACGCATGATCGCGCGTTTGACCGACGCCTCAAAGCGCGGGTCGTATCCTGTCTTGCCGAATATCGCGTAGGCTTCGCGCATGTCGAACTGGATGCCGGTCTTTGCGCCGCCGAGTTCCAGCTCGGTCAGTGCGGTCTTGAGTGTCATCAGCCGCGCCAGTTCCATCGTCTCGCCCACGCTGACGTCGTCGGAGATACGGATGCCGCCTTTGTATGTCCCGCGTGCGCGGTTATGAAACGCCGTGCATCCCCAGACTGCAACGGGAGTGCCGCCGATATTCGGGTGCAGACGGTAGATGTGCATGTCTTGGGGATCGATCAGGGTTTCTGCCTGCTCCTGCGGGATCTCCAGCAACTCACAAACATCGTGGATATTGCGGATCGATCGCGATAGGGTTTCATCTCTGTGAAAAAAACGTTGCAGACCTACTCCGGAGTTCATGATTCATTCCTCTTTTCTTGCATAATGCAGATACGACGGCACAACAGGTGCCGTCTGGTTCTC
>QKHZ01000004.1 GCA_003249795.1 bacterium | reverse complement strand
ATTATCACTGCTTGCTTCAGGTTGTAGGGCCTGATCAGATTTCTGTTTTCTCACCATAAGGATATAGCGGATATGGACCGTCCAGACGTGAGAGGCGTAAGCGATAAGAAAAAGAAACCAGCCGGCTAAGCTGTTCGGCGCAGAATCCGGAATATATTGTTGGCCTTTCTCAGTATGCTTCAGGATGGTTAACCCAAAAGATATGGTAATCTGAAGTATGCCCAAAATGCCAAATAAAATTTTGACGAATTGATAAAAGATCAATTGCCATTTCAGCATCGTGTCGCTGTACTCGTGCATTTGTGTCGGTTTTTTGTGTGTGCCGGTCATGATATTGGTCCCAGTGCGGCGTTGTTGTAAAAAAGCTCAACGTGGCGTGATAGATTGTACGCACGGAAAAACAGGCGCGTGTGTTTGCGAAGCGTTTCGACCTCAGTCTGTAGTGCTGGGAAATTTTCGCGCAAAAAGTCTGAAGCCAGAATCCTCTTGTGCATCAGATCGCCGAACTCGCCTGCCACCCACGCATGGCACGGATTCGGCCATCCCATCTTGTCCTTGCGCCAGACAATCTGTGCGGGAAGGTCGTCTTTGACGCCGAGGCGTGCGATATACTTTGTCCAGCCTGCGTGTAGTTTGTAGCGATACGGTACGGTATTTAAAAACAAAATGAGGCGATAGTCCATAAACGGCTGGCGCGATTCGATACTGTGCATCATCGAGCTCATATCAACTGTGCGCAACATATTCTGCAGCGCGAACTGCATGTTGTTATGAAGCGATTCATTAACCGGACGGCGCCCGTCGCCTTTGGACATGATGCGGGTGTCACGGTAATGCGCGGGGATTTTGTTTTCGACACAGCCGCGCCAAGGATAGGGTGAAGCCGATCGTGTCAGCGGAACGGAAAACCGCCACGACAGTTTTTCCCGCCACGGACTTTTATGCCGCATAAAACTGACCCAATAGTCTCTGCTGGTCAGCGGGGCAGTGGCGAAATAATCCATCCAGTAACGGTCGTATCCGGCCAGTTGCTCATCTGCGCCTTGCCCGTCGAGATTGACCTTGATCCCGTTTTCATGGCACAGACGGAAGGTTGAGGTTGATGCCTGCAGCGTGTCAGGCAACCCACTTTCATAACACCAGACACAGCGGTCGTGATTCTGATCAAGCTGGCTGTCGTCGGGTTCGGTCGTGAGAGCCTGGATGTTGAAATGGTCGCGCACAAGGCGGATGAAACCGGATTCGTCACAACCGGCGTAGTCGGGATTGCTGTAACAGTTGGAGACCGTGACGACGGCTTCTGAACTATTCTGTTCTTTCCGCGCGAGGCAGGCGAGTGCGGTGATTGATGAACTGTCGAGCCCGCCGGACAATGCGCAGGATACTTTTACATCTGCGTGCAGGCGAAGGCGCACGGCATCTGCCAGAATACGACGGTACTCTTCTGCGTACTCCTGCATTTTCGATTCGATGTATTCGTCTGACAGGTTCGGCATCGGCAATTCAAAATAGCATTCGTATTTCAATTGCTCCGGATGTGCCGGATCAAGATAAGCCGAGTGACCGACGGGAAAGCGTTTCACATTTTCAAACAAGGTGTTTGTTGTCGATTCGCACGGCCCGTCAGCGAGGTATGCCGCGCACTCGGCCAGATCCGGCTTCGGCATTCCGAGTGGTAAAAATGCTTTTGCTTCCGAGGCGAAGGCGAAGAAGCCGGGGCCGTGCCAGATGTGCAGAGGCTTGACCCCGAAGCGGTCGTGGCTGATCCACAGCAATTTTTTGTCCGCATCCCAGATCGCTGCTGCCCACATGCCGTTGAACCGTTTCTGGCAGTCGGCGCCCCATGTCTTGTATGCGTATAAAAAGACTTCGGTGTCGGAAGTGCCGCGGAACTGAACGCCGGTTTTCAGCAACTCGTCACGCACTTCCTGATAGTTATAAATTTCGCCGTTAAAGATGATCCAGTCTTTTTCCTGCGGGTCGCACATCGGTTGGTGACCGGTCGGTGACAGATCCAGAATCGACAGGCGCCTGTGGCCGAGGCCAACGGTTGAGCCTTTCGGAATGGGTGATTTGTCCGGAGTCTCGTCAGACGACGGCAGAAACGGAATCGACGTACATAGTGCCGGATCAAATGGCAGTGTGTCGTTTCCTGCGTGGATTACAGATTTTCCCGAGGACGGGACGATGTAGACTGCTCCTTCATCATCAGGGCCGCGATGGCGCATGAGGCTAGTCATCTCAGGCAGTTTCGCCAGAAGATGCGCGTTGTTTTCCGTCGTTACCAGTCCAGCAATTCCACACACAGGTCGTCGCCTTTTTTCTGAATTAATTTCATCTATTGAAAACACAAAGAACGGCAAATCAAGTAAATTTCATACTGCCGTATTTATTCTATCAGTAACTCTCAACTTCATTTTAGTTACTGTCATGTTTCTGTTTCAGCCACGTTGTTTGCATAAAAAAATTCTTCTGCTTGTTGTTGTCTGACTTGCTGAATATAGAGGATGAATTTGATCCAGACATGGCAGGAATAGGCGAAGAACAAATATGCCCAACCCAGATAGTGAAATTTAGTGTGAAGAATATCTGGTTTGGTTTCTCCATGAGAGGGAAGAAGAACGACTAAAGGACCGACCAAAAGAATAAAAGCAAATGTTCCGAACAGGGCTCGGATGCAACGGTAAAGCGTCAGTTTTTTCGCTAGCGCCTTGTCGTCCAGCTCTGTCATATTTTTGAAAATGATTCCCACAAGTTCTCCTCAAAACGTAGTTTGAAAATCATCGTATCCGTCTACAAATTAATAACGCGGCACTCAACCTGCTGGCGGAACTTCGACCATTGCGCAGGTGAAAGAAACACGAACCGCAGGTTTGCCACCGGCATTGACGCCGCCCTTCATATACCAGGCTGCCGAGACTTGTTCTTCGTATTCGGCAAAGATCTCGATCTCCTGATCAGGAAGCACCATGTTCTTGAACTTCGCATCACGAATCCGTGTCAGTACCGGCGATCCGTTTCCAACTTCGCCCTTCAGCCGGTGAGACACCAGAACCCCAGCGGCCTGAAACACCATCTCGCAAAGCAGAACGCCGGGAGTGATGGGGCTGCCCGGATAGTGACCTGCGTAGACGCGGCTGAAAAGTTCGTCGTCTGCATGCGGGGTGAATGCGGCGACGATTTTCTCATCCGATATTTCTTTAATATTGTCGAGCAGTAAAAACGGTTTGCGATGCGGGATCGCCTGTTCGATATCAATCATGTTCAATGCCTTTATAAAACGCTTTCGTCCGGTTGCGATTTCTGATTATAAGCCGCCGGTGACTTCAAGTGTTGCACCGGTGATGTAGCTGGCTTCGCGGCTGGCCAGAAACTGCACGGCATATGCGACTTCATTGGGCGTGCCGAATCGCCGCATCGGTACGCTTTCCTTGTATTCTTTGACCAAGTCTTCCGGAAGATCTGAGAGCAGATCCGTGCCGATAAAGCCAGGGGATACGCAGTTGACCGTGATTTTGCGTTTGGCGACTTCTTTTGACAAACTGCGGCTCATGGCGACCATCCCCGCTTTACTGGCGGCGTAGTTTGCCTGCCCTTCAAACCCGAAGCGGCCGGATGGGGAAGTGACATTGATGATCCTCCCGTAGCGCTCGGTCATCATCAGAAGCACTGCGAATTTGCACATTGTGTAGGTGCCCGTCAGGTTGACGTCGAGCACGCGGTTCCAGTTTTCCTTGGTCATCATCGCCAGCACCGCATCGCGGCGGATACCGGAGTTGTTGACCAGTACATGCAGTTTGCCGTACTTCTCGGGGAAGATTTTGAAAAAGGCTTCGACGGCTTCGTAATCTGCCACATCGAATTTCTCGACATGGAGCTTGCCTTCATATTCTTTCTGCTCTTCGACAAATTTCTCGGCAGCTTGGTCGTTACCGACATAGGTGGCGATCACGTGCGCACCTTCGCGTAAAAAATTTTTCGCAATGGCCGCGCCGATCGAACGGGTTCCGCCTGTGACGATTACGGTTTGTCCTTCAAATGCTGTCATCATTTTCCTCCCGTGAAATTTTGTGTAAATATATTCGCAAGAATCATGGATTGCCCGACCCATGTTCTGGTTCTGTGTGTTGTGCCTTGCGGGCCGCGGCGCATTCAAAGATGATGATCAGCCCGATGACGCCGAGGGCCATGCAGAAGATCAGCGTTGCGCCCCATCCTTCAAGTTGCCGTAGTAAAACTGCCGCACCTCCCATGAGAATACCGAGTAGATAAATAGTTAGCACCGCTTCGGGACGGCTTAATCCCAAGCGCACGAGCCTGTGAGAGACGTGGTTGGTGTCTCCCTTGTAGATCGGCTTGTGGTTGCGGATGCGGATAAAGATGACGCTGGCTGTGTCGAAGAGCGGAACGCCGAGAACAAGCACTGGCATCAGGACAGAGTAACCGCTGCCGCGCCCTTCGTAATACGTTCCGGTTACAGTCAGTGACGCCAAGAGGAAGCCGACAAAGAGACTTCCAGCATCGCCCAGAAACAATTTGGCCGGATGAAAATTGTATCGTAAAAATGCAGTCAGCGCTCCGGCAAAAACGGCGAGGAACGACGCGACAAACAATTCGCCCGCCTGCACTGCGACGACGAAAAAGAACAGGCTGGCAATTGCCGCAACACCTGCCGAGAGTCCGTCCATGTTATCGAGAAGATTGAACGCGTTTGTGACAGCGACAATCCAGAGCAGTGTCAATAAAATGCTGACAGGGGCAAAGTCGATAAATGCCGTTACGCGGATTCCTGCCGCATACAGCCCTCCGGCAGCCAGAAATTGAACGAGGAATTTTATGCCGGGGGAGAGTCCTCGCCTGTCGTCGACAAGACCGAGAATAAACATGAAGATGCTTCCGCCGAGGATTGCGACGAGTTTTGCCAGCGTTGTTGCATTTAGAAAGCCGGAGCGATGGGTCTGCATTAGCGCACCGAGTTCCGGCCAGACTTTTGCAGGAAGTTCATACACCCAGCCGAGTCCCGCCAGCACAAAGATCAGGCAGACGGTTGAGACAATCGCAATGCCGCCGCCGTAGGGCATGACCTTTTCGTGGATCTTTCTTTCACCGGGTTTGTCGACGAGATTGATCGCCAGCGCAAAGCGGCGCGCAAACGGTACGATCAGTAAGCCTGCGATGAACGTGAAAACAAACAACAGCAGGTCAGCCAAGATCCACGGTGCTGCCGTTACGGAATCATTTGGCATCATTTTTCTCCGGTATATCCAGAGGCTTCTGCCAGTATTGAATCCCGAGCCAGCGCGCGAACTTGAAGCCGACTTCCTTGAGGCTGCCGCAGCAGGTGTAATTTAACCGGGTGAACAGTTTTTGGCTGGAGTCGTTTTCTTCGCAGATAACGGCGATCAGGCAATGGATACCGTTTTTCGTAGCGAATTCCTCAAGCCGGTGAATGATTCGTTCGCCCCAACCGCGACTGGTCGCCTCAGGCGAAAGAAAGACAGAGATCTCACGCGTGTATGCATATGCGCATCGTCCTTTGAACGGCATGAGCGCGCCATATCCGTGGACGGTTGAATTTTCCGGATCGATAAGCGCAAGTGCCGCGCATCCGGATTGGTTGCACAGGATTTCGTCCGTCATTTCTTTGATCGAGAGCGGGGCTGTATGAAAGGTTGCCGTAGAGGTTGCCACGTAGTGGTTGAATATTTTGGCAGCTCCCGCTAAATGCATCTCGGTCATGTCTACAATTTCAAGGTTCACGCCTGCGCCTCCTGAAAGGTATTCATCAATGAAAAAGCGAGTGCGATGCGGTTTTGCACTGTTTCCATCGTGACGTCAATCCGCTTGCCGTTATGGATCAGGAATACATCGTCGAGGCCTTCAATCGTGAGTTGTTTGTTTTCCTGCGTTGCCAGCGTGCGGCGTACTCCGGAGGAAAAGACGTTGCGGATTTCCTCTTCATTTTCGCCCTGGAGAATGAACATGTTGCTGAACTCAGGATCGTCGTCAAAGTCGATATCTTTACCAGAGAACAGCGTCTGCAGGAAGGAGAAAAGTCGGATCTCGGGGCAGAGGTAAAAGTGCGGTAAGCGTAATGCGCCCGCTTGCAGCAGGCAAACGGTTTGGTTGTGGGTGGTCGAGTTTTTACCGCTGCCGGTGACGTAGCTGTAGTCGGCAAGGATAACTTTGATCCCTCCATTTTCGCCTTCGATCAGATTTCTGACCCGGTGGCTGCGCCCGTGGGAGAAAAGTTTGAAGCTGCCCGCTTTTTCCCGCCGCAGTTCAGATAAATCGGTTGAATAGGTAAAGCCCAATTGTTCAGCAATGTCTTTCCATGCCTGCGTGCGTTTTTTCTCATTGAGATATGAGTAAATGATCATGCCGATAGCAATGGCAATAAATGCGATAAAAAAGATTACTGGAAAGGGAAACGATGCGGCTGCAATCTGCATGGTTGTGTATCCTTTCTCTTGGAAAACAGTTTGGGGATCTTTTTATCCCCGTTCTGATTGCCCGGTCAATTTGTCATGAAACGGGTAAACCGTGCGTACTCGTCTTCAAAGTTCGGGGTGAAAATGCCGCTGCCGAGACGGGCGTCGATTTCTTCGGTTGTCCAGAACCGTAACTCGTCGACTTCACTTTCCTGCCGGTTGAACGGCCCTTCGTATTTCAGCATGAAAGTGTAAACCAGTTCACGTTCGATTTCGCTTTGCATGATATAACTGTATAGAAACAGCGCATCGTCTGGGTTGATCGTGATGCCGACCTCTTCGCCGACTTCACGCGCAAGCGCATCCGCAACCGGTTCCCCACGCCCGATATGTCCGCCGACAGAGGTGTCCCATTTTTCGGGCTGGATGTCTTTGTCCTTTGCCCGCAGTTGCAGCAAAAGGTCGCCTGCGCTGTTAAGGATCAGGCAATGCACAACCGGATGCAGCAGCGTCGGGTCGCTGTGTGCCTGCGAGCGGGTAATGGAACCGATGATCTCGCCCGATTCATTGACAAGATCAAACTCTTCTTCGTTTGGTGTCATTATATTGCCCGTTATGGTTACTTATTTCGCTGTCAGTAGAGACATCAACTCCGGTGCAAGCACCAGAGACTCTTTGCCGCTCTGAACCAGTTTTTCCGCCGCCGCTTCGGTAAAACCTTTTCCGCCGCCAGACGGAATCCCCGGTCCCCACAGTGCAAACGGGATCGGATCGGAGCTGTGCGTGCGGATCTCCAGCGGTGTCGGATGGTCCGGCAGGCACAGGATGCGAAGGTCGCCTGCGCGGTCTGCTTCTTCCAGCATCGGCTGAACGATCAGCTTGTCGATCTGCCCGAGTGCGCGGACTTTTTCTTTGCCGTGCCCGTTGTGACCGGCTTCGTCCGGCGCTTCAATGTGGATGGCGACAAACGGGTGGCGCTTCAGGCAATCGAGAGCGGCTTCGCCTTTGCCTTTATAATTGGTGTCGTAATAACCGGTCGCGCCGACTACGTGAATCACCTCAAGCCCTGCGAGAGTCGCGATTCCGCGCAGCAAGTCGACCGCGCTGATCAGCCCGCCGCTGATGCCGTATTTATCTTCAAATTTATTGAGCGAGGGCATGACGCCGCCGCCCCACAGCCACAGCTGCGTGATCGGCTTTTTGCCGTCTTTCACACGCTGGCGGTTAACGGCGCAGTCAGGAAGAAGTGCGATGGTTTTTTCTTCGACTTCGATTAACCGTGCGGCGAGTTCACCTTTGGGTTCATGGCCTGCGACTGGCTTGCCGGTGATGTCGTGCGGGGGCGTGCGGTCTGCGATAGCGTGCGCCATGTCCGCGAACACACACGCGTGGCGATAGCTTACCCCGGGATGCAGTTTCACTCCGGGGATACCAAGTTTTTTATCAAGTTCAAGAATCAACGCGTGGCTTTCTTCTGTGGTGATATGCCCGCCTGCGTAGTCGTCCATGATGCCGTCAACCACGCAAACGGTGTTTGCGCGGAAGACCGCTTCACCCGGAGCCAAACTGATGCCGAGGCTTGCCGCTTCCAGCGGGGCGCGCCCTGTGTAGCAGTCAGCAGGATCGTAGCCAAGAAGCGAGAGGTTGGCGACGTCTGATCCCGGCTTCATGCCGTCGGGAACGCTTTTAGCCAGTCCCAAACGCCCTTCGCGGGCAAGGCGGTGCATTCCCGGAATGTCGGCGGCTTCGAGTGCGGTCCGGCCGCCGTACTCTGGGTGCGGACGGTCTGCGGCACCATCGGGGATAATTAACGCATAACGCATGGATCTGATTTCCTTTTTTTTGACGGCTGTGTATGGCAACCGTTTTAATTTTTTCTGTTTCGGAATAAGTCGGTCAAAACCGTTAGCGCTTCAGTCTTCCAGACGGATGACAATCGGGTCAGGCCCCGGGAACATCTTGCGCATGTCTTCAATGGCATCCATCACATCACCTTCGCGTGCTTCGTGCGTTTCGAGTACGATCGAGGTGATGCCGTCGGCTCCGGCTTTATCCTGATCGACGGTAGCAATCGATACGTTGCGCTTGCCGAGTGCGTCGGCGAGTTTTGCAAGTACACCTGGCTGGTCGGGCACAGGGAAGCGAATATAGTATTCGGTGCGGTAGTCCGCCATGTCCGCGAGTTCATAGGCAGGCGTGTCTGACGGCGTCCATGTTGGTTCAGGCGCACCTCCGCGCAATGCACGGGCAACGGCGATGATGTCACTGACGACAGCGCTTGCGGTCGGGAATTTCCCTGCGCCGCGTCCGTAATACATCGACTCCATCACCACGTCGCCATATAGCGCGACCGCGTTCATGCTGCCTTGTACATTTGCAAGCGGGTGGTCTAGTGGCAGCAGTCCAGGGTGGACAGAGAGAAAAATCCGCTTATTCTTCTCGTCAGGGCGTGCGACGGCCAGAAGGCGGACGGTGTAGCCCATCTCTTTGAAATACTTGATGTCTGTCGCGGTGATGCGGCTGATGCCTTCGCAGTGGAGCTTGCTGAAATCGACCCAGCTTTCAAACGCGAGAGCCGACATGAGCGCGAGTTTGTGGCCCGAGTCGTAGCCCTCGACATCAAAGGTCGGGTCTGCTTCTGCGTATCCGAGCCGTTGCGCTTCTTTCAGGCATTCGCCGTAGTCTGCGCCTTTTCCGACCATTTCGCTGAGGATATAGTTGCACGTGCCGTTGACGATTCCGAGTAGCGACGTGTAGTTGTTGACAATCAGTCCTTCGCGCAGTGCGAGGATGATCGGGATGCCGCCGGCAACGGCTGCTTCAAACGCGATTGGCACATTTTTCTGGCGCGCCAGATCAAACAGCGGACGGCCTTTTTCTGCAAGCAGCGCCTTGTTCGCCGTGACGACTGCTTTGCCTGCTCCGAGAGCTTCGCGGACGATGGTCTCGGCAATGCGGGTGCCGCCGACGAGTTCGACAATAATTTCAATCGAGGGGTCCTGGATCAGCTTGCGGAAGTCGTCAACGATCTGGTCGTCTGTTGCGCCGGTTGCTTTTGCCCGTTGTCGGTCAAGGTCGGCGACCGCTCCCAACTCAACCTGCACACCGCTTCTGCGTGCAAGCAGCTCCGTCCGTTGCAGCAGTAGTTCAACAACGCCCGAGCCAACCGTTCCCGCACCAACTACCCCTACGCGCACTGCCGAGTCACTCATACTTCACCTTTCTCTTTGTTCTATTGATTTTCATCACAATGATGTTTTGGTTTTAATGTTAGGGTTCCTGCTCCGGAACACTCGCGTCCTGCACTGTCTCATACACATGCAACATCGAGAGTGCGCCGACACTGTCCAGACACTGTCGGACAAAACCGGAGACACCCGACAGATGTAAACGCCCGCCACGCGCGGAGAGCCGGACGTGCGCGGACATGATCTCGCTGATGGCCATGCTGTTCAGATATCTGCATTCAGCGCAGTCGACGACAATTAGCTGCTGGCCGCTGTCGACGGCACCGTCAAGTTCATCTTTCAGATCCTTGCATTCATTCTGGTTGACAACAGGACATGCATGGATAACGGTTGGGTTAGCCATGGTTCACCTCCCCTGAAATAATCGGTTTCTCTGTATGATGATTATGCTGATCATCATGCCGTGTCTCCGGCGGATTTTCTTCCGTATCTTTTTGCTTTAACGGAATCCAGGCATAGAGCCGGATACCTCCGCTGCTGCTGTGTCCGATTTCGATCACGCCGCTGTGGGCAATGGCGACACGATGGGCCATGAACAGCGGAACTCGCACGCGGGTCTGTTGCTGGCTTCCCGTGAGGTCCTGCAGCAACAGTTCGGCATGCGTATCGTTAAAGGCCGGGCCGTTGTCCTGCACCAGAAACCACGCGCCGGGGTTCGGGCCGGTCTGCGAACTGATTCCGCTTTCGACAACAAGATGGCCGCCCAGATCAAGCCTATCCATCGAAGTGCGGATCAGATCGACCATCATCTGGCGGATGTGTTCTGTGTCGGCATGGACGGTTGCGGTTTCATTCAGCTGCAGGTCGAGTTCGATCCCGCGCTGGACTGCAGAGGCAAAGCACGAGGCAATCGCGGCTTTGATCTGTTCGTTCCAGTCGACCGCTTCCAACTCGGGAACAAAGTCATCGACATCAAGCCGTGCGATCCGGACAAGGTCGTCGACTTTGGCCTCAAGTTTGGCGACATTGCGCGGCAGGGTGCCGACAGTGCGTTGCAGCAGGTCAGGCAGTTGGTCGGCCGAGCGCTCGACGATGTTGGCGATCAGTTTCAGTGTGGTGATCGGGGTGCGGATGTCGTGGGTCGCCAGTGACAGGAACCGGTCTTTTATCTGCAGCAGCCCGCGCAGTCGGGATTCCGTGCGTGAAAGTTCTTCGCCTTTCCGGAGAAGTTCTTCTTTCAAACGCATGATTTCGCGCATCATCTCTTCTTGCGCGTTTTCACCAGACATACAAACCCTTTGCTCACAAAACCAACGTGGACACTAATCCATCGGTATTGTACTGCAAAAGCCTGTAGATCTCAACAACTTACGTAAAGGCAAGTCGTCGGAAAGCTGTAAACCGATGCCGAGGACGGCAAAGTGGTGGCAAAGTGTTGCGGAGGCGTCAGAAAACTTGACGGCATCTTTCTCGGTCGTAATGGGTATCGCCTCTGTTTCTTGTGCCTGTACAAGGACTTGGCGCAAATCGTCTTCTGTATATGCATGGTGATCGGCGTAGCTGACAGAGCCTGTGATTTCCGCGCCAAGGCTGCGCAAGGTTGCTAAAAACGCGTCGGGTCGGCCAATGCCGCTGATGGCGAAAACGCGCTTTCCGGACAAGTCGCTGACGGTTGCAGCATTTCCGTCCGGCAGAACCAGACGGTCGGGGCTGTGGTCGGACTGGATGACAGGAAGCTTCGGATATCGTTTTTCAAGCTGTTCGAGCAGAATTCGGATCTGCTCTGCTCTGGCTTGCGCACACCGGCTCAGGACGACCAGATCCGCTCGGCCGAGGGCAGAGGGAAACTCGCGCAGGATTCCGGCCGGGATTGGCCAGCCGCCGCCAAAGGGGCAGGTTGCGTCGAGTAAAACGATGTCTGCGTCCCGTTTCAGTTTCAGGTGTTGAAAGCCGTCATCAAGAATCAGAAGGTCTGCGCCATCTGCGGTCGCTTTTTTCATGGATTGCACTCGGTTGGAGCCGACATAAACCGGGACATTATCCAGCCGCATCCGATATAGCCGCGCTTCATCCGATTCTTTGGCGTGTCCGGGGTTGTAGCCGCGCATCAGGATTGCCGGGTGTTTGAACCCAAGCTGACGCGACAGCTCGACCAGTGTTATGCACATCGGGGTTTTGCCCGTGCCGCCTGCTGTGAGGTTGCCGACACTGATGACCGGAACCGGTGCTTTTGCAGAGTGAAAAATTCCCGTGCGGTATCCCCATGTCCGTATCTTCAGGATGCAGCCCCAGACAAGTGCAAACGGCACCAGCAGTCGCCGCAACAATTGCAGAAACAATCCTCCCCGTCGGCCTTCGAGCCACTCGCGCAGATGGGTCTGATTCATGGCCTAGTTTCCGTATTTTTTATCAAGTTGGGCGGAGGTGCTGCGCATGAGCGGTTTGTCGTGCCCGTTGTTCAGTACAGAACGCGCGCGCTCCATATCGCCCTGACGGGCATAGATCTCTGCGGCGGCGATACGCGCGGTGTCCGATTCTTCTTCCTCTCGGTTGAAGATCGCAAAGACGCGGCCGTAATAAAGAAGTGCCTGATCATAGTTTTTCAGAGCCGCCCAAGCGTTGCCCTGTTCGCGGATGGCAACCGCACGCTGGCGGCGACCGTCTGGGGTGTCGGTATTCATCCGCTCGGCCATGCCGAATGCGGCAAGTGCCTCTTTTGCCTGTCCGCCTTTGAGTAGCGCACGGCCTTTTAAAATATAAAGCGCCTGCAGGGTTTCGACATGGTTGTGAATTTCGGGAATCCTGCTGTCGGCGATTTTCAGTGCTGCTTTCCATTCGCCTTTTTTTAGCAGTGAATTTCCCAGATCCATCAGCGCAAGGCTGGCAAAGTGGGTATCTGCATAGTCGCGGGCAAATTGCGAGAGAGCTTCGGCTGAAGTTTCAAACATGATGTCGGGGTCTGAATTCTGCGCGACTTCTACAGGCTTGACCAGTCCCAGACGGTATGCGCGGTAGGCGCACTCTGCGCGTGCAAGGCGTGCGGAGTCTGGAGACTCGAGGGTAAGTCCTGTCAGATACGTGTCGCGGGCGTGGTGGAAAAAACCGAGTTTTTCATAGAGCGTTGCCGCCAGTAGTGCCGCATCGATATCGAAAGCGATATATGGCTGCAATTTTTGGATGGCCTGTTCGCTTTTACCGAGAATGGCCAATGCTTTTGCCCAGCGGATGGTGGCGTGAATCCGTTGGGCGCGGTCGAGTGAGGTGTCGTCGGCAAGCGTGCGGAACGATAGCAGCGACTTGTCATATTCTTCAAGTTGAAAATAAGTTTCGCCCTGACGGGTGCGTGCGTTGATGCGTTCTTCCACCGTTGCTTCGTCTGAGAAAATCACAAATTCATACGCTGGCAGCGTTGCCTCAAGTGTTTGTTTCGCATCTTCTTTTAATTGTGCCGCGGCATCGGACTGGCCGGAGTCGGTCAGGATTTGCGCCACTTCATAAGCGAATTTGCCGTGGGTAAAACCGATATCGCCCAGAAACAGATTGATATCGGCTGACAGTGCGCCGTGCGGGTTTGCCTGTGCCGCCTGACGTGCGGCAGAAGCAGATTTTTTATATTCGGCGGCGATGGCTTTGTATGTTTCTTCTGCGGATTTCGGTTCGATTGTCGCTTGTGCGCGCATGGCATCTGCCCGGAAAAACAGGGTGCGTGCCTCTTCGAAATCGAGGTGGTCTTTGCGCAGGCGTGAACCCAGCCGCTTGCGCAGCACGGCGATTCGGTTCAGCGCGTCATCATAGTTTTTCACAGAGGCATGTTCATACGCAGAGAGCGCCTGCAGCTGGAAGTCGAAGGCTCCGATTGATGCGCCGATTGTGCGCGGTTCGGGTTTCCTGCCACAGAGTAGAAGCGTTGCAAATGCATCAAGGGTTTGCTGGCCGCAGCGGTACTGCTCCTGCGGCTGTTTTTGTCCGAGGCCGGAGAGTGCGCGGACCTGTTGCAGCTGGGCTTCGGCAAGTGTCGTGTAATCGAGAATTTTAGCCGCTTCATCCACTGATTGTTTGGCATATAAAAACGCTTCGCCCCAGTGTCCTTGCCGCATTTGCAGTCCAGCCAGCTCCTGCATGGCCTGTAGTGAAAATTGTTGTTGCTCCCGCTCTTCAGCACCGCGCAGAGCATTTTCAAAATAGGTCTGCGCCTCATCCCACTGCTGCATTCCTTTCGACGCCATTCCGGCGTAAAAACTGGCCTGTACATGCAGCCGCGGGTCGCGCAGGATCTGCTTGAACTGGGCAAGTGCGCCTGCGTAATCTTCCAATTCCAGCAGAACCTGACCAAGCTGGCGGATGGCGGGTTTGCGGCGGGGATTGTTCATCGCCATCTGCTGCAGGGCGCGGCGGAACGCTGTTTTTGACCGGTTAAGGTAGTGCTGCCGTTTTTCCACGCCGACGATTCCGGCAAGGCGGGCTGTGCACCAGCCGAGGCTGTACCAGAGTTCGATTTGTGTCTTGGGATCTGTTTTTTCTTCTTCGAGGATCTTTTCCAGTGTCTCGGCGGCTTTATCAATATCGCCGAAAAAGTACAGGCACTGTGCGCGGAACATTTCTGCGCGGGCATTGAACGGGCTGTTTTCGCGTTGCCGCTCCCGGAAAGTTTCGATTAGGTGATAGGCGTCGCGATAATGGCCCATCGCCATGCGCAGTTCAATCAGCTGTAGTTCAGCTTGTTGGCGGTCTGGCATGTCCGGGTAGTTTTCGGTAATACGCCCCAGATGAATTGCTGCTTGTTCGAAGAGCTGGTTCTTTTGTGTTGAAATAGACTCCTCTTGTGAAGCGGATTCCGCTTCAAGCGACATCGCTTTCTCGACAAGAAGCTCCGACAGAAAACGGCTTGTGTCCCAGTCCAGCTTTCCGGCCGGATTCTGGTCAAGGATCTGGCTCAGCGTTTCAATTGCCTGATCCTTCTCACCCAGCATGACCTGTACTTCTGCAATGCCGTAAAGTGCCTGTCGTGTATATTGGGGGTCTTCATACCGGGGGATGTTCTGGCTCAGCTTTTGATAATCCTGAATTGTCTCTGTCATCTCGGCACGGTCGCCGGATTGCTTTGCGCGCATGGCACGGCAACGGGCCTGACCGTACATAGCGCGTTCCCGGTCATTTTGCCGGTCAATCCGTTTTTGCTGGTATTCTTCCTGTGGGATCAGATTCCGCTGGTCCGCGTTAAGCGTGTGGTAGGGAACTAGCGGCCTGAAGTTTGGGTTATTCATCAGTGCCATGTAAATTGCGCGCGCCTCGCCAAAACGTCCGCCCTGATAAAACCGCTCCGCACGGGCAAATGCTTCTGCAATTTCTGTGTCAGTTACCGCGCGCAGTGCGTCATTGACTTCCTGAAGCCCTTCAATTGTTCCGTTGTTATCTCCGGTTGATGGCTCGGATGTTGCTGCTGCTTCTGGTTCTGCTGCGTTCAGATTGCTGGCATGAAAAGTCGTGCAGCAACAGAGTGCTAGCATCGCGATGGGCAGCAGTGCGAACCACTTCGGCATAACAATTAAAGGTAATTTGGCTGGGGATGAGAATTTTGTATTGAGAAATTGCTCTGCCTGATGGTGCGGGCAGGCAGGGCGTTGGTGCGGTGCGCAGAAAGGGGCGACCCGCATCGGCTTACTCCGCAGCGAGAAAGGCCGTAAGAGCCTTTTGAAGGTCTTCCGGAAATGGCTGGGGTTTTCCGTTTGGTTTGGTGCAAACCAGTTCTACCGATCCGGTCGTAATTAATTCGTCTTCCGGCTGGCGATAGACATTCGTGGTGATGGTGACACTTGCACGGCGGACCTGACTGACCCATGAGCAGAGCCGCACTTCATCGTCATACTTTGCTGCGCCATAATAACGCACTTCACAGTGGCGCACCGGCAGCCAGATGTCGCGCTCTTCCAGAACACGGTAGGGGAAACCTGACTCGCGGAGCAACTCCGTCCGCCCGCGCTCAAACCATGTCAGATAATTGCCGTAATAGACGCGGCCCATCTGGTCGGTTTCTGCATAGGGGACACGGTAGAAAATATTGTCGGCCACCTGTGGCGGCTGGGGGATGGCTGGGCTCACAATTACACCTCTTCAACACGCAGGAACTCCAGTAGACCCAGGAGTTCCATGACATCAATGACATTTCTGCGGGCGCGGACGATCAGTTTTTTCTGAATGCCTGCCAACTGGTCCTGCGCGGCGATCATCTCGCCAAAGTAACGGCTGCCGATGTATGAAACCGCGCTCAGGTCGATAATGACCTCTTCAGATTCCAGATTGGCTAATGCAGCGCACATTGCCTGGAATTGATCCACGCTCTCCGGCCCGAGGTCATCAGTCACGATCAGGCAGTTCTGCTCGATCTGGAACAACTCCATATTTGTCTCTTTCCTTTGCCCAGAGTAATGCTCCAAGTGTATGGGTTCTGCCAGTCTTCGTCAAGCAAACTCCCGCGGCGGATTACCAATCATGCCCGGAAAAAAAGCAGGGCTGTCTGTGGTCAGACAACCCTGCTGAAATGGAATAACATTCACCCTTGCCGGCTATACCGGTTTGCGGCAATGCAATTAGTCGCGACGCGGACGGCGTGGCTTGCGGTCACCACCACCGCTTCCGCCACTGCTGGCTTCGTACGGGATGCCCTTTTCTTCGCAGATGACAGCCTTGCGCGAGAGGCGGATCTTGCCGGTTCCCGGGTCGATTTCAAGAACCTTGACCTTCAGCGGGTCGCCAACGTTGGCGATGCCTTCCATGCTCTTGACGTATTCGTCAGAGAACTCGGAGATGTGGCACATGCCTTCGGTTCCAGGCAGGATTTCGACAAAAGCCCCGAATTCGCGGATGCCGGTGATCTTGCCTTCGTAGGTCTTGCCGATTTCAGCAACAGCGGTCAGTGATTCGATCTGGCGGACAGCGGCCATGAGCGATTCGGTTTCCGGTGCGCAGATGGTGATTTCGCCGTCTTCTGAGATGTCGATCTTGACTTCGCATTCTTCCTGGATGGCGCGGATGGTTTTTCCGCCCGGGCCAATGACCTTGCCGATCATATCGACCGGGATCATCAGTGAGTGCAAACGCGGTGCGCGCGGGTTGATGTCGGCGCGCGGGGTGGCTATGCAGCCGGTGATTTTGCCGAGGATGTGGCTGCGGCCGTCTTTTGCCTGAGCCAGAGCTTTCTTCATCGTGTCGGTGCTGATGCCGTCGATCTTGATATCCATCTGCAGTGCGGTGATGCCGTCAGCGGTTCCGCAGACTTTGAAGTCCATGTCACCGTAGTGGTCTTCGTCGCCGAGGATGTCGGTGATGATAACCGGCTCTTCGCCTGCGTCCTGAATCAGACCCATGGCGATACCGGCAACCGGCTTCTTGAGCGGAACGCCTGCGTCCATCAGCGCAAGCGTTGCGCCGCAGACGGTGGCCATTGATGATGAACCGTTCATTTCCAGCACTTCACTGACCGCACGGACAGTGTAGGGGAAGGTGCCGTTTTCACCGTTGGGGATCATGGGTTCGAGCGCGCGCTGTGCGAGCATGCCGTGGCCGATGTCACGACGGCCCGGTCCGCGCGGCGGGCGGCTTTCGCCAACCGAGAAGCCCGGAGCCTGATAGTGCAGGTACCAGTTTTCGTCATATGCTTCGTGCAGGCCGTCGACCTTCTGGCTGTCTGCGTTGGAGCCGAGAGTGATTGTGACCAGAGCCTGTGTTTCACCGCGGGTGAAGAGTGACGAACCGTGTGTGCGCGGCAGAACGCTGACGCGGCAGTCGATCGGGCGGACTGTATAGAGGTCGCGGCCGTCGATACGGGTGTTGCTCTTGATCAGGCTGCGGATGATTTCGGTGCGGGTCTTGTCGAGGCATTCGACAACCTCACCTTTGCTCGGTGCGTTTTCGTCTTCAGGCTTCACAAACTGTTCGACGATTTCGTTGTACACGGCCTTGGCTGCTTCGCGGCGCCCGAACTTTCCGGCGGTCTGAACAGCGACTTTGAGCTTGTCGTATGCTGCGGCCTTGACGGCTTCGTAGCAGGCAGGCATCTTCGGGGCTTCGACGACAAGCTTTTCCTTGCGGCCGACCTTGTCGCACAGTTCGTTGATCATCGCGCAGATCTGCTTAATAATGTCGTGGCCGGCGTTGAGGGCTTCAAGCATCTTTTCTTCGGTCAGTTCGTTGGCGCCTGCTTCGACCATGGTGATGTCGGTTGCGGTGCCTGCGACGGTGAGGTTCAGGTCGGTCTTGCGGATCTGGCTGTGGGTCGGGTTGACGATCAGCGCACCGTCAATCAGTCCCATGCGGACAGCGCCGATCGGGCCGTTGAACGGCAGGTTGCTGATGCTGAGTGCGGCTGATGCGCCGATGATGCTGAGGATATCGGATTCGTTTTCCATGTCCGAGGACAGAACCATCGACTGGATCACGACGTCGTTGCGGAATCCTTTCGGAAACAGCGGACGGATCGGCCGGTCGGTTAGGCGCATCGTCAGCGTTTCTTTTGTGGTCGGCGCTTTTTCGCGCTTGAAGAAACCGCCCGGGAACTTACCGGCGGCGTAGCTCTTTTCGCGGTAATCGACCAGAAGCGGGAAAAAGTCGCCATCGGCCTTGTCGCTGGGTTCGCTTGTGACAGCGGTCAGGACGACGGTGTCGCCATACTGCACAAGGACAGCGCCGGCGGCCTGCTTGGCCATCAGCCCTGTCGAGATACTGAGGGTGCGTCCGGCGATTTCGCGCTCGACGCGGGATTCATTCATTTCGAGTTCCATGTGTTTCCTTTCCTACGTACTGCTTTTCGTGCAGATGGTTGTCGCTCGGAGGTTGGGACTGTGAAATCCCTGGCGACCCGTCTGTTTCCACCTACCTCTTCACATGTCCCGAATCTGAAGCCGAATACCGCGGTTTTGATTGCGATTACAGAATAACGATTCTCGGCTCACAGACTCGGGACGGACAAAAGTACCGCGCGCCTGTGCTCAGACAGGCGCGCGGAATACAAGATTAATTAATTGACGGTTTCCTTGACGCGGATGCCAAGTTCCTTGGCGAGCGAACGGAAGCGGGGCAGGTCTTTGTGTTGCAGATACTTCAGAAGATGCGCACGGCGGCTGACCATCTGGAGCAGGCCACGGCGGGAGTGGTGGTCCTTCTTGTGGGTCTTCAGGTGTTCAGTCAGGTGCTGGATGCGTTCGCTCAGAAGGGCGATCTGCACTTCGGGGCTGCCTGTGTCGCCATCGGTGCGGCCGTACTTGCCCATAATTTCTGTTTTCTGTTCTTTGGTCATATGCATGGTACTGATTCCTTTTTGCTTAAAATCGATCTGGTTTGCAGATCTGGTAAATTGTCCAACGCAAATAAAACTGTTTTCGCATTTCCTTGTATCGTCTCCGCAACCGTTGCGGAATGATCCGGTTCGTTTCCTTATTTCTATACTTGCCCGGACGAACCGTTTTCTTTTTTTGATGCTTACATTATTTCATTCATTTTGTCAGCAAGTCTCCGCCTTCATACCGGCGTCTGAGCATTGCCTTTACCGCCTGTGACAATTGTTCTGCCGAGTACGGTTTTTGCAGATACCCGTCGGCGTCGTTTGCTTTTACTTCTTTTTCCGGCATTGCCGAAACCAGAATAATCGGCACTTCCTGCGTTGAGGCCCTATTGCGGATGAGATTTACTACATCCAGTCCTGTGCCGTCGGTGAGTAGCATATCCACCAGCGCAAGGCCGAAGTGCTGCTCTTTGTCCTGCAGAACCTGCGCCGCATCGGCGACTCCCGGCACCCAGACAGCGGCAATTCCCGCTTCGCCCAGAATCATCTCCAGAATTGCACACGTGTCGGCGTCGTTATCAACAATCAGGACACGGTCGCCGGAAAACGCGCGGACAATATCACTTTCCGACAGTTTCGTTTCCCGCAGGCTGCGCATGGTCGGAACCGCTTCTTTATACCAGTCTTCCTCGATCGCGAGTTTGACATGGTGGTTGCGCGAACGCGTTCCGAGCCACTCTTCGTAACCGGGTCCGCTCATGGAAAAGTCGAACCCGTCGTGACGGTCAACAACAAATACGAACTCGCCGGGGTAATACGCCTCCGACAACGTCAGCTTCATATGCGGATACCACTCACAGCCTAACCTGAGGCTGTAACTCTGAAGCGTCGAGGATTCACGGGAAAACTGCGAGAGAATGTCACTGATAGCCAAGCCATCAGCAAACTGCACGGCGTGTGCATCTCGAAGTCCCGCGTCGTCGTACGCATGCCGCAGATAGATCCGGATAGCGGCGTTCACGAGCGAAGCAGTGATCTTGTCGAGTTTCAAAAGGACCGGGTCCCTTTTTCTGTCGGTTCTGTCAACTTCTTCAACTTCATCGCCCCGTCATCAAACGGGATTCCACGTGCTGGTATTGAAAGCGCGGGAAATTGCGAGCCATGATTCTAGCGGCAGGGCAACTGAAATGCAATGATGCTTTTTGCGATATCCGGAAAAAATTGACATCCTTGACAAAGCTCGCCCTTGTCAAATCGGGGGGGCTCGTGGTAAGGTATGTGTGCTGAGAGTGACACGCTTCGGTTTTATGGATCAGAAAACGCTGCTGTAGAAATCGGTTGATGCAAAAAATACAGCAAGCGCGCAAGAACCAACATCCGCAAAGCATTTTCACCCAGCCTGCCTTTTTAAATGAATATGAAACAGGAAATGCAATGACCCCCGGTCTGCAAAATATTCATACCCACACAAGCCGATGCAATCACGCATCGGGCACGGTACGTGATTATGTGGTTGCCGCGCGTGAGAGGGAAATGTCGTTTCTCGGAATGAGTGACCATGCACCGTTTCCCGACGGACGCTGGCCTGAGCCGCGGATGCAGATGAAGGAACTGATCGCATACGAAGATGAAGTCTATCGTGCGCGCGAGGAGTTTCCGGATTTGCCGATTGCGCTTGGGCTTGAGAGCGAGTATGTCAGCGAGAACCGCGCGTTTCTGGAAGACGAAATCTTGGGCGAGCGCGGCTATGATTATCTGGTTGGCGGTGTGCATTATGTCCGCGTCAACGGTTCGTGGAAAGATTTTCATAAAATGACTTCGCCGCAGGATCTGGTCGCTTACAGCACGGCGGCGGTCAAGACGATGGAGTCGGGACTGTTTGCGTTTCTGGCGCATCCTGACCTGTTCGGCTACGCGTATCCGGAATGGGACATCAACGCCGAAGCCTGCGCGCGCGATATCCTGAGCGCTGCGGAGTCGTTGCAGATTCCGCTTGAAATTAACGGCTATGGAATGCGCAAATCCAAGATCATGACCCGCACCGGTGAGCGCTGGCGGTATCCGTGGCTTGCATTCTGGGATATGGCTGCCGGGTTTGATATCCGGATTCTTGCAAACAGCGATGCGCATGAGCCGGAAAACGTGGCCGGAAATATCGAAGACTGCCTGGCTTTGGCAGAAGATCGGGGGCTACGTCCGATAAAACCTTCGCAACTTCTTTCGCATAATATGTTTACAAATAAAAAAACTTGACAGTTTCGTATAGAGCATTAGCATATGTTGGAAATATGTATCATTGGGATGTTGCGTCGTGAACCGAACTTGGGTATGGGGAAGAGAAGATGCATATCGGACAAATGCTATTGGAAAACGGAACGATAACGCAAGAGCAACTCGCGGCTGCATTACAGTGTCAAAATGAGATTGGTGGTCAGGTCGGTCATATTTTAGTCAAGCTTGGTTTTGTCGATGAAAAGCTGATGACCGAGTTTCTGGCGAAAAATCTGGATAAGAAAATCATGTGGTTGGATGGTGTGTGCGCAGATGCCGACTGCATGAAGCTGTTTCCGTTTGAAGTGCTGCGCAAAGCCATGGCGTTTCCGATCTCAAAGCAGATGGGAACGGTAGTGATTGCGATGGCTGACCCGACAGATTTTGCTGCGGTGGACGAGTTGCGCATCCACTCGGGTGTTACTGTTGAAACGGTGCTTGCTCCGCAGAGCCGGATTCTTGAGCTGCTGGATGAGTGGTCTCGGCAGGTGCAGATCGACAATGAGGTTTTGGAAGATCCGGCGGAATTGACCGAGGATGATCTTGAGGATCTTTCAGAAGAAGATATGGACAAAAAAAATCATCGTCACGGTTTGTCCGATCTTGTTAGCGAACTCAAGCGCGATGTTTCTGGTGAGGAGGAAGATACCTCACGCCTTTGGAGTGAGTTGCCGACGCGCGAGTTGTTGCTTCGCATGGCGGCGGTGCTGATTCAAAAAGGCATATTAAATGAAAGCGATCTGCAGGACTAGCAGATAAAATAATGCGAATGATCTGAAGGAAAAAGATCTGAAGGGAAAATAGAAGCCGGATGTCACATTGTTTTTTGTGCTCTTTCCGGTTGCTCAGAATAACCCTCCCGTAGGCGTCGGATATCGCCTGTGGGATACGGAGGAACCCCGCTTTGAAAATGCAGGAACTGGTCAATCAGGTCACTGAAAGTATTGGAAAACAGGCAACTCCGGCTGCTGTATTGCAGAAATCGGGCGAGTTGATGCGTGACGCGCTGCGTAACGGCGAACCGGTCGAGTTCTTTTCGCTGGCGCGGCTTCATCTGACGGCTGCCGGTCTATCCGGTAAAGCCTCGGACGAAAGTGCGATTACCGCACAACCCTTGCCTGGGCTTCTGCCGCATGCGCGTACCGCAAGCCAGTCAGGCGAGAGGGTGGTGATCCTCGCGGTGGTTGAGGAAGACCCGTTTTCAAAGATCATGGTCCGCCGGTTGGAAACACCTGACCAGAAGGCCGTGGTTGCTATCGGCGTCGAGGGTGTGATGCAAGCGATTACCGAGTATGGCGCCAGCGCCGTGATCATGGACTCGAACATGGAGCTCGCCGACGAGATCCGGATGTTTTTGAAATCCTCTCCCGAACGCAGCATGATTTCGCTGATCTGTCTGTACGCAGACGGTGAAGATCCTGAATCGGTCAATTCGTTCCGCATTTGTGAAGACGAATTTCTGGTCGAACCGTATGAGACCGAAGAACTGCGCAAAAAGATTGATGACGAAATCAAGCGCATGGCGTCCGAGCGCAGATATTTCAAGCATGAGGTTAGCTTCCAGTTTCCGGCAAAGCCGCTTTATCAGCAGCAGGCCGCGCAGTTTATGGAGCGGATTATCAGCTTCTCCGGAATGGGTGAGGAAAAACAGGTCGCGCTGACGGTGGCGTTCCGCGAATCAGTGGACAACGCCATCCGCCACGGCAACCTCAGTCATCCGGATTCTTGCGTAACGGTTGCGTATGTGCTTGACCATGAGAAAGTGACGATTACGGTCGAAGATCAGGGCAAAGGCTTTGACAGCTCTGTGTATCTACAGAGCCGCGTTTCGGCTGACGCTGTAGAAACTGCACGTGCCCGTCACCGTCAGGGACGTCAGGGCGGCCTCGGCATTATGCTGATGCTCAAGAGTCTGGACAAACTCGAATACAACCGAACGGGTAACCGCGCGAAACTGACCAAGTTTTTATAAGGAATGGAACGGCGCCGCGCAGGGGAGAGCCCGGACTGTTGCAATCGTGATTGCAGGCGCCGACAAAAAGAATAGAAAACGAATATCATTTTCCGGTTTGGTGGAAGATCTGTCTGAGCAATGGACGGATCAGCAGAGGGAGCAGAAACAGGCATGGCACAGCTTTCATACACGATTGAGGATATTAATCTCGCAGGCTACCCGACCACAACCGTGGTTGAGCTCAAGGGGTCGGTTGACCCGGAGACGATCGAAACGTTCGACAATATTTTTGACGAACTGATCGACGCGGGGCGTAAGCGAATTGCGATCGACTTCGGCAACCTCAAGTACATCAACTCGACCGGCATGGGAATTCTCGTGCAGTATGTTGACCAGCTTGAAGAAGACGGCGGCGGCATGGTGCTGATGAACATTCACCCGAAGGTGCTGATTGTTCTGGAGATGCTGGGTCTGCAGGAACTGTTCAAAATTGTGGCGACTTCCGAGGAAGCGGCTGCGGCTCTGGCGGGTGAGAACGTCACGCCGGCCGAGGTGCAGGTCAAGCTCGAAGATCACGGTTCAGCCGCTGCTGCGCCTGCTCCTGCTCCGGCTGCCGCCCCTGCAGCGGCAGCTGCTGGTTCAAAGCCGAAGCTGATTCGTTGCGGATGCTGTGGCGCAATGCTCTCGACACCGAGTGCAGGCACGTACCGTTGCCCGCGTTGCCGTGCGGCGCTCAAAGTCAATACAGAAGGCAAGGTTGAGACCTTCGCGATCAATGTTGATGGCGTGGTTGAACTGGCGTTGCCGCCGATGTCGCCGTACCTGGACAGTATCGATATGCTGGTTGGCGCTGCATGCGTGAAGTCGGGTCTCAGCGATATCGAGACCGAAGGCATGATCCAGTCGGTGATCGGCTGCGCGGGTGTGTTGTCGAAGTTCTGTCTGCATAACAACACCGATCAAGGGGCGCTTCATATGTTCCTGCGCGCCGGAGACGGCAACCTTCGCGTTCGTCTGTACTGCGCGGGCAAGGCTTTGGCTGACAACAGCAGCTTCGAAGATTTTCGCTTCGGGACCGATACGCTTGACTATGAAGCGGCCAGCACTGGCAATCTCGTTACGCTGGAAAAGACAAAGCGCTGATGCGGTGTGTCACTGGCTTGTCCTGAAGTGGATGTTGCTGGTGGTTTTGTGCGGAAAAAGAATTGCCGGTTGGAAGATGAAGAAGCGTTGGCTTCAGCCGGAAGAGATGGATATACGTTTTGAGGAGAGCGCGGCATGGGCTTGATGGGTTTTTTTGGCGGAAAGAAAAAAGAAGACAAGGACGAAGAAAAGTCCTCAAGCATCACGCGTAAATCCGTTCGTCAGGCACCGACCAGCAGTCGTGTGAGTGCGAAGAAAAGTGCGCGCCAACTGACTCGCCCCAGTGCACGGGTAACTCCGAATGCCAGCGCAAGCAACCAGTCTGGTGCGCGTACACGCGGAGGGTTGGAAGTCGGTAGCGATGCCAACGATGAAAGCGCGGCACGCCGCAAGCGCGCGAGCATGAAGGGTAAGCAGATCGGGCAGCTTCTGGTGAAGGCTGAGGCGATCACCGAAGACCACCTGAACCGTGCGTTGGACGTACAGGAAAAAGAAGGCGGAATGCTTGGCCAGATCATGGTTCGGCTTGAAATCTGTACGCGCGCGGATGTCGGCAGTGCTCTGCGCAAACAGCGCACGATCACAACCGTCGAACTCGCGAACGTCACGTTTGATCCGGAAGCGACGGGGTTGTTGGAAAAAGACTTTTGCGTGCAAAACCGTTTGATTCCATTTGAAAAGATCGGAAATCAGCTTTGCGTTGCGATGGCCAATGTTCTCGACACGCAAGCCAAGAATGATATCAAGGAAAAGACGCAGCTGCAGCTGAAGGCCTTTGATGCTGCGTGGCCGGACATTCAGTCGGCGATTGACCGTGAGTTGACCGGCGAGAATAAAGCTCCGGCCAAGCCAATTGTCGAGCAGGCCAAGGAAGAGGAAAGCCAGTCGATTGAGGATCTGGTGATTGAGCTTCCTGATGAAGACGAGATGATCGAATTTGATAATGGCGAGATTGAAATTGAAGAGCCGAAAGCGGCTGCGGCCAAAGCCGTATCCAGTTCGGATACAACCCGTGCGCAACGACCGGTAAATGATGTAGATGCGCCTGCGCTGATTATCGACGATGATATTGAAGCTGCCCCAATTTTGGATATTGCAGCGGACGAAGTGGATTTGGTAGATGCGCCGGAACCGGTGTCGGCGAAAACGCGTGAGTCGTCGTCTGCGACCGTATCGCTACCGGCAGGATCGCTCGAAGCAATTCCGATGGATGAGGCTTATTTTAATGCGATCGTGAAAGACGGAATGGTTGCGGCTGAAGACTGCTGGATGTCGCGTCATATCAAAGATAATCCGCTTTCCCCGCTTCCAGCTTCGTGTGTCGGTGACAAAATGCTGAATAAATAATTCCCTGACCGTTACAATGCGCTATGGTTATGACTGCTTATAGATCACCGAACCTCTGATGATAAGACATCAGAGGTTCGGTTGTTTTCTAGGGGGCGATAAAAAATTTTGTACTGTAGGGCGATTTTCAGACAGCTGCATTCCAAAGAGCAGCCATTCGTTTCATATAGGCTGACGGCTTCTCTAGATAGAGTTTTTTGCCCAGCAGCCAGGACTGTTCCCGAAGGGATACTCGTTCGGTGTCGATGGCGCTCAGGAATGACAGCCGCGATGGGCCGGAAACAAGATCCAGCTCGCGCAGGGTTTCTTCCAGCATCGCAAGGTCGTGCTCGGCACCAAGCATTCCGGCAAGTTCGGCAAGCTGCGACTGCCAGGATTTCATCATCACAGGCCAAAGCAAGCGCAAGAGACGTGTGGAGTGCTGCCACGCCTTGATCATTTTACGCCACTCGTGCAACAACTCGCTGGAGGGGATTTCCATCGAGGCTTTCATGCGCTTGAGCCCGCGGCGGTACGTCGCTTCGAGTCCGTCGGCAATCGCCTTAAATCCTTCGTCGCTATGTTTCCATTTTCCGGTATGCTTGCGGAGTCGCTCAAGCTGTTTTATGCACTTTTGGATCTGTGTGTTGGTGATTTTGCGGTTGGAATCTGAAAAGTATTGTTCCAGCCGCTCATCCATGCCTTTGTCTGTTTGTCCGACGCGTGCCCGCAGCGCCATGTAGGTTGCCAGCATCACATCCGCATCACGTGCGCCAGCAAGCATTCCGGCGATATCCCGGATTTGATCAGCCGCTTCTTTTGCTATCTTTTCCGGAAGACTGTTGTTAAAAAGGATCAAAAGCGCCCGCAGTTCTTTCAGGCATCGGCGTGACTGGTGTACGGCAGTTTTGCGGTCGACCGAGCGGTCAGTGAGAAGGTTGATTGCAGCCTGAATCCGGTCACGGCTCAGGAGCTTGAGTTGCGGCTGAAGTTCTTCATTCGGGATCAATCTGAAATGCACGGGTATTCCTTTATATTGCTTTGTTACTTTGGTTGTTTCTTCATTGCTTTGCATAAAGTGTATCCGGTGAACCCCTGTTTTTACTATTAGAAATTTGTTAGTAAAAAAATCACCCCGGTAACCAATGGCCGCCGGGGTGAGTCGTACTGCAATGTTGATTTCTGGCGGACGAAAACCACATGGAGGCTCAGCGGTTTCTTGAAGAATCAATCTGCAAGAATCAGATCGTCGGCAGTCATTTCTTTCGGTTTTTGCAGACCCATCAGGTGGAGCACCGTCGGTGCGATGTCCGAGAGCTTGCCGCGTTCGAGCAGCTTTTTGCCTGGAGCGTCGTTAGCGACATAGATCAGCGTTACGGGGTTGAGCGTGTGGCTGGTCTTGGTGCGGCCGGTTTCGTAGTCAACCATCTGGTCGCTGTTGCCGTGGTCTGCGGTGATCAGGCACGAGCCGCCGAGTTCGAGGACGCGGTCAACCACCTTGCCCATGCATTCGTCAACAACTTCGCATGCCTTGACGGCTGCATTAAAATCACCGGTGTGACCGACCATGTCGCAGTTGGCGAAGTTGACGGCGATGAAGTCGTACTGGTTGTCTTTGAGGACTTCCATCAGCTTGTCGGTTACCAGATACGCTTCCATTTCAGGATGCTGAGCAAATGTTGCCGGATCGAAACGTCCGCCCATATCGACTTGGTCTTCACCTTTGTACGGGGTGGTGGCCTTGCCGTTGAAGAAACTGGTCACGTGGCGGAACTTCTGCTTTTCGGCAATACGAAGCTGTGTTTTGCCAGCGTCAGCGATCACTCCGCCGAGAAGGTTGTCCATCGCGCCGCCGCCTCCCATGGCTCCGAGCAGGTATTCGGTGAACTCGTCCCAGTAGCGGGTAAAGCCGAGATAGGTGACACTCGGACGTTCCTTGCGGTTACCGGCGTATTCATCGTCGACAAAAGCAAGCGTAAGCTGGATGGCGCGGTCCTGGCGGTAGTTGGTGTGCATGACGCAGTCGCCGTCCTTGATCCCGTCATAATCGCCGATGACGTAAGGAACAATGTATTCGTCCACCATCGGGGTGCCGTCCGGTGTTTTGTCGTTTTCGTAGGAGTATTCAACGACTTCGTCGATGGTGGCGGCTTTGCGGCCTTCGCAGGAGACGATGCAGTCGTAAGCCTGATCGGTCAGCGCCCAGTTCTGTGCGCGGTCCATCGAGTAGTAGCGTCCCATTGCCGTACCGATGGTGCAGCCGCCGATCTCCGCGACGACACCTTGGAGTTTAGCGACGTATTCCATCGTGCTGCGCGGTGGAGTGTCACGGCCGTCGAGGAACGGGTGGATGACGATCTTTCCTTCAGGGAATTCTTCACGTGCGCGACGCATGATCTTGAACAGGTGTTCCTGGTGTGCGTGGACGCCTTCGTCCTGCAAGAGACCCAGCAGGTGGAAGGTGCTGTTGTTTGTCTTCCAATTTTTGACAAGGTTTTTCCATTTCTCGGCTTCGAACAACTCACCTGAGCTGAGGCCGTCGTCGATGCGTTTGAGTTCCTGGATCACAATGCGTCCAGCGCCGATATTGAGGTGGCCGACTTCGGACGAGCCTTGATAGCCCTCAGGCAGGCCGACCGCTTCGCCGCAGCAGTCAAGCAGTGTCCACGGGTACATGTCGCGCAGGCGGTCGTCATTGGGTGTATTGGCGGCGGTAACGGCGTTTCCTTCGGGGTTGGTGTTGTAGCCATATCCATCGCGGATAATCAGGCAGACTGGGGTCTTCATTGCAGATCCTTTCGTAAGTATAAGCCATCAAAACCGATGCTATTGTAAGGCAGAAACCGGTGATGGCAATAGCTTTCCTTCTACAACAGCATTTTCAGCTCACGAAAGTGAACAAACCGCCGAATCCGAATCCGGCAGAATTTTTGCCTGAAAACGTCTTTTGGGTTTGTGCCCGGAGAAAGTTGTCAAAAGTTCTCTTGCCCAAATCCCTGTGCGGGAATATGATAGGAGTCGTTGATCGGAAAAATTGATGTCCGGATATGGACAATTGCTTTAAAGGAAAGGTGTTGCATGGATTACGAAATTGTCATCGGACTTGAGGTACACGTCCAGCTTCTGACCGAAACCAAAATGTTCTGCTCGTGCCGTAACCAGTTTACCCACGAACCGAACAGCAACGTCTGCCCTGTCTGTATCGGGATGCCCGGAACACTGCCTGTCATCAACAAACAGGCGTTTGAACTTGGGATTCTCGGCGCGCTTGGCCTTGGCTGCGAGATTCCAGAGCTGACCAAGTTTGACCGCAAACATTACTATTATCCGGATCTGCCGAAGAACTACCAGATCAGCCAGTACGACCTGCCGGTTAGCCAGAACGGTATCATCGAAGTTGAGGTTGACGGAGTCCGCAAGAAGTTCGGCGTGACCCGTGCACACCTTGAGGAAGATGCGGGCAAGCTGATGCACGAAAGCAGCCACAGTAACGTCGACCTCAACCGTACCGGCACCCCGCTTCTGGAGATTGTTTCAGAGCCCGACATGCGCAGCCCGCAGGAAGCGCGTGCCTATCTGGAAATGCTCAAACTCATTCTGCAGTACACTGGTATTTCCGACTGCAATATGGAAGAAGGGTCGCTCAGGTGTGACGCCAACGTTTCGATCCGTCCGAGAGGCGAAACCAAACTCGGTACGAAAAACGAGATCAAGAACATGAACTCGTTCCGCGGTGTGGAAGCGGCCCTGACGATGGTGGTCGACGAACTCCTGCGCCAGACAGAAGCCGGTGAAGCTATTCGTCAGGTCACATGGGGTTACTCGATCGACCGCAACCAGATCTTCAAGATGCGCGTGAAGGAAGATGCAAACGACTACCGTTATTTCCCCGATCCGGATTTGCCTGCGGTGCATGTTGGACGCGACTGGGTCGAAGCGATCCGTGCGCGTCTTCCGGAGTTGCCGCTGGCGAAGAAAGACCGTTTCATGAAAGATTACGGGTTGTCTGACTATGACGCTGGGCTCATGATTCAGGATAAAAAAATGGCTGACTATTTTGAAGAAACGACGCGTATCTCGAATATGCCGAAGGAAGCCGCCAACTGGATTCAGAACGATCTGGCGCGTGAGTTGTCGTCGCGGAAAGTCGCTGTTGAAGACACGGCGATGAAGCCCGAAGCGCTTGCAGAACTCCTTGACCTTGTTTCGAAGAAGACGATCAACGTGCCGACCGCGCGAAGGGTCTTCATGAAGATTCTTGACGGGGATACGGCTTCGCCCGCGGCGATTGTGGAAAAAGAAGGACTGGCGCAGGTCAGTGATACCGGCCCGATCAAGGATGCGCTGGAAGAAGCAATCAAGGCCAACCCCAAAGCAGTTGCTGATATTGAGGGCGGAAAACCTGCGACGGCGATGTTCTTTGTCGGCCAGATCATGCGTACAATGAAGGGCAAGGCCGATCCAGAAGCTGTTGCGGGTGTGATTGCTGAACGCTTTGGTATCGATCCGGAAATCCTGAAGTCGAATAAGAAAAAGAAATAGGGCAGCGTGCCGTTGCACCCGCTGACGCGAGTGTATGTTTTGAATAACGAGATGCCGATTCTGCGCGGTGAGAGCATTGCTTTCACCGCGTTTTCATTAGCCGCAGAAGGTTTTCGGGGCGACGGAACTGATCGCGTTAGGCAATAAACTCTATGACGCCGGTTGTTATGCCCCGACGAAGATTCTTCTCGATCTTGGTGCAGATCCTGACCTTTCGACAGAAGGGGGACAGAGCCTGCGGCAGTGGGTTGAGTAGAACGCTACACCTAAGATCAAACAGGGTTTTGCTGCGTGGAATGAGATACATCCGGCGACGTCATAAAAAGAACCTGAAGCAACCAAAGAAGCGGGATCATGATTTTGCTTAGGGGCGTTTGAGTTGTTGTTTTGTCTCTGGCAGATGAAATAAATCGTAAAAATCCGGCATGAGAGAACGATTTCCCTGACAGTTCATCCCCGTAGGCGGCCGATAAAGTAGTCGGGATGCCTTCTGTGTCCACAGGTGTGTTCAGGCGGATTTTATCCGCTTTTCGGGGAAAAAACTTTCCCGAAATAAGTTGAAATGAGATGTAAGTTGTTGTTGTTTAAATGGTTTCGGTATTTTTGTTTTCATGCATTGAATCGGGGTGCCGGTTTTTATATAATGGCCGATAATCGCGTGGAAGTATGCGATGATCAAGGATGTTATAATTATTACTCCGTTTATGACGGAAGTGGTTGGCCTGTTGGGGGAATAGGCCGACAGCTGTCAGACGGAAAAAGACATGACCAAAGGGGACGGTAGTATGGGTAACTCCGTGTATGGTAAGCTCCAGTTTCTGGTACTGATGCTGGTTCTGGTTGTTGCTTCGGCTTTGGGGAAAGCGGAAGAAGCAGCAGCGCCGATTGTTCGCGATATTCGTATTGTTGGCGCAATGCAGAACACGCCGCAGGAGATCAAGGCCAAGATGCGCACCCGCGAGGGGCATCCGCTTGACCGCAAAGTCCTTGACGAGGACTTTCAGCGGCTTTTCAAGATGGGGCCGTTTGCTGACGTGCAGATCAAGGAAAATCCCGTCGAAGGCGAGCCTGACAAAGTCGACCTGATCGTTCTTGTGCGCGAGAAAAACATTATCCGCCGTATCGTTTTCCGTGGTAATGAGCGCGTAAAGACCAAGAAGCTTGAGGACAAGATCCAGAGCAAGGCCGGTGCCCGTTTTGATGAGGGACAGGTTGCCCGTGACGCGCGTGCGATTGAAGAGTGGTATAAAGACGAATATTACTATTTTGCGCAGGTGACGACCGAAAAGGAACCGTTTGAAGACGGCATCCGTCTGGTGTTTAATGTTGAGGAAGGCGGAAAGATGTATGTCCGCAAAATTACCTTCCGCGGCAATGAACACATCAAAGACAAAGAACTGCTGAAATATATGCAGACCCGTTCTGGTTCGCTTTTCTCACGCGGCAAATATGATCGTGAAAACTTCGAACGCGACCTTGAGCGCGTCAAGCTATACTACCAGTCAAAAGGCTATCTGGACGTTCGTGTTGTCGAACGCCCGTTCTCGATTACTGAAAACGATCCGGAAGCGAAGAAGCAGAAAAACCGAGCTGAAATCATTATCGATATCGAAGAAGGCCAGCAATACAAGGTCGGTAAGATTGATTTCGACGGCAATGGCCTTGTTGATGAGCTAACTCTTCGCGGAGTCCTCAAGACCATGCCGGGTGAAATTTTCTCACCGCAGACGGTGGAAGAAGACGCCGGCCATATTCGCGACGTGTATGGCGCTTATCCAAACAGCCGTTACTTCACCAAGGTCTGGTCCGAACGTGTTCTGACTGAAGAGAATGACGTGATCGACGTTGTCTTCCACGTGAAGGAAGGCCTTGAGGTTGTGATCGAAGACGTGCAGATTATTGGCAACCGCAAAACCAAGGATGCAATTTTCCGCCGTGAAATCACTCAGCTTCCGGGTGAGAAGATCGATTCGGCGAAGATCAACCAGTCCAAAGCCAACCTGATGAATCTCAACTATACGAATCCGGAAAAAACGACCTTCAAGGTCGAGCCGGTTCTTGAGGATGGACAGACCGATGAAACCCAGACCCAGCGCGGTCGGGTTGTTGTCAGTCTCGAAGAAGCGGCAACCGGTAAGCTCAGCTTTGGTGCAGGTTACACCGAGCGTTTGGGTGTGTTTGGCGAAGTCAAGCTTGAGCAGCGTAATTTCGACTACCAAGACTGGCCGACCAGCTTTAAAGAGTTCCTGACCGGCAAGAGCTTCATGGGCTCAGGTCAGAATCTGGCTCTGAGTGCGCGTTTCGGCAGCGAATCGCAGAGTTACTCTTTCGGTTGGAGCAACCCTTGGATCTTTAACAAGCCGATCCTGTTCGGATTTAAGACCTACTACGATACGCAGACATGGGATACGTATGACGAAAACGATCTCGGTGGTAAGGTCTATGTCGGCAAATACCTATGGAAACGTCTGTGGGGACAGATTACTTATAAACTCGACAACATCGAAATCTCGGATGTTGATGATGACGCCTCCACATACATCAAGAATCAGGAAGGCGAAATGGTGCTTAGTCGGACGATCTACGATTTGTCGTGGAGCACCATCAACAGCAAGTGGGATCCGACCAAGGGGTATAAGCTTGCCCTCAGCCAGGAAGTCGTTGGCGGTCCGTTTGCTGGAGATGCCGACTTTTTCCGCTCGTTCCTGACTGCGCAGTGGTATCACCCGTTCTATACAGACAAACAGGGCCGCCCGTGGGTGTTCTCGATCACCTCGCAGGTCGGTTATGTTGATCCGTTTGGTGATACCGACAAAGATTCGATGCCGCTGTATGAAAAACTGTACGCAGGTGGTCTGTCGACGCTGCGCGGTTTTGACAGCTACAGCGTTTCCCCGCGCTCAGATGGCGATGCCATCGGTGGTTTGTATCGTCAGACCAACCAGTTTGAGTTCTGGGTGCCGGTATATGAGAAGATGGTTCGTGCCAGTGCGTTTTACGATGTCGGTGGCGTATGGGATGAGTATGGCGGCGATGACGGTTCATACCGTTCAAGTGTCGGTCTCGGCCTGCACGTAAAGACGCCGTTGTTCCCGATGCCGATCCGGATTTACTGGGCGCATGCGCTCAATTCCGAGGAAGAGGACGACGAAAACAGCTTCCACGTCAATATCTTCGAATCACAGTTCTGATTGCGGCTGTGTGGAGAAAAGAGAATATTTCCGGATTGCGCGCTGGGCAGATTTGTCCGCGCGCATGATGGTTTGATGCCTGTGGCTTGTGTAGGACGGTTTGTTGTGGTTTTGAGCCGTCAGGAATTGAGCTGAGAGGCTGCTGAATACGATACGTTAAGATTGTGAATGACAGACAGCGTTGATTTTGAAGGGATAAGAAAGGGAACACATGAAACGGATGCAGAAATTTGGCGTTCTGTTGGTTGCTGCGGTTGCGATTCTGATGTCGGTCTCGGCGCGTGCGGAAGAGGCGCGTGCACTCCGGATCGGGGTTGTCAAGATTCAGGACGTTTTCAAAGAATACAAGTTCGCCAAGGTTCAGGAAGAAAAAATCAAGGCCAGCTTCAAGGGCGAGGAAGACTCGATCGATCAGCTCGAGAAAGAGATTCGCGCCGCGCAGGACAAGCTCAGCCGTGATACCCTGATTGAGCGCAACTCCGCTGCATGGAAGCTGCAGGCACTTGAGATCCAGAAAAAGCAGATCACGCTGGATGAAAAGAAACAGCGCTTTGCAAAGATGACCCGTCAGGCAATGGCCGAATTTTACCGCAGCATTTACAAGGATTTCCGCAAGGTTGTCGAATTGTACTCGAAGGAATATAAGTTTGATCTGGTGATTACCGCTCCGGAAACAGAACTCTCCGATGACAGCGAAAAGTCAGACTCGCCTCTTGCAATCCAGAATGAGATTCTGATGCGCCGCGTGCAGTACATCAGCCCGTCGGTGGATATTACCAAGCAGATCATCGCCAGTATGAACAACATGTATGCGGCGAAAAACTAATAAGTTGCAGGCAGTTGAATCGACCCAGGCTCTTGACGAGCCGCCTGTTTTCTGGTTGAATACCCATATCAAGGGGTGGCGCGTGTTCGCCACCTCTTGAGCGCTTATTATCCGGACGGTATTTGCGGCTTGTTGGCCTTTGTTGGTGACCAGTTGCTTCGGTTGCGACAGGAACGGAAACGCGTGCATGAAACCCTATAAGTTAAAAGAAATTGCGCATTTTTTAGGCGGCACGGTCATCGGAGATCCAGAGGCGATGGTAACGCATCCTGCCGGGATTCGCGAAGCCACTCCGGGTGCGATCACATTTCTAGCCAATCCCAAATATGCGCCGGAGCTGGCGACAACCAAGGCGACTGCGGCGATTGTCGGCCCCGATATCACTGAAGCCCCGTGTGCGCTGATTAAAGTCGATAACCCTGATTTGGCGTTTGCAAAAATCGTGGCGCATCTGGCCGGAGTCACTCCCAAGCCGGAGCTTGGAACCCATCGCAAGGCGATTGTCTCGCGCTATGCGACCCTTGGCAAAGATACCCGTATCGGTGCGGGCGCGATTGTGGAAGCAGGCGCTGTGATCGGAGATCGCTGCACAATTTATCCGGGCGCGTATGTTGGTTATGGCGCTGTGCTTGGCGATGACTGCACGCTGTACCCGGGCGTTGTGATTTACCATAATATTTCGCTTGGCAACCGCGTGAGTGTTCATGCTAATGCTGTGATCGGTTCTGACGGTTTCGGTTACGCGTGGGACGGAACCAAGCACGCGAAGATTCCGCAGGTCGGGACGGTCAAAATCGGGGATGACGTCGAGATCGGCGCAGGGGTGGCCATTGACCGCGCGCGCTTTGGTGAGACTGTGATCGGCCCCGGCACGAAAGTCGATAACCTTGTCCAGATCGCCCATAACGTCAAGATCGGCGCGCATGCGCTGATCGTTGCACAGGTGGGTATTGCCGGATCGACGGAACTCGGAAACGGTGTTGTTGTCGGCGGGCAGGTTGGCTTTGCCGGACATCTCAAGATCGGTGACCGCGCGATGTTCATGGCCCAGTCCGGTGTGAATAAAAGCGTGCCCGCAGGGGAGAGCTGGTCGGGAACACCGGCCATGCCGCATAAACAGTGGCTGGACAAGGAACGCAATCAGAAAAAAGTTTCCGGACTTCGCGATACGGTTAAGAAGCTCGAGGAACGGATTGCGGCACTCGAAGCGAAACTTGGTGAATCTGAAAAATAACAAAATAGGACAGTATGCATAAAAGAGGTAATAAGCCGTAAAGCAAGTCGGCGGAATCAGGAGAACTTAAGGATTATGAAACAACAGACCCTTGCAAAAGAGATTTCCTTCAGCGGCGTCGGTTTGCATACCGGTGCGGAAACGTCGGTATCGGTCAAGCCTGCTGAGTCTGGGACCGGTTTTGTTTTGTGTGTCGGCGACAAGAAAACGGCGCTTCGCCCGGAGCTAGGTAACGGCGAAAAGAACTGCACCTGCATTCAGGTTGACGGTGAGCCGGTGCATACGATTGAGCATCTGATGGGTGCGCTGTGGGGCATGGGCGTTGACAATGCCGAGATCTGTGTCACAGGCGGCGAGATTCCTGGTATGGACGGATCGGCCCGCCCATTTACCGATGCGGTTGCTGAGGCGGGTTTGATAGAACAAGACGCAGAGTGCGCGGTTTTTATACCAAAAGAACCGGTTACGGTCAGCGCGGGCGATGCGTGTATCACCGCATTTCCGTCTGCTGACGGCAGCTTCAAGGTGACATATGTTCTCGACTACCCGCAGAGCAAACTTGCACAGGGGACGGCTGAGTTTGTTGTTACGCCTGAATCGATCCGCGAGTCGATTTCTCCTTGCCGGACATTTGTGATGAAAGAAATCGCCGAGGCCATGCTCAAAATGGGGCTGGGTAAAGGCGCAAATACAACCAACACGATCGTTCTTGACGGCGACAAGGTCGTTGATAATGAGCTGCGGTTTGATGACGAATGTGTGCGCCACAAGATTCTGGACGTGATCGGCGATCTTGCGACCGTCGGACGCAGATTGGGTGTGCATGTGGTTGCATTCAAGAGCGGTCATACGCTGAACCTCGAAATGGCCAAGGCGTTGCGCAAGGCAATTCATTATGCAGAGCACCCGAGCGGCGTGATGGATATCCGCGAAATTGAAAATACACTGCCGCACCGTTACCCGTTCCTGCTTGTTGACCGCGTGCTGGAGCTGGAGCCGTACAAGCGGATTGTGACGATTAAAAACGTAACGCGTAACGAAGAGTTCTTTAACGGTCACTTTCCGGGGCAGCCGATCATGCCGGGCGTTCTTCAGATTGAAGCGCTGGCGCAGTCAGGCGGAATTGCGATGATGGAAGATAAGAGCAGCAAGCTCGCGGTTCTGATGTCGATTGACAATGTCAAATTCCGCCGTCCGGTCGTGCCGGGAGATCAGGTGCGGATGGAAGTCGTGTTCGAGAAGTTCAAGGGACGGATCGGTGTTGTGAATGCGCAGGGATCGGTCGACGGTGAACCGACTGCATCGTGCATGATCAAGTTTGCGCTGGTCGACGTCAATAGCTATACCTGAGTTTGATGAGAATGACTCCGGCTTGGGAATGATCCGGCCGGGATATCGAGATGGGGAAACTGCCTGCGGATCACCGCGTTGATTTGGCTGTTCGTTGAGTGGGAAAATTATGGCTGCAAAAATTCATCCAACTGCTGTGATTGATAAGACGGCGGAAATTGCTGACGGCGTAGAGGTAGGCGCGGGCGTGATTGTCGGGCCCAACGTGACTATCGGCGAAGGGACGATTCTGCGCGCGCATAGCCAGATCATCCGTCATACGCAGATCGGTCGCGAGTGTGATATCTATCCGAGTGCTGTGGTCGGTGGCGACCCTCAGGACCTGAAGTATCGCGGGGAAGATACCGAGCTTGTGATCGGGGATAAAAACACCATCCGCGAATGTGCAACCATTAACCGCGGGACGGTGCAGGGCGGCGGCAAAACCGTGATCGGTAATGCCAATCTGATTATGGCGTATGTGCATATCGCACATGACTGCACGATTGGTAATCATGTAGTAATTACTAACCTCGCGCAACTTGCGGGGCACGTCAAGGTCGAAGACCGAGCGATCCTGTCAGGGATGACGGCGGTGCACCACTTCTGCACGATCGGGACGATGGCGTTTCTTGCACCGTATTCGGGTACGCGCAGCGATTTGCCCCCTTATATGATTGCCGACGGACAACCGGCGCGCCCGCGGACGATTAACGCTGAAGGGTTGATGCGCAACAAAATTCCGGAAGAGACAATCCGGGAGCTCAAGACGATTTTCAAAATGGTTTATCGCTCGGAAGGTAAAACCCGTCCTGAAGTGCTGGCCGAAATTGAAGCGATGCCGTGCGCGAAAGATCCGGTGATCAAACACCTGATCGATTTTTATCACGCAAGCGAAGCCGGCGTACAGGGTCGTGCGCTTGAGGCGCACCGTCACGACCGGTAATTCTGAAGAAGAAATGCTGAACCCGGCAGGCGATGTCTGGCTGTGTTGAACGACTTTGCGCTGGATTTTTCCGGCGCTTTTTGTTAAAACGGAAAGGCATGCGATGGAGTGCCCTAATTGTCAGTCCCGGAAAATCCGGAAAGATTATGCGCCGCCGCGGGGATATGCTCTCGCGATCGTCGGGTTGATCCTGATTGCTCTCGCGCGGGTAGTGAATCCTGCGATCCTGATGTTGCCTGATGCATCGGCAAGCCAGAGGTGGCTGATAGCGGGTATTCTGGTGCTGGCATATGGTATGATGCATCTTGTCCGTCACGGAAACCGGTTCTGCGGTGTGTGCGGATTCAAGTTTCGGGAAATTCAAAATCAGCCTTATGCGGTCGGTTCGTCAACCCGAAGTCGAACTGAAAGCGCGGGGAAATATGCAGATAGTTCGGCAGGTTCGGCAAGTGCCGATACGAATTCGGGAACGCTGAATCCCAATACGCCGATTGAGCCGATTCTGGCATGTTTGCGGTTTAATGATCCGGCTATGCGGGTGGATGCAGCTGCGTCATTAAAAAAACTGACTGGGCAGGATTTTGGTGAAGATGCTGATGCGTGGAATTGCTGGTGGAAAGAAAATAAAGAACAGTATAAGGCGATGCAGAAGGCTGCAAGAAAGTAGTCGTTTTCGGCTTACACAGAAGCAGTTTCTTATGGGCTGGTCGTGTGCAGGAAAGAGGTGTTGGGATGGCGCTTGATAAAGCATTACTGGAGATCCTGGCTTGTCCTGTAGATAAAAAACCTGTTGCTGAAACAGAAGATGGATGCTGGCTGGTGTGCAGCGAATGCGGACGGCGGTATCCGGTTCGTGACGGGATACCCGTGATGTTGATTGAAGAATCGCTACAGCAGGATTCGTTCAATCAAAATAAGTCTTGAGAAGTAAAATACACCATGATGGGGCGAGTGCCTCTTATCAAAGACAACCTATAGATGCGTTGAGCAAATTAAATGTGTTGGCCGTTGCTTTCCAGAGTTAACCGGCTCGTCTCCGTTTCATTGATTTGTCTGTTGGCTTCGTGCGAGATGCTGTTTGACGTTAGGCTGCGGTGGTAAGCGGTCGATTCTTGCGAAAACAGCGGAAGTTGTGGAACCTCACCAAAAACGGTACTCTGCAGTATTCTCATATTAAATGGTTTGGGCATGACGGCATGGATAGGGTAGTTCTGCATTGCCGCTAATATTTCCGGGTTATTGGGGTCACTGCTGATGATAATCATTCGGCCAGACTTTCCCTCTGCTATAGGCAGCAGCTCAACGCCGCGTCCGTCAGGTAGGTGATTGTCTAAAATCACGATATCATAAAAGTTGTTTTCCAGAGCGTCACGCCCTTCATAATACGAAGCACATTCGGTAAATTCGCAGCCCGGTCTTGTGAGTATCTCACGTAGCAATTCCCTGATCAGAGGTTCATCATCGACCAGTAAGATGGACCATTTATGCTTGATGTCCATAAGTACCTCCTCATCACCGGTAATTGATCATTGCATGTGCATTTATTGTAGAAAAAATGATTCGATATGAACCTGACCGTGTACGACGCAATTGTCAGGATGATATCAATTGTATTTCCGTTTTCCATAGAATTTGGAACTTAATGGCTCATCCTTGTTTTGAAAGCCTAACTGATCATGATATTCGTATTGTATCTGTTGTTTCTGTTTGAACAAAAATAAAGGGAACGTGAGAATGTCGAATTCGAAAAAAAACGCAGACTCAATATCGAGTCTGCCTTAATGCATATTATAAATAAGATGTAGTCGTCATTCAGATCAATCGTGGCTGAAAACCATTTCTTGTACTTCAATACCTTCGATTGATTTTAGCTCTGCTCCGATGGACTTGGCGATAGCGCTTCCGCCGGTCACTTCCAGCAAAATCAGTCCGGCTGCGCCAGTACCTGTTCCAACTTCGTGCAAGCCGAGGCGTGTTTTGATATGCGCGCCTTGTGCCGTCAGAACTTTCTGAACCGATTGTGCTTCTTTCACGCGGTCCGTCAGATGAACTCCAAGAATAACGTGATCTTCCATAGCAGCTCTCCTTTTCAAATTTGATTCGCATTTGCCCTGTTGTCATGCCCGACAACATGTCAATTTATCAGTGAGTGTACTTATTACTATCTGAAATTGTATAAGGAGAGGGCGATAGTTGCAGTAGAAAAGAAACGGCTGCATGCGTTTGTTTGCATGCAGCCGCAGTTATTATATTTGTGCGTTGCGTGAGGTTGAAGAAGCCTTCAGCAGTATACGTCGCGTTCTCCGGAGCGGACTTTTGCCACAAGCATTTTAGCGCGGTCACCGGCAATTCC
>QKHZ01000128.1 GCA_003249795.1 bacterium | reverse complement strand
GGCGCTTTTCGATTGTTGAATCTCACCACCAAAAGAAGAGGGGATTGCTATGAAAAATAAAAAATCATCAGGCAAAAAGAATCCCGCCAAGACCGACTCGCATACAGAAAACAACCTGCTCAGTCTCGATGAAGCACTGAGCACTTTGAAGACTACCCGCAGCACACTCTACCGCTGGATTGCACAAGGGCTGATTCATGGTGTCAAAGCCGGACGCCAATGGCGGTTTGAAAAGCAGGAAATCGAGCGTTTCCTCACCGGCCAAGCCCCAAGCCTCAGTCTCAATCTCGGAAGCAGCATCAATTCTGCCGTACAGGCACTGGAAACTCTCAACCCCAGCAAAGCACAGCAGGAATATAATACCGCGGTGAGTGCGCCCGACTGTGCAGATCCGCTCTATGCGCTTGCAGGGGCGATCATCTGGGCCGGGATCGAACTGGGCGCGTCCGACATCCACATCGAACCGCAATCACAACAACTCCGCCTGCGCTACCGCATTGACGGTGTCATGAGTGACCCGGTTGAACTCTCGACGAAACTCTGCGCGCCACTGGCGGAAAAGTTCAAGTCCATGTTCAAAGGGAATGTGCAGGAAAAAAATCTTCCTCAAGATGGCCGCATTCAATTGAAAATGAACAGCCAGCCGGTCGATCTGCGCGTCAATGTTCTTCCATCTCTGTATGGCGAATCTATCGTTATCAGAATTATGCCCGCACACCGCGCCTCCGTCAGTCTTGAGCAGATTATTACACAAGACAATCAGTGCGAACAACTCAAGCAGGCGCTTGGATCGGGATACGGGCAGATCATTTTCACAGGCCCGGTCTCCTGCGGGAAGACAACACTCGCTTACAGCTGCCTGAATCATCTTAACCGCAATGGGGTCAAAATCCTTACTGTCGAAGATCCGGTCGAACAACCAATTGATGGCATAATCCAAACTCAAATCCACCCGTCCTCCGGAAGAACATTTGCCAACATCATCCGCAGCATATTACGGCAGGATCCGGATATCCTGCATGTCAGCGAGATCCGTGAAGAAATTACAGCTCAAATTTGCGCAAACGCAGCGCTGGCCGGCCATCTGGTTTTATCTGCCCTGCATGCAAAGACCGCTGCGGCAGCGCTCAAGCGACTGGCCGATCTGTCCCTTCCACCGTTTGTCATTGCCGACAGCGTGCGACTGATTGTCGCGCAACGTCTGGTCCGGCGGTTGTGTCCATACTGCCGCGCGGAGCGCCCTCTCACAGAAAACGACCGCTTGCGCATCACCCGGATTCTCGAAGCGCAAGGACAGCAGATAATTGAACTACCCGAAACGATCCCTCACGCAGTCGGGTGCGACAAGTGCAAAAAACTTGGCTATCAGGGACGTCAGCTCATTACCGAGATGCTGCGCATTACGCCGGAGATCGCCTCAGCTCTGGCGCGGAATGCAACAGCAGAGGAGCTTCAGGCCATCGCTATCGGACAGGGAATGTCTTCGCTGGCCAGCGAAGGGATGCGGTGTGTCACGCAGGGAACCACAACCATTGACGACGTCTACAGCGTCATCGAATTGTAAAATAGAATCCGTCTGACAAACAGCCCCGGAGATACTTTCTTCCGGGTTATTCAGATTCGACGTTTTCGGCAGAACCATGACGGCGTAAGACAAGAAACGTGAACACATAACTGAGCATTAAACAAAGCGTGAGTGATCCGAGAACAACAGCTGTCGCGAGATCCGGATGGTCGTTGCGGAGTTTCAAAAATCCGGCAACCGGCATCACTTCACCCAGCCAAAGATATGTCGCTATCGACCACGCGCAAAGCAGGCTGACGGCCAGCGCGCAATTAAAGAACAGCTTGACGGCAAGAATACGCCCTAACGAATCCAACGCATTACTTTCTTTTTATGAGAGGATGAATCATTTTTCCGCAACGACATACGCGACCCAACCCGGGCAGGACTCCGCGTCTGATGCAATCTGGAAGTTGCCGTCGCCCTCTTCAGCGTCGTCGTCCCAGCCTTCCCAATAGATGTCCACCCGCTTAAAACCGACTTCCTGCAATAGTTCAGAAATTTCTTTCAACGACCACAACCGCCATTCATAGATAAACGCGTCGCGCAGTTGCGTGCCGTCGCGGAATTTGAAGTGAATCCGGTTTTCGACATCGCTGCCAATCGGGTTGTACGAATGCTGTTCCCAGATATACGTGAACCCTTTTTTCTTGTGTTTCTCTTCCTGCGGCACCTGCGCATCTGAGCCGCCATACGCATCCAGAAAGAAGATCCCGTCGGGTTTGAGCGAACGGAATGCGGTTTTGAAATACGCCTTCAATTCTTCCCGCTTCTTGAAAATGAAATAGGAAAAATTCATTCCCATCTCGACGTCAACCGGTGGGCGCGTCACTTCCATCACATTCTTTTTTAACAGTTTCACGCGCGCGGCGTCTTTGCCCAGCGGCTGGCGGTGAGTCTTGTTCCCCCACTCCAGAACGTCTCCGTCAAGGTCGAGGCCGATGGCGGAATTTTGCGGACGGCGGCGGACAAACTCGACAGCAGCAGCGGCTGACCCGCAGAAATCCTCACGCAACGAAACCGGCAAATGCCCTCGGCGCTCGCGATACACGCGATCGATAAAATCGATATCCGCCTCCACGCACTGCACAGCCATCTCATACAAGGTATATTTACACGCATTCTTCGCCGTCCAACCCTTACCCATAACTGCAATCCTCCCGCCTTATTCTGTTCATATTTATATAAGTGGATTCACTATATTCTGTTTTGCGCAGGCTTATCCCCAATAAAGATAACACGCAAATACGATAAAAAGGGCAATTATCGTCGCGATATGAAAAGCAGCCTGCTTTCCCGACACTTCATACTTCTTTTTCTCTTCATCCGTCTTGCACCGAAGCTGTCCATAACCAATCGGGCCAAACGTGACAATCAACATCATTAGCGCCCAATAAATTCCCATTTCATCATCGTTCTGATAAAAATGAACACCAATCAAACAGCAAAGCCATATGATGATCCAAACCATATTCCACATTGCTGCTCCTGCCTGCGCACCTGTTTATGCACCTCATTCCGAACCCGACATCAATTACGGCATGTCACAATGCCGCGGATAGGGACTATCGTCCTGCCAGAGTGCATACACAATCATGATTGAAAGAGATACTGTGACAATCAGATAAATCCAGCCCACAAGCGAAAGATTATGAAAAGAAGACTTCATTTCAGTATACAAACCGGTTGCGGTAATGTTTTCAACAGGCTCACTGTTTGCCTGCCGTGGCATAGCAAATACAATATAAACCAGCATAGCCATGGCCATCCAATAGAGCGAGTATTCCATATCACCGTCTCGGTACCAATCCGACACGAAGAAAACAACCGTCTCCAAGAGTCCAAGTAACAAGACATGAAAACAGATCCTCAGCATTGTTTTCAGTCCATCATTCATCTCTTCTCCATGCAGCCTACCCGAACCGCAGCCGCATCATCGGGGAGGGCTCATGACGCGGGGCGACCGAGACTTTGACACCCTCGCCTTTTAAAAACTCCTCCGCCTTTGCGTAAAACGTTTTCATCGCTATGTCCGGCGTGTTGTTGTTCTGGCTCAGGTGCGCCAGTAATACGACTTTGAGCCGCGCAGACGCGTGCTCTTGTACCAGTTGCGCCGCCTCTTCATTTGAGATATGGCCTGCGTCCGAGCGGATGCGGTTTTGCAGATACGCCGGATACGGCCCGTTTTTCAGCATCACCGGATCGTAATTGCTTTCCAGCACCGCCCCGTCAAGTGTCGCAAGCACCTCGCGCAGCGCGTCAAACTTGTGACCAAGATCTGTCAGCACCCCAGCCCGTGTCTTGCCGCGGTTTAACACCAAGGCGACTGGTTCGACCCCGTCATGCGGCGTCGGGATCGTCTCGATTTCAAATCCTTCATACGAAAACTTGTCGCCTGCACGGAAGCACTCGACGCGCGCGACCTTGCCCAGTTTGTGGCGGCTGCCCTCAAGCGTGCCACGACTCATGAGCAGCGGCAGGTTATAGCGCCGTGCCATAATTCCGGCGGCGTTGACGTGATCGGTGTGGTCGTGCGTGACAAAAATCCCGCGCAGACACGACGGGTTGCGGCCGATGTGCTTGAGCCCTTCCGCAATCTTTTTGCCGCTGATACCAGCATCGATCAGAATCGCCCCGCCGCTGTGTTCGGCAAAGACGCAGTTTCCTGACGAGCCGCTGGCGATAGTGCAAAGCCTGAGTTCATTCACCGGCAGACTCCTCATCCAGTCCCTCATCAGATTCAGTTTCGTTTGTTGCGTCCGGATTTTTCATCAGATCATTCCGCAGTGTTTTGAAAAAGCCGTCATACTTTCCGCTGGCAAAATCGGGAAATGTCCACGGCAGCGTCTCGAAACGTTTATTCCGGTACAGCAGCGTCACCTCCGCGAAGATCCCCTCGCCGATGTAAATCCGGTGGGCAAAGTTTTTCGCACTCGCCAGCACAATCTTCTCCGGCACCAGATACCCCGGATCAAGGTTAACCGGACGGGTGACTCCGGCCTCAACATCCGGCGTCAGTGCAGCGGCCAGCTCCTCTTCCATCCGGTTTGTCCGCACCTTGCGCGCGGCAAGCTCTGTCCTGTCATAGCGCTGGCAAAACCCGTAAAACGTCCGGACAATCCGGTTGCCGCTTTCATGGGCATAGTATGCCGTATGCGAAAAGTCGTATACGGGGCTTTGCAGACAAATCTGCCCCCACTCCTTCTCCAGCATCTGTTGTACGCGCGGTAACATGGCCGCGTCTGCTGCGAGTACGCCGATAAAGTAGACCGCTGGCGGTGGCGTCCGGGTCTCAGCCATCGTGATTCTTTCCTGTCAAAAACGATCCTGCCAAGCCGTGCTCCGGCAAAAGCCTCTGAGGCGATACGACAGCATGATCAGCAATCTGTCAAGAATAGAGGATTTCCCCGCCTGCGTCAACGTTTACCGGACATCACCGCGCTGGATCTTCCGCAATCTCATGCCATCGCATTCATCAGCCGGACCGGCTTTCTTCTTGCAATCTTGCTAAAACAGCGGCACAATACATTTTCCAGCTTTCCAGCCGGTGTAAGGACTGTAGAGCGCACACAAAAAGAATAAGGGAGAAGACCCGGGCATGATCACCAATGCTACCGATGCCGATGCGACACTGAATTCCGCCGTCCTGCAGGCAATGCAGGCGCTGCGCGACTGTTTTATCTTCCGCAAGATCGGCATGGTCTACGACTACGCCGCAAGCGCTGAACAGTTCCCGTCGCAAACGCTTCCGACTAGTACCGACACCGCCGCAAGTGTCCCCAACGCTTCAGGCTTTGGGACCGGCATGGCTGACTGCGCATTCCACGCCGGACTTCTTATGGACGGATACCTTGCACGGATCGAACTGGGACTGGACACGGCCGATGAAGAACGCATCGTCGACAGGTTGATCGGCGGGCTGATCCGGATCGGAACCACAGCGCCCCGCAGCGCACTGATCCGTGGCATGGCGCCTGACGGACGCGGGTTTTATCCGCAAGTCGATCCGGAAAACGCGCTCGGGTGGTTGCTCAGCGTCTACCGTGGCTACACCACCGGCGCGATCATCCCCGACAGCCAGGCCAAGATGAAAAATATCCTCTCCAAATGCATCAGCCATCTCGACCAGACTGGCTACAAACTTCCACCGGAAGACGATACCGCTCTGTCACTGGCTGAAGGCGACTCTCTGGCAACCCTCACGCAGCTTGCGTTTCTGGCCGTGTCGGCTGTCGTCACCGGTGAGGAAAAGTGGAAAACTCTCTTTGAACAACTTTCCTCCGAAAATGACGGCCAGAGGCTGTCACTTTCTTCTGAAAATCTGGCCAGCCTGTCAACGCCCCGGAAACTGTTGTGCGCACAGATCGCACTCACGCTGATCGATGCAGCAACCAAAGGCAAAGAAGGTGCGCCGACTGAAAAACTTACAACCGCACGCAACGCGGTTGCCAATGCCGCACAGAAATATCTGGAAAAATACAAACAGTATGCTCCGGATCCGGAAACGGCGGTCACATGCCCCGACTGGCGCACAGAAAAAAGTACGCTGGCTACAGCCGACCAGCTTCCGCAAAACTGGGCAGCAGTCATTCACGAAACGGAAACTCTGGCGGCCAGCATTCAGGCCGGACTGGGCATTATGCTTTGTCCGGACACTGATCTTCGCAAAGATGCGGCAGAAGCACTGGAGCCGTGCATTCGCTCGACAAACTGGAGCCGCGTCATCACCGCGTCTGCGGTCTGCCCGGTTGTACTGATCCACGCTCTGGCAACCGAATCCGGCTTCTGGGATGAAAATCTTCTACCGTCATTAACCCCGGCTGAAAGAGCAGAAGACGACGAAGATGCCAAAGAGACAATGACGGCCAAATACCTGACAGACGATTTTGACGACAACAATCCGGATAAGGCAGGGCATACCGACGAGCCCCCTGCGCGAATCGATCCGCTTGAAAAATATGATGAAAAAGAAGAGCCGGAAGACGAAAATAAAGGCAAGCGTAAACGCCGCCGTCGCGGTCGGCGCGGACGTTCAGGTTCCGGCAGCGATTCCAGCGAGACGGTGGCAAACACAAACGCCAATATCGGAAGTGCCTCTACGAATTCGGATAACAATGCCAGCAATAAAAATGGCGGCAATGCGTCTAACCAAAAGCAGGGGACGTCTGTTCATAAAAAACAAAACCACCGGCCAAACCAACAGGATGGCGGTTCACAAAAGCAACAGAAACAGCAAGGCCAGCAAGGTGGCCAACAAGACCAGCAACGGCAACAAGACCAGCAACGGCAACAAGGTCAGCAAAATCAACAGGGACAGCAGAACCAGCAAAACAACCAGAATCAGCAGAAAAAATCCGGCGGTGGAAAACGTTCGCGTAATCAACGTGCGCGCAATGCCCGTGCCCGTCGTCAGCAACAGAATAAAAAACCGGACGGGCAATCCGGCGGCAAGCCATCTGACGCATAAGATTCCGCCGAGGCTGCGGCCAAGCATAAAAGGAGTTGGCAATGAAAATTTCCGGCTGGCTGCGCCTGTGTGCGTCTCTCCTAATTCTGGCCACAACATTTTGCATACTGCCGTGTTCAGTGCGGGCAGAAGACAATCCTGATCTGGGCAAGACTCTGAACCTGCGGCAACGGTCGGTTGACCAGTGGATCCGCAGTTATGAGAACCGGACATTCGAAAACAAGTCGCTGCAGGATTCTCTGATGATGGCCCTTGACGCGGCGAGGACATTCAGCAACTCCCTTCAGGCCGCCAAAGACGCCAACCGCAATCACGACCGCAAAACACTGCAGAAACTACAGGTCGCACTGAAAAACCAGATGGTGCGCTGGAACCATTTCCGCAGCCTGCTGGGTCTGCGCGAGTCAGCCGATTCCGACCGTGAAAAGATCGGTTATTATACGCAGAAGCAACCGACCCTCGACGAGACGATCAAGCCCGATGTCACCGCCCTGATCACATTGCTGCAGATTTCGTCAAAGAAATGGGACATCGCCGCCGACGGCCTGCAGTCCTATCTAAGCCCGTCAGGAGCCGGTGGCATCGCCTCGGACAATCAACCGGATTCATCAACCTCGGGCTCTGAAAAACCGACATGGCAGGTTTTAGCCTCTCTTCGGGAATCGGCAGAACAGGCGCGGCGCGAAGCGCATGTGCAGGAAGAAAAAGTGCGACTGGCAATTTATCGGCAAAAATTGGCCGAACAAGGCGCAACCGAATCGCAACTTGCAAACCTCCTGCGGCTGGATACCGAATACTCCAGACTTGAAGCGCAACGCCTGTCTCTGGCTAACCGCCATCAGGATCTGGTGAAGAAACGCCGCCAGCTGCTGGAGAACATCAAAAACCAGATTGAAAAAAGCGGCGGGAAAATAACAGAAGATGAACCCCTGCCTGAAGTTAACGATTCTTTCTAGAAAACAATTCGGTTGGTTCTCTGCGTCTTTGGATTGCGACTTGCCCAAACTGACGCAATCCGGTACAATCGGCATATCCAATTTTATCATCGCGATTTGAAACGCGGAGTATTAGCGTAATTTATCAGGGAGAATATTGTGCGGGTAATTGTTACAGGTGGCGCAGGATTTATCGGTTCCCATTTGTGCGAGTCCTTGATCCGGGACGGGCACGCATGCGTCGGACTGGATAACTTTGACCCGTTCTACCCGCGCGAAATCAAAGAAGAAAACCTTGCCGCACTCAGTGGTCATCCCCGCTTCAAACTGGTCGAAGGCGATATCAGAAACGCTGGCGATATTGATGCGGCGTTTCATGCGATGAAATCGTTAACGCCGGAAAATGCTGACGGCGGTGACATGGTCATGCATCTGGCAGCCCTTGCAGGAGTTCGCCCCAGTATCAAGAATCCGGAGAAATATCAGGACGTCAATGTCGGCGGCACGACCCAGATCCTCGAAGCCATGCGTCGGCATGACGTGAAAAAGCTCGTTTTTGCCTCATCCAGTTCGGTCTATGGCAATAACAAAAAAGTGCCTTTCTCGGAAGATGACCGCGTCGATTTTCCGATCAGCCCGTATGCCGCGACCAAAAAAGCGTGCGAGTTGATCGCGCATACCTATCACCACCTGTTTCAGATGGACATCACCGCGCTGCGGTTCTTTACTGTTTACGGACCGCGCCAGCGTCCGGATTTGGCGATCCATAAGTTTACGAAATTGCTGGCAGACGGCAAATCGATCCCTGTCTTTGGCGATGGCACAACCAGCCGCGACTACACCTATATCGACGATATTATCCAGGGAGTGCGCGCGGCGATGGGCAAAGCTGAGGGTTTCCATATCTACAACCTCGGCGAAAGCCAGACTATCACCCTGAGCGAGTTGATCGAAACGATTGCGGGGGCTCTCGGCGTCACACCGGACATCGACCGCCAACCGCAGCAACCGGGAGATGTGGACTGCACCTTTGCCGATATCAGCCGCGCACGGGCAGAACTCGGGTATGCGCCAACGACAAAAATCCGCGACGGGATTCCGGCTTTTGTCAACTGGTTCCGCACACGTTCTGCAGCGACCGCCCCGGCAGAACAGGCGTAGTAGAGCATACAAAATAACAAAAATCCGGCGTAGGGCACAGCGCGATACCGGCACGAATACCGCAGGCAGAATTGTCAGGCAACTACGGGAAGGCATGCATGCACAACGACTGGCGTAATATCGAAGCGGTCGATGCAACCGAGCGGATCATCCGCGCGGCGATTGCCTGCCATGCGCGCTACATTCATTTTTCCACCGACTACGACGGCAGCACGGTCTTCTTTTTCTCCGAAAACCAGATTGAATTTTACGACTACCTGCCGCTGCCGTGTTGCGAGCGGGTCTACAAATACCTTCGCGGTTTTGCCGGCATTGACGAGTGGGAAAAACCGCCGGTATCCGGCTATGGCGTCTTTTTCAATCAGAATACAACCTATGGCATTGAAGTCCGCATCATTGCTGGCAGTATCGAAGAAGACTATCTGGTTATGCTCTCCGGCACGGAGTAAAAGCCATGCCTGCAATACCCCTGCGCTTTGCGTTCGACCGCTTCCTGATCCGATGCCTCTGTCGCGCCGTCCGGACTCTGCAGCAACTGTTCGGACTGTTTGATGCGTCCCACCACGCAAAGCCTGACCAACCCCGGCGCATCCTGCTGATCAAGCTCTCCGGCTTAGGCGCACTCATCTGCGCGACATCCGCTATGCGCGCAATCCGTGAGCGTTATCCCGATGCTGAACTCATTTTACTGACACAGCCGCAACTTTCCGGTTTGTATGAAGGAACGGACCTTGTCAACCGGATCGATACGATTAACCTGACATCAGCTTTCGGCATTCTGCGGAGTTTTTTAAGCTGGCGCATGCGCACACGTAAAAGCGGAAAAATCGACCTTACCATCAGCTTCGACAGCCCCGAGTGCCTCTCATGGCTTTTGACATGCCTGAGCGGAGGTCGCGCCACCATCGCCTTCACCGCCGACGAGCGCCCCGCATCCGGCATTACCGTTCCGGTCGCTCCAGACCTCAGGCATCACGTGCGCAAAGCCTATCAGGATCTGGCGCTGGCGGTTGACGCTTCTTATCACGACCTGATGCCGGTTGCCCCGCGCGTACGGGCATCTGAGCAAGATACGGTTAACCGCCTTCTGAAAAACTGGGACATCCATCCTGAAACACTTTTGATCGGCATCAATATGAATGCCGGTGAATTCGCCCTGCACCGCGCGTGGGCGCCGCAGAAGTTTATCCTGCTTGCACAGCAGTTGGAAGAACTGGGAGAGTATCGAGTCGTTTTCCTGGGTTCACGCGACGAAGAAAGCCATGTGGCGCGTTACACCAAACAGATGCCGCTACCTGCAGCAAACCTTGCAGGACAAACCTCGGTCCGGCAACTGGCCGCCGTCATCCAGCGGCTGCATTTACTGATCACGAATGACTCGGGCATGGTGCATCTGGCAAGCGCGCTGGATGTGCCGACTGTCTCTATTTACGGGCCGGAAAGTCCGGTGCGGTTCGGCCCGCCACAAAGCGAGGAACATGCGGTTGTCTGGCAAAATCCGTCGTGCGGTCCGTGCGTGAGTTTTTTGGCCGGAACAGTTTGCAGTTGCGCGCATGGATTCAAATGCCTGCAGGATATTACGCTGGACGAAGTGCGTCGGGTGGTCAACGATATGCTCAACCACCTGTCCGATCCGGTTGATCCGCCGTGGCTGGAAAATCAATCCCCTCCCGCTTGAGAAAGGGGAAATGCGGCACAGCGTTTTTCAAATGATAAAATCACACAAGTCCGAGGCGGTTTATTTCCGCTGCCAGCCGTGAGGCTAGCCACAATGCGCCGAGATCGTTCGGATGTAATCCGTCGACATAGTAGTCGCCGTGGTGCGGAATCATGTGGTATCCGTTCAGTAGATAGACATTACCAAAGCTTGCCGCAGTGTCGGCAATTGCCTGACAGAAGTCTTTAAATAACCCGCCGTCATGAACCGCATGATGATCCGAACGCCAGAGCGGTGTGATCACAACCGTTTTTACAGCAGGAAAAATCTGGGCGAGTTTTTGCAGGTAAGAGGTTACGTTCGACCGGATCGTCTGCTCTCTCACATTTCCCGTCCAGTCATTTGTCCCGTACGCGACTGTGATCAGATCCGGTTTGTAATCAATTGTCGCATCCAGAGAGTCGGCGTCATAATAGTGGCCGCCGACAGCCTGATTCAGAATATCCATCTTCAGGATTCGTGAAAGCGCGGTCGCATATGTTACTGCGGGAATAGCTGATGACATCCCCTGCGTGATTGAATCGCCCAGACAAAGCAGTTTTTTGGGTGCAGGCGTAACAGCTTCGGCAACGCAACCGTCTGCGACAGTAACCGCATGAATCCGAACCGGGCGGATCTGGGAGAGATAAATCGTAATCTCACGCGGCTCATCATCTTTCCCAAGCGGAACGGATACACTCATTCGGCCGTTCATCTGCTGCGGCGAATGAAACTGATGGATCAGGTTACCGTCTTTTTCAACTGCAAGTCCGTAATACCCTCGTGCGCCCTGTTCATAACTGAAATCCAGACCGATTTCCTCGGCGTCAGTCCGTACCCGTAGACATATCCCGGCACAGCATTCCGAGCGGATGCGGAATATCTCAATCTTGCCATAATACTCAATCTGCGAAGGCGTAAAACGAAGCGGAAGGCACGCACCGTCATTGTCACGGCGTAGTTGCAGTGCACCGGAGAACAGGGACATTCCAAGTGTTTCAAGCAGGTTCATAGCAGAATCTTTCTGGCTGGGCATTAGAAAACGAACTGTGAAAAATACGAGTCTCACATCTTCTGCAACATCTTACTAAATCAGAAGCGCTTTCGTCAACCCACAAGCATTTGTTTATCTTTCCGGCTAGAGTCTTGCGTTTTGCCCACAGGCGGGTATCCTGTACTTTTTAATCATGGCAAATAAACGCAGCATTACCGCGCTGCGGCAAAAAAAGAGGAAATGACTCATGTCGGAACAACAACCTGCGCAGGATCGATCCCAGCAACCCGAACGCAAACGGATTCTGACCGGTGACCGCCCCACAGGACGGCTTCATCTTGGCCATTATGTCGGTTCGATTAAAAAACGCGTCGAACTGCAGCACAGTTATGACACAAGTCTCATCATCGCAGACCTGCACATGCTGACCACAAAGCCGACACCTGAGGACATCGGCCGGATCGGTGAAAACGCCCGCGCGATGGTGCTTGACTATCTTGCTGCCGGAATCAATCCGGACAAAGTCACGATCTACCTGCAGTCGGCCATCCATGCAGTGTACGAACTGAACCTGATCTTTGAGATGCTGATCACTGTCAACCGCCTGACGCGCGTACCGTCGATTAAAGAAATGGCAAAAGCCGCGAACATGTCGGATGAAGAGATGCCGTTCGGGCTTCTGGGTTATCCAGTCCTGCAGGCTGCCGACATCCTGATGCCGCGCGCGCATCTTGTTCCGGTCGGAAAAGACAACGAAAGCCATGTCGAAGTCACCCGTGAAATCGCCCGGAGATTCAACGGTCTGTACGGTGAAGTATTTCCGATTCCGGATGTGCTTGTCGGAGATGTGCCGACGCTGGTCGGTACCGACGGGCAGGCAAAAATGAGTAAAAGCCTCGGCAACTGCATCTATCTCAGCGATGACGAAGCGACGGTCAACAAGAAGGTCAAGAAGATGTATACCGATCCCAATCGTATCAGCGCGGATGTTCCCGGTACCGTTGAGGGTAATCCTGTCTTTATTTATCACGATGCATTCAACCCTGACACCGCCGATGTGGACGACATGAAGACCCGTTACCGTGCAGGGAAAGTCGGCGACGTCGAAGTTAAGGAAAAGCTGGCACAGGCAATCAATAGCTTCCTTGCGCCTATGCGTGAGCGCTACAAGGAATATGAAGCTGATAACGGTTTTGTCGATCAGGTCATTCTTGACGGTACGATGAGGATGCAGGAAGTCGCCAACGCAACGCTCAAGGAAGTCAAAACCGCAATGGGATTGCGCTCGGTCATGAACGCTATCAGCCGCAAAGCAGAAAACCGGCGCAAGAAACTGGCGAAAAACAGCTGAATTCTCCCACCTGAAAAGCAATCGGGTTCATGTATTACACCGGAATATTCTTGAAATCGCAATGCGAATATCTAAAATCTTGCATTGTTTGATTTCACGGTATTCATTTTATCCGTCTCTCTGCGGTTGTCGTGTTCAAGCAGAAAAACTGACACCCGATGTAATCTATTTTATGTATTATTTTATCCAACACTTACCCGTCCAAGTATTTTGAGGAGACTGTCTGATGGAACAATGTGATGCACAATCGCCAGAAAGCGAAGGTTCCAACACAAAAGCATCAATCCGTCCTTGGCACGCAGCATTGGTCTTGTTTCTCGTGACAATGTGCTTTGCACTCATCACCAACCACGTATGGGAAGATCACTACATCACTTACCGCTGCAGCGTCAACCTCGCCACCGGCAACGGCCCGGTTTTTACCCCGGGTGAGCATGTGCATGCATTCACCTCTGTTCTGAATATGGCCATCCCGGCTCTGTTACGGTATCTTCTGGGAGAGGGATCCGACCGTGCTGTTCTGTGGTCATACCGGATCATCTGCTCGCTTTTATTGTCCGCGTCCGCCTATCTGATCTGCCGGTCTCTATTACGATATGGATTTAAAACGCTTTCTCTAGCCGGAGCGCTGGTTCTGGTTTTTCTTGAATCGAAAGTCGTTGACTACACCATCAACGGGCAGGAAGTCGCTCTCATGATCTTTTTCCTGACCCTTGGAGTCGTCGCAATTCTGGGGCACGTCAAACGCCCATGGCTGATTCTGGCGATCTCCTGGGCTGGAGCCATGTATACAAGGCCGGACGGATTCATCTACAGCAGTTCCGCCGCAATCGGATTTTTCCTCTTTTTCCCGTTCGCCAAAGAAGGCCGCACACGCATCGGGCTCCTGAAGACCTATGTTCTGGCCGGAGTCATCTCCTTTTGCATGTTCCTTCCGTGGATGATCTGGGCGCAACAGTATTACGGCAGTTTTGTTCCCCACACGGTCATTGCAAAAGGTTTGGAATTACCCAGAGGAAAAGAATTTCTTCATTATCTTCTCGTCCAGTTTTTCTTTGGCTTCAGATACGACTTCGCATCAGTTGGGATGCCGACGCTTTACGTCTACGGGCCATGGAACTGTTATCTGGAAGGAATCTTAAGACAGACATCTTTCTTCGCTTGCATTTACTTTCTTTGCCCTTGGGCAACACGGTCAGGGCGCGCTCTGAGCTTGGCAGCATTGATCTCCTTGACGTACCTGAACTACATTCCGGTCGCCGCAACATCATGGTACTTTCCAAACGCATGGTTCTATGTTGCCCTGTCGGCCGGTTTTATTCTGCATGATTTGCGCAGATTGTCCGACTGGATTGGGCAACGCGCGGAGAATCTGAATGTCAAATTCTGGCTGAAATTTGTCCGGCGGTTCATTCCGGGACTGCTCATGACCGTAATTATTGCGATGACGATGATGGTGTGTCAGCAGATGTACTATCAGCAGAGAATTATTGAAAACTCGGTCAGGACAAAAATTGGACTCTGGTTAAAAGAACACGCCCGCACACCCAAAGATACCGTCTTTTTGGAATGCCTGGGATATCTTGGATATTTCTCCAACATGAAAATTTATGACTGCCCGGGACTCGGATCGCCGGAAGTGGTCAAAGCACGTCTGGCACAGGATAACGTAAACGACTGGGGTGGTATTGTCATTCAGCTGAAGCCGGATTGGATCGTCGCCCGTCCCCGTGATGAAGTGATGCTGAAACAGTTCCATCCCGACGTATTGGACCCATACGAAAAAGTTATCAAATTCGATAATTTCAAAGCCATTCTGGAGCCAGCATGGATGCCGGGAAGAAACTATCTTTGTGGCGATGCGATCTTCACAATTTACCGGCGCAAGGATTTGATTACAGATGCCGATACCGGCACAAAAACAGACACAGAACCTGATGCCGGCACCAGTACGGATACCGACAAATAAGCCGTTCCGATGCGACTTGATAAAAAACGCTCTCTTTCAAAGAAGAAAGAGAGCGTTTTATTTGCGTTATTCACAACTAAAGCATTATTGGCAGGGAATCAGCCCTGTTCGTCGATCAGCATTCCGATTGCATCATCGATCCGTGACATGACCGCCATCATTTCTTCTGCAGGAAGTGTCTTGATGACTTCCTGCGTGTCTCGGTTAATTACCTTCACATAAAATTGACCGGTATCATCATAAATATCAAAGGTCACTCCTTTGTTGAAGGTATCCATCAAATCATTCAGCTGCTCCATTGCGGACGAAACAAGTTCCTGCTCGTCGGCAGCAACCTGTTCTTCGACGACTTCGTTAACGGACTGAATCGAGGAAACCGGATCTTTTGTCTGCGGAAATGTCACAAACGTTGTGTCCGCAGTTTCTGTTGTGGCTGCGGTCTGTGTTGTCTGTGCAGAAGCGGCCACAGCCGAGGATAATGCCGACTGAGCCTGCTGCGTGGATTGTGTCTGACTTGCCTGTATTTGACTGACGTCTGGACTCATCTCAGCTCCTCCATGAGCCATCCGACTCCGCAAAACCACACCAATATACGGAGTTATCTTCCAACAACTCTACTACCCTAACTATATTTTACACGTTACGCATATTGTTAGCAACTCAAATGGCCACAAAAGGCGGTATCAAACAATTCAACTTTCTTCGATTCAAAAGCGCATCATACGTACAAAATAACCTATTTTGGTATAATAGGTTATCAAAAAAAGCCCAGGTGATACCTTTCAGCGCTAATATTAAAAAACGTTCCGGCAACATTTGTTGCCGGAACGTTCATATAGACATATTTTCAACAGAGCAGAAAACAGCACCTTCAGCCGTCTTATTCTTCTTTAATATTCCACTCTTTGTTATAATATTTTTTTGCAGTGTCATGCAGTTCTAAAGCCGAGTTAAACGGCGAGACAAGTTCTGATACCACCGTATTAATATCGCTCGAACGACGGTTGAGTGTCCGCTGCGGAGTATAAACAATGTCATTGTCAAGCAACTCTATATCCGGTTCACGTCCCTGCAACATTGCCCAGGCATTGACCCGGATCGGTTCCGGCAAGCCTTTTCGGACAATATAAATTCCCTTCATTCTCGCCGTACTCTTATCTATCGGGTTGCTGCCCAGCAACAACTCTCGCAACGTCAGCTTGCCGTTAAAGTCAACAACGCCCTCCGACATTGCGCCAGTACAAAAAACCTTTTTGCCTCCCTGGGCATAGATGCTCGGAATAAAGATAAAATCCTGCGGACGCAAATAAATGTTTTGCGACATGTCGCGGAACATCAACAGCTTTTTGAAATCCACAGAAAGGATCTTTCCTTCTCTGGCAATATAAGAGGCATCCAAATCCGGTGTATTGATCGCTCGGGAGATGTTGTCGCTATCATCGTCCGATGAAGATGAATAAGAGGAGGCATTACTGAAGTACATGCTCATTACGCCCGCCTCGGACAGAATATCCAGTAACCGTGTCCGTTCTGAAATTGAAAATCTGCCTGAGCGGCTGGTCGCGCCCATCACAAATACATCATTTCCGGAAAATGAATTTCCGACCACTGTGACACGGGGATTGCGGTAATATTTTGATAACTCTTTCACGAGGACGTCATGCAACTCATGATAGGTCATTCCTGCGGCAATGATTTCGATCCCATACAAATATGTGATCCGCCCATCCGGGCGAACCGAAACGCCCATTGTACTGGATGGTTCCATGGCAATTGAAATCGTCATCGAATCGCCGGTGCGGATTACATATTGCGGTAACCGCTTTTCAATCGGATCCGACGGACCGTATGCCTCGCCCGACGCAAGGACGGTTTGAGCACCGTTATTCTTTGTCCACCACTGCTGGCTCCATTTCTGTTGGGAGTCCTGCATATTTTTTCCGTCAGCAAGAACCGGGCTTGTCGGTGGAACCGCTGCCCGGGAATTTTGCGTAAGATAATCGCTTTGTCCTGTCGTATCCAATACACCCTGCTCATATGCCCGCATGCGCGCCACAGACTCGTCTTTACTCATCTGGGTATCATTGACCTTGACGCCAAAACTGTTCGGCGCACCACCATTGGGGTAGCGCACGTAAGCCGAATCTTCTGTCAGAAAACAGCCCGAGAGAATTGCACATAATCCTCCAACGGCAAAAAACCAGACGGCTTTTGCCAAACTGCCAGCCCGGATTTTCGGATACTTGATTTTGACAAATTTGCGCATCTGTCTCTCCGAATCTTCACTGTCGGTGTTCATTTCCCGTTAACCTTTCAATCTGCCAGAGACAACGATCAAGACAACGCCGTCTAGGCCATGGAGCTGGTATCATCCTTTTCCCCATAGGTTTTGCTGTATGGGCTGTAGTAATAACCGGCACGGTAGCGATAGCCGTAATACGTGTAACTGGTCGAACGTTCGCACACTTTATTCAGAACCGCCCCGAGGATCGGAGCGCCCACATGCTGCAGACGGTACATCGCCATCCGCACCGCACCGAGTTCGACTTCTTCTGCCGCAATCACCAGCAGGACACCGGCCATGTGCGGCGCAAGGATCGTTGCGTCCACAACCGGCAGTACAGCCGGGCAGTCAACAATGATGACGTCAAACGTATGTTCGGCTTCCTGCAGGAGAGCTTCCATCGCTCCGCCGCCAAGTAACTTGGCCGGGTTACGGACGCGGCTTCCGGCCCAGATTACCGACAAACCTGGAATCTGGCTGGGTGAAATGACTTCCTTGGCTGTCGATGCACCCGCAAGATAATCTGACAGCCCCGGCATGTTACTGTGCCCACCGTGATAGGCGCCAAGAACCTTGTGCACCTTCGGCCGCCGCATATCCGCATCGATAATCAGAACCTGATTGCCTTCGAGTGCATACCGGATTGCCATGTTTGCAGCAGTCGTACTTTTTCCTTCTGCCTGCGTCGCGCTGACAACGAGTAGACGCCTTTCGGGGTTGCCGTCACGCCCATAGCGGATATTGTTACACAAGTGCGCATACACTTCCGCAATATGCGAGTCAGGCCGCTCTGGCGGGATCACCATCTGTTCGCGTTCGCTCCAAAGTGGCACGACACCCAGATAGTTCAGGCGCAGGTGATAGTAAACATCCATCGGCGTATGCAGCCGGTTGTCCGTTGTTTCAGACAGAAATGCCAGACCGCAACCGATCATTAGTCCCAGCGCCAGCGCAACCGGCACATCCACCCACCAACGCGGGCCGATCAGGACCGCGGGGCCTGCCTGTGCTTTCTCCGCAAACTCAACTTCTTCCTCAAACTGTACCTTTGCACTCTGCAACTCACCGATCTGTTGCGTCATGCTCATGGCCTTCTGGCTCAGAATTCCGAGCTCCGTGCGGATCGCATCGCGACGGTTCATGTAATCGAGGGCATTCTCACTTTTGATCGCGGCATTTCGCGCTTTGCTGGCAGCGGAAATCCCTGCTTTGAGTTCCTCAATCCGCTTTTCCATATTCATGATTTCATCACGGTTGACGAGCACCTTTGCGCGTAAGTCAATCAGCTGCCGGATTGCACGCAATTGCCATTCATTCGGAAGCGGGGGTAATTTCCCGAGAGACGTTACATATCCGCCTTCGATCAACTTCTGCTTGACTACCTCAATATCTTCGCGCACGGACTGGATCTGAGGATGGTCGTCGGTATATCGGGTTGCCATCGTTTCCAGATTATCTTCCAATGTTTTCCACTGAACCCGCAGCGGGTTGGTTTCAACCAGAACTTTGATGGCATCATCTTCATCTTTTAGATGAAAATAGTCGGCCAGTTCTTTATATCGGATCGTCTCTTGCAGACGTGCCATTTGTGAATCAAGACTGATACGGGTGTTCTGCATCTCTTCCATCTGCTGCTTGTCCTGGTCAAGCAGCTTTTCATCCGCATTTTCCCCTTTGGGCAGAAGTTCATCCAGTTTCTCGTTCAAATCCCGCAAGACACGGTTATTTGCCGCGATTGCAATCTGGTTTTTGCGCCGCATCTCATTCAGGCGATTCAGCGTCTTATCAATTCCGCTGGCGCGATTGATTTTTCCATATTCATTCATTGCCCGTGGCATGGAGTTCAGCAGTATTGGCAGGATCTGCGGATAGGTGCCGTGGGAACTGATGGTTGTCCATCCGTTATAAACCGGCGATGTTGAAATCCAGGCTACGCCTTCACCACCAATATACCGCTGCATTAGATCGAGTGTCGTCTGATCCAGTGTATCCTTGATCGTCTCAAAATCTTCTTTGAGAACTTCGAGATATTTGTTCCGGAACACTTCGTCAGAGAAGATATACGGCAGATTGTCCAGATTCACCGAGATCGGCTTGATATTGATCGCACCGAGATTGACCTGCATTCCCGTAAAGCTCTGAACCTGTTCAACTCCGATTGATGACTGATAGCTCTTCTGCGGGCCGATGCGGATCCATTCCGGTACGCGCTTGGTGTTGAGCACCATCTCATACATCACCATCGATCCGCCAAACACCACCGCAAACATTAGGATCATCAACCAGTGGCGGCGGAAAATCCGCATCAACCGCTTGACCTGCAGCGAATCGACATCACTGCTTCCGGCAGAGCGCGAGAAAAACTCCTGCGGTGCGGCTTGTGTCATCGGCACCTGTGCGCCGCTCGGGGCAACAGTCGTCGACGAGGTCGCACGCATTACGTCTTCGCTGACCTTTTCCGAGTACATATTTCGTTGTTGCTGCGGGTCGTACATCTGGTCGCTCATGCGCTATTGCCCCATTTTCATTAAAAATACTCCGGCACTCAAAACACCGCTGCCAAAGAGAAACCGTGAGAACAAAACAATTTCTCTTTGGTTTTATCGGTCATAGAACACGTCATCCTTCAACGAATTCCGAAAAAAGAATAGCTGCCCCCCTCTCTCCCTATTCTTCATTATCTCATTATGTATGATGAAGTTAAATGATAATGTCGCTTGCAAACCCGAATCACGTCCGATAAATTTTGTCCCGTTTTCCCAGATGGGATAATCATCTATTTACAACTGCAACACTTTTTATATAGTTGGTACATCTTAATCCGTCGACACAGGAGCCACCCAGTAATGAGCGTATGTTCCAAACCGGTCGACACGGTCTTTCTTGACCGGGACGGCACGATCATCAAAGAGTGTGAATACCTGAGCGATCCTGCAGGAGTTCAACTTCTTCCGGGTGCGGCAGAGGGTTTAAAAATGCTCTCAGATGCCGGAAAAAAGCTGATCATCCTAACCAACCAGAGCGGAATTGGGCGCGGTTATTTTACGCAGGAACAGTCAGATGCCGTCCAGTGCCGTGTTAAGCAACTTCTTGAGAATGAAGGTGTTAGGATTGACGGACTATTCTGTTGCCCGCACGTGCCGGATGCCGGATGCGACTGCCGCAAACCAAAAACGGGACTTGCAGAGCAGGCGGCAAATGAACTCGGCATTGACCTCACCCGTTGCGCGATGGTCGGGGATAAAGCAATCGACATTGAGATGGGAAAGAATATTAACGCTGTAACTGTCCTTTTAAAAACAGGTTACGGGAAAAATGAGATTCTGAAATGTCAGCCGGACCTCTTTGCCGAGTCCTTGCTTGATACCGCGCAGTTTCTGCTTGGAGGAAGCCCAGCGGCATCATGAAATTCGCCGGACAGTTGATCCGGATAACGCGATCCGTCACGGCATCTGAAGTTGACAAACAACTTGCATAACCACTTGTTAAATGTTATCTTATAAACTTTATCCGAGTCACGGATTACCGATATCCAAACTGCGAAATCTCTATGGAAAGGAATGCCACAGCCCTATGCCAGCTCAACTGATTGATGGTGACAGTGTTGCCGCAGAAATGCTGCAAGAACTGAAAATCGACATTGAACGTCTGAACACCGCCGGAAAGACACCGCACCTTGCAGCAATCCGTGCCAACAACGACAGCGGAAGTGCATGGTATGCAAAAGCGCAGGCCGAGCACTGCCAGCAGAATGGTGTGCGCTATACCCTCGACGACCTCGGTGCTGACGCATCTGAAGACGATATCCTTGCAGCAATCGAAAAGCACAATAATGACGCAGACGTCTCGGCGATCCTGTTGCACATGCCGCTGCCAAGCGGTGCCGATTCGCTGCGGCTGAGCTCTGCGATTCTTCCGGAAAAAGACGCCGAAGGCGTGCATCCGACCAATCTCGGTACGCTTCTTTTGACGGGGAAAAGCGATCCGGCTCCCTGCACGGCCATGAGTGCGGTTGAGCTGGTCAAACGGCTGGTTCCGGATCTGAAAGGTAAAAAAGCGCTGGTGCTGGGGCGTAGCGCGATTGTCGGAAAACCCGCTGCGCTGTTACTGCTGAATCTGAACGCATCGGTCATGATCGGCCACAGCCGTTCGGACGTGCCTGCTCTTTGTCGCGAAGCTGACGTTATTATTGCCGCAACCGGTGCAGCAAGTGTGATCTGGCAGCGCTACCGCAAAGCGCTCAAAGCCTTCGACGAAGGCAAAGGCGAAAAGCCGGCTACTCCTGACCTGCGTCATCTGGTTCGTGCGGAATTTGTCAAGCCCGGAGCGATTCTGGTCGATGTCGGAGTGAATAACATCCCGAAAGGATTGGATGATGACGGCCGTCCTGTCCTGAATGCGAAGGGCAAGCCTGCTATGCAGTATGTCGGTGATATCGATTATGAGGGTTGTCTGGACGTTGCCTCGCACGTAACCGGTGCCAAAGGCGGAACAGGCCCTGTCACCAACGCATTCCTGCTGCGCAATACCGTTCACGCGGCATTGAAGGCAAGCGGGCTGTCAGCATCCTGAAAACGTATTGCAGAGGATTGCAGACAGGCAGGTAGAACACCTGTATTTTATGATAGTAGCAGCAGAATAAACTTTTTGAACAGACATCATCAGGAGTAAGGTATGAGCCCGGGCAGTGGGACACAGATGATCGGCCATAGGATCATGGAGCGGATGTACCGGCGCGAACCGGTATTTTCCTTTGAATTTTTCCCCCCTAAAACGGAAAAAGGCGAAGCGGCTCTGTTTGAATCGATCCGGCTTCTGGCACCGCTGAAACCGGATTACGTCTCGGTCACATATGGCGCAGGCGGCTCTACGCGTGAAAAGACTCACCGCTGGGTCTGCTCGATTCAGGAAGAGTTCAATATACATGCGATGGCGCACCTGACCTGTATGGGGCATACCCATGAAGAGATCCGCAATCTGCTGATCCAGTACGCCGCTAGCGGCATCACCAATATCCTTGCCCTGCGCGGAGATCCGCCAAAATCGGACGCAGACTGGAAACTGGTTGAAAACGGACCGGAACATGCGGTTGAGCTGGTGAAAATGGCACGGTCTGCTGGTGTCTTTTCCGTTGGTGTGGCAGGTTTTCCGGAGAAACACCCGGAAAGCGCGACGATGGAAGATGAACTGAAGTATTTACGGCAGAAAGTTGATGCCGGAGCGGATTTTGTCATTACCCAGCTGTTTTTTGATAATGACGAGTATTTTGCCTATGTCGATCAGGCTCGCAAGATCGGCGTGACGATCCCGATCATCCCGGGAATTATGCCAATCACGATGCCTGGGCAGGTAACCCGATTCCGTGAACTCTCCGGATGCAAAATCCCCGCATCACTCGAGGCGCATATTAGCGAGTGCGGCGAGGATGAATCGCAGGTGCAGGAGATCGGGTTGGCGTACTGCGCTGCACAGTGTGCCGATCTTTTACGACGGGGAGCACCGGGGATTCATTTTTATACCTTGAACAAGTCACGCGCTTGTCATACTATTTACAGTGCGCTACGGGCGCTCGGGTTCTGGGACCGTTCAGAGCTCTAAAAGTTCTTGCATATTACAAATAAATGCTGGTATATATGCATTATTCTAAATCTGCATTGGTAGAAAACCGGAAAAAATAATCAGATTCAGATGCGTATAAAAAACGCAAGCAATGCAAAGACAGATAAAAGGCTAGTTGATTCAGCCGGAGGAAGCCTGAAGATGATCGATATGATTGCAGACGTATTTGAAGCGGTAAAAAACCGCAATGAAGAGCGCGTACAAACGATCCTGATGGATGTGATCAAAGAGTACGCAGACAAAGAGCCTACCTGTCAGGATCTGCGCGACATTTATGCGTGTGCACTAAACAAACTTCCGGCACGTTATGCACAGACCGAATCAAAGGTTTATTACGAACCGGTTTCGGATGAATCGATCCGCGATGCAGTCGTCGGTGCAGTCATCACCGTGCTGATCCGTCCGCGTAGCGACCGCTAATCATCTGTCGCATTTATCGATCGATGTAACCATAATGCCGCGCCAGCTTTGCGCTGGTGCACAATATTTTTGAAGGATTGAGTCGGGATACTGACAATGATTGTCAGTGTGGGCTGAGTGCCGGTACGGGTGGCCAGCCTTTTTTTGTTTGACCTGATGTTGATCAATTTTGATGATAGATATTGTTCTCCGCGTCAATCGCCTGCAGATGTCTCTTGTACACCTGTTTCCTCTGGTATGCTTGTGATTTCTGAGCGGAAAACGAATGACAGTGCTGCCGGATTGCGGCGGCCGTATGATCAATGTCCCGTTTTTACAGGAGCTTCCCTTGCCGGAACCGGTTACCGGATCTTCTGAACCGCAGACACAACGACCGCCAAAAAAGAAAACGCGACTGGGATGCATTCTCAAGGTCTGCGGCATTCTTCTGCTACTGCTCTGCATCCTGATCGGCGTCGGGCCATACCTGATTCCGACTGACAGCGTCAAAGCCATGCTTGAGCAAACTCTGCTGCAAAAAACCGGACGGCAATGCCGGATCGGGGACGTGCGGATTGACTTCTGGAATGGCGGCTTTGCAGCCGACAATGTCGTAATCCCCGATCTGAACGCGCAGGACACGCCGATCCTGAATGCAAAAAAACTGACCGTCTCTGCAGACATGTCATCACTTCTGCAGGGAAATTTACGTATCCGCAGCATCAAGATCGAAGACGCCCGCTTGTCGCTTATGCGTCAGTCTGAACACGACTGGAATGTAAAAGCACTGGCAGGGCTCAGTACCTCAACCCTGCATAAAATGCTGGCTGATACAACAGACCAGACACAGACGAGTCAATCCGATACGGAACAAACCCAGACCGGCAGAAATGATCTGCTGCTTGCAGCTTCAGTAACAGCGCCTGCAGCGGCATCTCCGATTGCGGTCGATGTCAGGACAATCGAACTTGTCGCCGTCTGTGTCGAGATCAATGACCAACAAAGCGGTATCCACGGTTTTGCTCAGATCCCGCACTTATCACTCCAGACCGACAAGCTGGGCAATCCCTTCGCTTGTGAAGGCTCAATGCTGCTCCAAAATCAGGAAGGCACGCCCGCCATCGCCACGGTAGAAGCAAACGGCGAAATAAATCTGTTTGACGGGTACAAGCTCCTGCAACCGACAGGGAATCTTGCCGTCGATCTCGAAATTCTCGAGCCGAACAAATTGCAGTCAATGCTGCGGTTGCAGTTGCCGGTACTGCTGGCGATGAACAACCTCACTTCAACGGTACATGTGCAGTTGCATGAGAGCAGTTGTGATCTTAGAGGGCATCTCCTCACAACCCAGACTAATGTCAATTATCTGCAATATGCTCTGAATTTTGGCCCGGAACTTACAGTTCCGTTTAACGTGGAAATTCCGTTTGGACAAAACGCTGTCAGCGGCAAGATTGACCTCGCTTCCGAATTAATTTCCGGTTCGGTTTCAGGCAGCCTGAACTTTGACAACGCCGTCACCGGCGATCTCGAAATCAATACGGCATTGCAGACAAAATCAGCCGGATTCGACGGGCTGTTGCATGTGGCAGGCCCGTTGACATTCCTGAACGGTTCCGTGTCAACGGCACTGCAGGTATCTTCGGACACGATCGCCCTGAAAGACCCGAATCTGATCGGTCCGGTTGTCGCCTCTCTCGGCGGCAAGATCGAATATGTCGGTCAGGAACTGCGCTGTACGAACCTGACTCTCAGCGCACTGGATTCAGCGGCTACACTGAACGGATCCATTCGCATGCCGGAAACGTCCCTTGCGATGCCGGTCTTCAATTTCAATCTCGCTGCACGCACGGATCTGACGAAAATCAGCGCAGCTCTCAAACCTGAAAGCCGTTATGAAGATGCAACCATTGACGGCAAACTGCAAATTGATGCAACGCTCAAAAACGGCACCACAAAACCCTTTGCTTTTACCGTGCATGCACAAACGCAAGATGGTCAGCCCGTATATCTGCAACGTAACTCGATCGATGCGCCGCTGAAGGTCAATCTCGGCCCGGCAGTATTTGACCTGGGTGTCAGCTTCGGCTGGCTGAATGACTACATTATCGACCGCCTGCAGCTTTCGACCGACCCTCTCACGCTTGTCGCTAACGGCCAGCTTGATATGCTTAAGAAACAGTCAAACGGCGAATACCGGATTCAGCTTGACCCGGGCAAAGCCGGACAACTGCTCTTGACACTGATTCCGCGGCAATTGGCTACGACGATTCAGTCGCTCAACGGCATGGGCAAGTTTGACTATACCGATCCGTGGCTGACACTCTCCGACACCAGCCTGAACGGATCGCTGCGGATTAACCGTGAGTACTATCCGGTTAATATCAGGCATGACCTGCGTATTGCGACAGACCGCTTGTCAGGCTTTACGCTGAACAATGTTTCACTGACCATGACGCAGGATAACGCGCCGGTTCTGGAAGTCGCCGCAGCCGGTAAGCTGGAGCGCATCGAACAACTGCTTGCAGGCGGGCTCAATGTTCAGGCACGTGGTTCCACCCAGCCGACGCTCGGGCTTCTGCAGTCACTCTCTTTGCTTGAATATCCGACCGATTACCGTTTCGGCGGCTCGTTTGAAACCCGCGGAAAACTCGACTTCTCGGATAACGGTTGGCAGACATTTTTGGGACTCGTCTTTAACGAACCGGCTGTTTACAACAAAAACACACCGGTCTTTCGCGACCAGCGGGTCAATGGCGACCTGCAGTTGTCGTACGAGCGCGGCGGGAAAGCATCATTAATAGGCCTGAACCTGACCACATCAACGGGGGCTGTCATCCTTTCGGCGCAAGGCAGTGCAAGCCGCACGGACTCCGGTCTCTGGCAGATTGACAAAGACTCATCTCTGACGCTGAAAAGCAACATGGCTGGCTGCGCACAGATATTGCCCTCGTTCTTCCCGCCGAATGTCAAAGCGGTTGGCAACCTAGTTCTGCAGGTTCATGCCCTCGGGACAACACTGGCGCTTTCGTGTGAGGCGAAGCTTTCTTCCGACCAGATCCTGATCGCTTCGCCCGACTTTGGCGACCGGCCGTTGCAGCTGAAACAGGTTGCCGGCGCCTGCAGCTTGTTGGTTAATCTGCAGGATGAAACGACCGACCGGATTGTTATCAATAATCTCGATCTGACGACACCGTTTGCACAACTCCGCGCCGTCGGAACAATTCCATCCGCCCGGATTGAAAACGACAAGCTCCTGTTCGGAAACGGAAGCCAGTTAAATGTGCGCTCCGAGCTTGACGGGACAGCATACGCAGAAGCGGTTCCGTATCCTCTTTCCAGCCTGAGGCCTGGTGTTGACCTGACAACAGTGCAGATAAAGGGAACCATTCAGCCTGCATCAATAATTGAACTTGCAACACTCACAGATTGGCGTGATTTGATGTGCTATTTGAAACTCACCGATTCGGCTCTGGCGGTTGATTCGATCAATCTGTCGGGACGCAAGATCGAAAACCTGCATACAGAGTTATCGCTTGATAATGGGATTCTGGCGCTCAACAATATGAAAACACAACTCGGCGGATATATCTGGGCGCGAGCCAATCTCGACTTCCGTCCGGAAAATCAAATTCGCCCTGTTTGGTCAACCGCCTTGGCAACCAGCGGTCTTGAAATTCCTGTTCTACTAAAAGACGTCAGTCGCTATTGCGTGTTTACCAGTGGGAAACTGCACCTTCCAAACGAAGAGATCAGCCAGTCTGCGCAGTTTGTTTTCTCAGGATTAGCGAAAAATGAAATTCTGTCGACGCTTCGCGCCTCAAACGGCTCACTCCGTATTCAGGCACTGACCATGCTTGTTCAGGATAAAACCACCAACTGGGCCGATTGGATGAAGTATGATTTTCCGGTTGACCTTGGCAATGTGATTAACCGCCCTCTCGGAAGCGAATACGACCAATCGACGTCGACATTGACCAAGGAAATTCGTTACGACGAAATCCGCGGCCATTACCAGATCGCCGATCGAAAACTCACGTTGCAGGAAGTCGAAGTGCAGGGCGGTAACACCGCAGATTTTCTTGTCGAAGGGACTGTTATACTTGATCCGGAAGTTGTCCTTGCCAGTGACATGGATCTGAAGGTTTACATTATCAATCACGTGAACCGGACTTTGCCGCTGGATGACTTATTCGGAAGCATCAAGGAACTGAACAAACTCCCGAAGGAAAGCCAGCAGGCGCTCAAGGCTGACCTGATGGAGTTGCTTGAAGATATGGGACGCAGCCGGAAACTGTATGTTACGTTCCGCGGCAGCCTGCAGTCTCCCCGTCCTGACGCGACCCGCATGACTAAGACCATTGCAAAAGAGATCGGACAATTCCTGATCATGCGCGCACTCACCGGTGACGTCGGCAGCATCGCCCCCGGCGGAAACAGTGATCTAAAAGATATACTCAACAAACTCGGCGGCGGCATCCGCAAGCAAATGGAAAACAATCAGGGAAGTGATTCCGACAAAAAGAAAGATGACAATCCCTTCAGCCAGCTTGAAGATATTTTTAAATAGGACACGTCCGCATACCGTTAATATGGATAAATAAAGGATCTTCGCGGTGGAACGTTTTGCCAGAATTCGCAGGCTGATCGGTCAGGACAAACTGGATCGCCTGCATGCGGCGCATGTAACGATTGTCGGCCTCGGAGCAGTCGGCGGGTATGCGCTGGAAGGCTTGGCACGCGCCGGAATCGGCCACTTTTCCCTGATCGACTTCGACTTGATCAGCCCCAGTAATATCAATCGCCAGATCCTCGCGCTTGAATCAACTGTCGACCGTCACAAGGCAGATGTTGCGCGCGAGCGGGTACTTCAGATTAATCCATCTTGTGCCGTTGACGCCCGGATTCTGTTTGTCAATCACGACACGCTTGACCAAGTGCTGACACCGGTGCCGGATCTTCTGATCGACGCGATTGACGCGCTCGGGCCCAAGCTGGCGCTTCTGACCGAATGCCGCAAGTGCGGGATCGAGGTCATCTCCAGCATGGGCGCAGCCCTCCGCACAGATCCGTCAAAAGTTACTGTCGCGCCACTTGCCAAAACCAAGCACTGCCCGCTGGCACGTCTTGTCCGCAAGCGTTTGCGCAAGGCAGGCGTCGATATCAACTTTCCCTGTGTCTATTCGACCGAACTTGTTGACAATGCAACGCTGATATCGCCAGACGAAGACGCTGAAAGTGATCCGCATTTTCACGGTAAGGGTCGCAAACGCCACATCCTCGGCAGCCTGCCGACCTTGACCGGTATCTTCGGCTTGCTACTGGCCAACACCGCAATCAGTCACTTTACCAGTGATTCATCCCCTCGGCATGATTGACAACCTACACACCAGAACAGCCTGCTGCCCTCGTCAAATGTCATGCAACCGCTATTGGCAACAGAGCATTGTTATTTCTCCGGTTGCGCTAAAAGAGATGAAACGGAGTGGACTTTCAGTGTATTGCCAAGTAATTTGAAAAATGATTCTGCATCTGCGCTGTGTTTGCCATCGTCTGTAAGAATGTCTTGCAACATAAATATTCGGCTGCCATATTCACTGGGAAAAGCGTAGACTTCAGTTACTAACGTGGTTTCAGAAAACCGCACGGTTACGCATTGTCCTTTATAAGTAGTGTCGCCAATTACCCTCTCACACAACGTAATTGTTGGACTATTTTTACTGAATCCCTCAAACAGAGCTTGCGCGACATCTTTTGTCCCCACCTGTTCAGGATTGAGTGAAATGATAATAGTGGCATCTGTTCCAGACAGTGTCCACTGCTTATCCATGTCATCCATAATTTCCGCTTCCCACGTGTAGTTGGCCGGATAATCAAATTCAATGCATCCATATGAAAAATGGCGTACCGGTGATGCGGAAAGTACGACAGTAGGATTCACAAGAGAACAATCAATTTTAGTTGGAGTGTCTAATTGGATGATTTGGCTCTTGTCGTCTATCGTTAATGTATACAGAAGCGGCGGTTGCTGACTTTCATCTGCTGAATAGCCCATTTCACAAAAAGCGAAAACCAAAATTGCTATATAAATCCGAACCATATTTCTCTCCCTATTTTTCAATATCTGCCACAATGCGTTCAGGGAAATCATCTCGATTGATAATGATTGCACAAGATAAATTATCAACTACTGCTATTGATACTGCTGATCAATTTTATAGAAACGGTTTCGAATAAATAAAACAGCTAATTGGAATGCCATTTTTTCTGTTGGAATAAAACATCGTTAGTGTTCTGCAACAGGCTTGCATTCTTTCCGGTGCGGAGATAGCATAACAGTCGATTTGTATCATATGGATTCATTTCCGAAATAAGGAAACAGCTATGTTGCACCGCAAAATCCTGATCATCTGTGAGCAGGACGACCTCCGCCTGCATCTGCGCGATTGCCTGCTGACCGAACTCAGCGATATCCGGCTGACCGAATCAAACAGCGCGATGGATGCGATGACAAAGCTCACGTCCACGCATTTTGAAATCATTATCTTCGAGTTCTCCTGCTGCAATGAGATGTGGTCGCAGATGCGTCGGGCGGTGAGTGGGCAGCTGACGTCATTTCTTCCTGTGGCCAACGCTACTGACGCCGAGCGCCTGCGGCAACTGGGGATCTCAGCTATCGCCGTGCCGTGCCAGCCGCTGATTCTTGCAACCGAAGTCAACCGTCTGTGTAATCCCCGGGGCTTCCGCCAGCACCTGCGCGTCAGTATTCCCGGTGCGCGCGCGGTGATCCACGTTGGCGACTGTATTTTTCGCGGTGAAGTGTTGAATGTCGGACTCGGCGGAATTTTGTGCGACATCCCCAAAAACGACCAGTACAAAGTTCTGCTCGATGCCGTACACATCCACTTTTCCACGATTGAAAATTTCGGGATGACGGATCTGGAACTGAGCGGCCGCTTTACCCGCATGGCGCTGGTTACTCCGCCTGAGCCCGGTGCGCCTGAGATTGTCCGCATCGCATGGCGATTCGTCGACATGGAACCTTCGCAGCAGGAGATTCTCTCGTCTCTTGTTGAACATGCACGCGAGACATTTAACATTAACACTGGAACTACAGACTCTTCAGCCACCCCCGGTTCATAAAAAGTCGAATCAGCGTGGGCGGCGTTTAGCATATTTGCCATCAGACCGAAATGACGTCAGGTGGATATTTTCCGGCTGATTGCGGATATCACGCCAGTATTCCTCGCGGACATCATCGTCAATCAAGACTGTGTCCGGATACAGCGTATCGTCTCCCTTTGTCTTGCATCCGGATACCCAATAGTTTTCGCCGGTTTCGATGTCGTAATAGTTGGCTTTATATCCATCGCCGTTCAGGGATTGCAATTGACGCCCTTGATAGTAGATCGTCTTGCCGGTTTTTGAAAAGGAAACGCGGCAGATCCAAGCGGTTCCGGCCAAGCCGCCGCCTTTGTATTCGACATACATGATCCTGTCCTGCATGGCTTGTTCTCCCTGAAAGCTTGCAGCATCGCCTGATCATCAAGGACTGTTTATTCAGGCTATGCTATTTACCTGATGCGAGGGTGGCGGCAAGTTCGGTGATGGTCTTGACGCCAAACCCTTTTGCGCCTTTACCCAGATGCGCCAGCGGTGTTTCCTTGATGCCGGGGCCTGCGATATCGAGGTGCGCCCACGGGATATTTTCACCGACGAACTGGTGAAGGAAAAGCGCTGCGGTAATTGAACCGCCCCAGCGTGAGCCGATGTTCTTGCTGTCTGCAAGGTCCGTTTTCAGCAACTCTTTGTAGGGCATGTGCAGCGGTAATTGCCAGAACAGTTCGTCCTGCGCGTTGCCGGATTTAAGAATGTTTTGTGCAAGTTTATCGTCGGTGGAGAACAGTCCTGCGATGTCTTCGCCAAGAGCGACAACGCACGCACCGGTCAGCGTGGCCGAGTCGATAATCCAGTCCGGTTTCTTCTCGGAGGCAAGGCACAGCGCGTCAGCGAGGATGAGGCGGCCTTCGGCGTCGGTGTTGTCGATCTGTGCGGTTTTGCCGTTGCGGAAGGTGAGGATGTCGGTGGTGTGATACGCCGTCGACGAGATATCGTTTTCCACCAGCGGCGTAAAGAGCGTGACGCGGACTGGCAGCTTCAGCGCGGCGATGGCGCAGATGGCGCCGAACATCATCGCAGACCCGCCCATATCCATCTTCATGCCGATCTGCCCTTCCGATGACTTCAGGCAATAGCCGCCGGTGTCGAAGGTGACGCCTTTGCCGACGAGGGCGAGGTGTTTTTTTGCACCGCGCGGGTTGTATTCTGCAATCACCAGCCTCGGGCGGATTTTGCCGCCCTGGCCGACGCCGATGATTCCTCCGCAGCGTTCTTTGATTAGCCTCTTTTCATCCCAGACCGTCATCTTCAGCCCAGCGGCTCTGCCTGTATTGACATAGGCTGCCGCCAGTGTCTGGGGGTTGATGACATTGGCCGGTTCGTTCAGAATGTCGCGTGCGAAATTGACGTAACTGAAGACGGCGGCATCTTTTTTCAGGCTTGCCGAAAGTCCTTTCGCTTTCACTGCATCAAAAACAATGACGGTGCGCAGCGGCTTGTTTTCGTCACCTTTCTTTTTTGAAGCGGATTTGTATTTGGTGAATTCGTAGCCGCCGAGGATTACGCCTTCTTGTGCCGCGCGGCAAAGTTCTGCGGAAGACACGGCGATGACGAGGCGTTTGCATCCGCGTGATTTCGCATCACGCAAAGATTCTGCGACAAGTGTTTTCATGCCAAGGGCTGGCGTGCCGAACTTGGCGTCAAGACGTCCTGCACGGGCGACGAGGTCTTTGCCGCCGATTTTCGTAATGAGGGCGAGGTGGCTGGCGCCTTTGTCTTTGGGAGCGGTGGCATCAATGCCTTTAAAGTAGGATTTGCTGAACGCTGCCTTTTTCTCATCGAGAAACGGAAGGCAGAGGTAGTCTCCTGACTGCATTGTGTAGGTCGGTTGCACGGGACAGGTTGCTGTTTTGATCGCCATGGTGTTTTCCTTTTCTTTTGAGAATCTTATATATGTGCGGATATCTTTTTATTGTATGAAAATGCGAAGGACAGTTCACATAAAAACAGCAAGCTAGATGACGAAAGGCGGGTTCTCACGAAGTCGGCGGTTTTAGCCCGCGGAAGAGAAAGAAGACCGCCCCCAGCAGACAGAGTCCTGCCCATAAAAAGTCCAGCGTCAGCTTCTCTTTCATATACACTACGCAGAAAACGCCGAAGACGCACATCGTAATCACTTCCTGCATGATTTTCAGTTGCGGCAGCGTATAGACATCGTGCCCGATGCGGTTTGCCGGAACCTGCAGGCAGTATTCCAGAAACGCGACGGCCCAACTGGCGACAATCGCAATCCATATCGGCTTGTCACGAAGATCACGCAGATGGCCGTACCACGCGTAGGTCATGAAAATATTTGAACCGATCAGAAGAAGTAGGGGAAGAAGTTTGTGCATCGAGTTCTTTCATAAAAGAGTGCCGCCATAGATCCGGAAACGGTCGTCCGAAATCCTGGCTGATTGCTGTTACTGTATTCATTTGGCGGGAGCAGTACAAGAGGGCGCTGACGGTTTTGCGGAGGTTGAGACGATATCGAGGAAATAACGCATAAAACAATATGTTATATATTCAGGATGATCAGTCATTGTTTATTGTAACAAATGAGGTAGTTTTCCTATGCGTACAGTTTCGCTAACTTTTTAAAGGAAAAAGAATATGTCATATCGTGCTGTAGGAGAGTTGCATTCAGTCGCCTGTCTGAAACGTGAGAAAACCAACCCCGTTGTCGCGCCCAAAGACGTACCCTATCGGTGTTCGTTAGCGTTTAACGCTGGAGTAACCAAGTTCAATGGAAAGTACGTGATGGTGTTCCGGAATGACATTTTTGATCATGAAGGAACTGATCAGTACAAGTCTGTTGGTGTAAACCTAGGGCTTGCTTACAGCGATGACGGTATCAACTGGCAGGTTGAAGCAAAACCATGCTTGAGCGGAGAATGGCTGAAGGAACACCGCATCATTCGCATTTATGATCCTCGTTTGACTGTAATCGACGGACGCTGCTGCATGTGCTTTGCTGTCGATTCCTATCACGGTGTGCGCGGCGGAATTGCGGTGACCGATGATTTCCAGAACTTCGAACTGATGCATCTGACTGTGCCGGAAAACCGCAACATGGTTCTATTTCCTGAAAAGATCGGTGGTAAATACGTCCGGCTAGAACGACCATTTCCGATGTACGGACGAGGACGCGAAGCGTGGGAGTCGACGCGGTTTGATATCTGGTCGTCGTGTTCTCCTGATCTGCGCTACTGGGGAGACACAAAACTTGTGATGGGTGTTGAACACGTCCCGTTTGCTAACGACAAAATCGGTCCGGCCGCACCTCCTGTAAAGACCCCGAAGGGCTGGTTGACGACATTCCACGCTGTCGACATCGATAACTCCCGCGGTAAAAACGGGTGGGAGCCTCGGTGGACAAAACGTTATAATGCAGGCATCATGCTGCTGGATCTTGAAAATCCGCGCAAGGTGATCGGAATGTGCCAGACGCCTCTGATTGCACCCGAAGCAGACTATGAATTAACCGGCGGATTCCGCGACAATGTGATCTTCCCCGGGGGGATGATTCTTGAGCCGGATGGTGAAGTGAAAATTTATTATGGTGCTGGTGACGCGGTCGAATGTCTGGCTACCGCGCATGTTGACGAGTTGCTGGCCGCGTGCAAGCCGGTGGACTGGGATCTGTCAAAATAAGTTATTCAACGATTAGGCACCTTCTTCAGCCTGAAATCGTGAGGCGATAGTCGCGTGGGTTGAGGCCGAACTGTTTTGAAAATGCTTTGGTAAACCGTACAGGGTCGGGATAGCCGCAGGCAATCCCGATCTCTTTGATTTGCCGGTCGGTTTGGTGCAGCAGGTCGGCGGCAAGGTTCAAGCGGCAACTGATGACGTACTGGTGCAGCGGCATGCCGACGGCGCGGTGAAAACAGCGGCGGAAGTGGCTGGCGGATAGATGCAGCCGCGTTGCGAGGTTATCTGCATCATATTCTTCTGTCGGAGCCAATCGGATTTCGTGCAGGATGGTTTGCAGGTCTGTCTGCCGGATCGGGTTGGCTTTCTGAAACATCTGCCTGTAATCGTCCTGAAGAATCAGGAGCAGTTTTTCAAGCAGCACAACGCAGTGCCCCCGGTGCAGAGGCCCGATTTCATGTGCATGGAATAAATACTCGCGAAACGTCTGTTCAAATTCGATTGCCGAAATAACCGGCATCCAGCAATCTGCTGAAAGCGGCATCAAGCCCTCATCGCTGATTCGCCGTCCCCGCTCGCCGGTAAATGTCGTATACAAATGCTGCCAGTTATTTTTCTCCGTCGGTCCGTAACAGTAACAATGGTCGGGGTGGTGCCAGTGTACAGCCGGCCCTGCAATCACAATCTCCGGCTTCTCATCAATCTGATAATAGATCTCGCCTGAGACGACAAACTCCAGTGACCACATTGTTGGGCAATGTCCGCGCATATGGGTCGGGCAGTTGATGATCTCCCGTGCGTGCGTCACGGTCAGGTCGTCAAAGTATTCCATTCTATCTCCGAGGCTATGATCAAAAAAGACAACTAATGAATTATATTCAACAATTGAACTATTCATATCAAAAAGTAATCTGAAGTTAGGAAGAGTATTTTCAACTATTCGGTGATGGTATGGGAGAGAAACGATGACAGCGAGTGTGATGACGGCGAAGGTTCCTGCGGCGGTCGGCTCATTTAATGATGCGTGTGATTATTTTCAGACGATTTATGATGCAAATCCCGCTCGGCACGGACTTGAGGCATTGGAACTTGCGCTGGACGGCAAGCAGAGAGCATATCCGACGCTTAGCATTAACCATCGCATTGAGCCGGGTGATTTTCTTCCGAAGTCTGAGCAGTATCCTCTGCCGAAGGTGAATATCACCGACCCTGAGCAGGCAACCCTGGCGTCGCAGGTTTTGCAGATGCTTTCACCGCTAGCGCTATTGAATCCGGTTCATCCCGTTTTTCAGCTTGGAAAAGGGACAGGGACACTGGTTCCCAGTTTCGGAATTCCGCTCAATGAAGCGCTGGATAATACGCCTGCGTACACCGTCGAGATGGAAGAACTGCTGGCGCAACCGGATCCGGATCCGGCAACCTCCGGCATTCTGCCCGAAATCCGCCGGACAATTCAGACGATTGATGCACTGGCACCGTCGACTTTTCGCATTGCATATCCTGATATGCAGGGGCCGTTTAATCTTGCGCACGCGATGACGGGAACCGATGCGTTTACCGCGCCGTATGAAGAGCCGGAGTTGTGGGACGAGTTCATGACACGGTTGACGAGGTTCTGGATTGCGGTGCAGAAAAATCTGATGGAATGGATTCCCGAGTCTCGTCGCGCGCCGCTTAACCGGTTTGTGCGGATTGCCGAGTGCTCGGTGAATATGGTTGCAGCCGACTTTTATCGGGACTTTATTCTGCCGTATGACAAGATGATCGCTGATGAATTCGGCCCGCTTCATATTCATCCCTGCAGCGGCCCTCATGTTTTTCATGTTACGCTTGAGAACCTGCCCGTTGCGGCAACGGAAGCAGGCAAGATGATCCAGACGGTGACAGCAGCAGGTTCAATCAGCGTTGATGAAGCGCGGCAGGCATTGAAAGACAGGCCGATTACGTTACTGGTCGGGCAGGAAATTCCTCAAGGGGGAGAGTTTGACTGGCTGCACAAGGATATGATTATCAGCCGTGACAACCCAAATATTTTCCTGTGCGGATATACCGGCGTGCACTGGCAGTGCAAAGACCGCGAAGCTGTCCGTGATTTGCACCGGAAACTGGATGCGTCTTGGGAAGACTGATTTTTTGACAAGCGCTTTGATATCAGATCTCATCAAAAGAAACTGCCATCGCCTTATTGAAAAGGGGATGGCAGTTTTCAGAATCTCGGGCGTTGTGTTAGCGGATAAACACAGTGCGCATTCGATTTAGCGCCCGCAACACTTTTTATGTTTCTTGCCACTGCCGCAAGGGCATGGGTCGTTGGGCTTGACGCGCTTGTTTTCATTGACGATTGGCTCGAGTTTGGTTTCGCCATCGTCAAAGTACCACTTGCCGTCAATTTTACGGAAGAGCGCGACTTCGTGGTGCTCTTTTTCCAGGCCTTCGAGCATGAAAAAAGCGGAGAACTCGATAATTGCGCCGATATCGTTTTCGCCGCCGTCTTTGATCTGCTTGATTTCAAGACGCTTCCAGCTGGTATTGCGACTCCATTCATCAATTGCCTTGCGGTCATGGCGGTAGGCCTGATCCGGCAAGACCGTCTGCAGAATGTAATCGACATCGTGTTTGACATGTGCGGAATACCGCGAGCGCAACAGTTCTTCCGCAGTTTTCGCCAGACGTTCTCCCTGAATCAGGGGCTGGCAACAATCGGCGTACTCTTTTTCAGAGCCGCAGGGACACAAACTCATCTTATTTCTCCTGTTTTATATGCCGCAGCGCGGTAATGTTATTTTCATTAACCATGTCAGCGGTAACACGTGCAGTGGCCGCTTCCAGCCACTAAAGATAGCGCTGGGAGGGAGCGTGTCAATCGCTTTTTACCGATGCTGTGGTTTGGGTGTTAAAAATAGGTGACATTCTTACGTGTGAGACATTGCAGCCGAAGCGAAAAAACGATATGGTTTTCTTTGAGTATGAAAATCTGGCGAGATGGAGAATGGACACATGGAAAACCTGATTCTGGAAAATGACATCGTTTGTGCGGAAATCAGCCCGGTGGGCGCTGAGTTGCGGCGGGTTTTTCATAAAAAACGGAGTGATGAGTTGATCTGGTCGGGCGATCCTGCGGTGTGGCAGGGGACAGCACCAATTCTGTTTCCGATTGTCGGCCGGTTGCGAAATGGGGAATATACCTATCAGGGAAAAAGTTATACAATGCAGAAACACGGCTTTGCGCGCTCAAGTGTGTTTTCTGTGGTTAATCAGCAGGCAGAGTCGGTGACGCTTCGGCTGACAGATTCGGAAGAGACGCGGGCGATGTATCCGTTTTCATTTGTCTTTGACGTTATGTTTCGTTTGATTGATGATGGCGTGGCGATTGAGTATGTAGTGAAAAACAGCGGGTCGGAGACGTTGCTGTTTACATTGGGTTCTCACCCGGGGATTGCATTACCGCAAAAACTCACGGAGTATAGTGTCATTTTTGATCGTCCCCAGACGTTGGATAACTACAGTCTTGAAAATGAACTTCTTACTGTGCGAGGTGTGCCGTATTTGAAAAATGAAAATGAAATCAAGCTGACGCCGACGCTGTTTGATCACGACGCGCTGATCTTTAAAGATGTGACCTGCCGCAAGATTCAAGTGAAACACCTGCCGAGTGGACGGACAGTTGAGATGGATACAGGTGGCGCTCCGCATCTGGGGATCTGGGCTAAGCCTGCGGCGCAATATGTCTGTATTGAACCGTGGTTCAGTCATGACGATCCGGCTGACACTGACGGTACAATTGAAAACAAACCCGGCATATTGTCGCTTGCGCCGGAACAGATCTTTTCGAATGTGATCTCGATCCGTTCGCTAGCTTGAATTTACGAAAAATAGTTGGTGTGTTCTGTATTCTCAGAGACGGGAATTGTTGATTAAAGAAGTCCGGCGAATTTGCGAGCTATCTGGAGATTCTTTTTATCGTCGCCTTCATTTTCGACCGGGGTCTCCAGAATAAAATCCATTTCCTGCAAACCCTCGGCGTGAAGAATATCGCGGAGAATCATTTCGCCCAGAGTGCCTTGCCCGAGATGTTCATGCCGGTCAACGCCGACGCCAGCGGCTGCGCGCAGATCATTCAAATGCACGAGTTTGACAGGATTACGTCCAAAGTCATTTGTAAGCCTTGCCAGTAACCGCGACATGGCTCCTTCCTGCAGCAGATTCAGTCCGGCGGCGACCGCGTGAGCCGTATCCAGACACATGCCGACGCGATCCGGTTTGCCAACCTGACGGTCAATTTCTGCAAGATCTTCGGGCATGGCGCCGACACTGCTACCGGCTCCGGCCGTGTTTTCCAGAAGAATTGTTGGCCCATTTTTCACTGTTTTCAAGGCTTTGCTGATGGCCTTGGCACAACGTGAAACCGCTTTATCATGACGCCCGCCGCGCGCGCTTCCCGGGTGCAGGACAAGATAATCGGCTCCGATTTTCGCCGCATCTTCATATTGCATGATCAAATGATCGACAGCATTTTTCCAATGGTCAGGAAATGGAGTGGCAAGGTTTGGCAGGTATGTCAGATGCACTGCAACAGGCCCAATGTCAGCTTGACTGCGGGCGTTGATAAAAGTATGTGCCATTTCATCTGAGATGCGTTTATTGTTCCACATCCTAGGGCTTGCAAGAAAGATCTGAAAACAGTCGCAGCCGAGCTCTTGCGCCCGGCTGACAGCCTGATCAATTCCACCTGCTATCGATACGTGAAGCCCGAATCGCATGCATATTCCTGTACTCTTGGTTAAAGGTCGTTATTTTCCGATAGGAAGTTTTTCCAACGGGCAATGGCGGCATTTCGCTCATTTTCCGGCGCATTATAGGAAAATCCGAAGTTGGTGCCACAGATCTTCTGCAGAGCAACGCATGCATGGAATCGGACTTTTCCGTCGTTGTCAGAAAGAAGAGCCAGCAGATCTTTGCAGGCAAGGGTTCCGCCGGTTTCGCGTGCGACGGTGATGGCCATGATCCGTGCGACACGGTCTTTTTGTTGCATCAGGAGGCGGGCGGCTTCGTAGCCTTCAGCCCCGAGATCGATCAACTCGTCGCGCGCGACCAGTTTGCTGCTGAGCGATCCGGATTCGGTGATTTTTCTGCACCAGTATTCCGCATTGAACGTTTCTTCCAGCTTCTTGCCCGTATCGATTTCGTTGCGCGGCAGGGCGTTCACCATGCAGGTTTGGGTTGGAGCACATGCAACGACATCTGCTTTTAAACTGTCCGCTGTGGTATTCATATTGTTCGTGCCAGCTACGGAAGTCGGTTTGGCCATGAAGTGTTGCGGTAAATACGCTTCGACAATCATCGCCATCGCCAGACCGAGAATGATACAGCCGACTGTTTGTTTCATCATGAAATCGCCTTTATATGAAATTGCTTTTATGAATTTCGTGTTTCACAATATTATATTTCGATGCCGGATCAATCGCCCTTTGTGCGCTACGATTACGCTTGCAGGGACTTTCCTAAGATCCGGTCGCGATATTCGATCCATTGTTTGTCCGAAGTCAGGAAACTGAAACGTCCGCGAAGATCAAGAAAGAACTGCCACGCTTCAGGCGTTGCGCGCGTGATCAATTTGAGCCGGACCATTGCGTGCAGGTAGTCAAACATCTGCGCATAAAGCCGTTCCGCATCGACTCCCTCACGTCCGCGTGCGCGGTCTGCCGCCTTTTGTACATCGACGATTCCTTGCAGAAGGCTAATCAGTTCCGGCAATTTTCCGGATGCTTCGGCAGATCGCAGCGACTGGCAGCGGTATACGCGATCCATTAATTGCGCCGGTGTAACGACTGCCTGTTGCATCAGTTCAACGCCGATGCGGGTACCTTCTGTAAAATCATAGCGCAGGATTGCCTTGTCGAATAACTCCAGTGACGAAAGTGATGACGGCTCCTGCTTCGACGGCTGTACGCCAAGTTGTGCCGACAGGTTTTTCAGTGCATCATTTTCCTGCGAGCTCATGCCGCAAGCGGTCGAGAGG
>QKHZ01000042.1 GCA_003249795.1 bacterium | reverse complement strand
CCGCGTCCGCATCAGCCAGGTCTGCAGCGAAACCCCGTAGCGCTGCTTGAAGACGTGGCGGAGGTGGTCGTACCCGATGCCGAGATCCGCAGCCAGATCCGCCATTTTCTGAAGGGTGCGGTACTCTTCCTGAATCCGCTGAAACGCTTTTTCGGCATACGAATGCGCAGCACAATCCGGCTCAGGACTGGCATCCGGAACGTCACTCGACTCCAGCAACCCCAGAAGCGTGGTCGCAACGCGGTAATCAAGCGTTTTCTGCTGTTGCGGCGTACGCACCGCAGGCGGGTTTGACAGCGATGTAAACTCTGCCAGAAGAACATCGGATGGAAGTTTATTCAATACGAGAGGCACGTTGATCTGGGTAGGAACCGGCGAAGCTTCCAGTTGAATGACGATATCTTCGCCCGGGGCGGTCATCGTTTGCGAATGCGCGACATTCGGCGGATAAATCACTGTCGCCCCCGGCCGAAAATGCAACCGTGAGCCATCGGAAAATTCCGTCCATCCCGTCCCGCTGGGGTGATGGACAATCTCGATTCCGGTATGGTCGTGCAATGCGCAGGCGCTGTCGACTGCGTGCCGCCAGCCACTCAGAAAGCGGATATGACTAAACACGGGCTTAAAGGCAAAGGCCATGCCGTCCTCCCTGCGATGAACCTATTGCAGATCTCTATTTCTCTCTGGCAACATCCAAGAGCCGGCTATCAGCCCCAGTTTCAGCCATCCGCCGATAACAGGAAAGACTGCTGAAACTCAACCGCTGTTTTCTCAGAGTCGCCAAGAACTGCCTACTGTTACTATACCGCAGGCAGTCCTGATCTGGCAATGGGAAATCACCGCAAGAAGCACGGTTTGTTCACGTTACAGAACCCGGATCGATTCCAGAACAGCCGAAAGCTCCGCGATGGTATCGCCAGCTGCTGGAAGATACTCCATGCCCCAGTAACCGGTGTACCCGCCGTTTCGGGCCGCTTTCAGGCTCGCAACGATATCAGGCGCAAACGGATTTTGGGGATCATAAATCGGGGCCGTCCGCTTCGGGGACGCGGCAAGGTGGATGTGGGCAATATCAGTCACGTATTCGGCAATCCCCTCGGCAGGATTTTCACCCATCCGCTCGATATGGTAAAGGTCATACAGAACCTTGAAGTTTGGCGAGTCGATCCGTTTGGCAAGGTCAAACCCATAAGCGGTCTTGTCGCCTTCGTAGCCGACGTGATCAAACGAGTTCAGGATCTCAAAGATCAACGTGATCCCGGCGGCCTTGGCGTCCTCCAGCGCTTTCAGATAAATCTCCTCGCACGCATCCAGCCCGTCGTCAATGCCATCAACGCGGTTGCCGCTAAACACGATCACATGCGGGATCTTGTCTTCGGCAGCTTCCGCAATCGTCTCGCGAATACCGTTTAGCAGATCCTTGTGATTGGTGCGGTTGTTGGCACCGACCTCCATGCCGGGAGCGCCGTGGTTGATAATATCAAGCCCTTCTGCGCGGGCGATTGCGCGGCGCTCACGCGGAACCATCTCCACAGCGTCGATCCCGATTTTTTTAATCGCCGCGTAATACTTGCCGGCGTCGACCTCTGTTTTTGCAGAAGCGGGGAAAAAGCACCAGTCCGGAGCACTGAAACGAATTGAATCACTCATCATGAAGTCCTTATGTTTTCACTTGTCCGTTGTCACTGATCTGCTGCCACATGTCACAGATCAAAGAAGAACGCGAAGCACCGGCGGTTAGAGTTTTTTCCAGTCAAAAATCACGCCCATTGTCGACGCGCGGTCGGTCTCGACAACGTCATATGCCTTGCGGAAATCGCTGGCGGCGAAGGTGTGGGTCAAAAGCCCGTCCATCGGAAAACGTCCGGCCGACGACAGCGAGAAGAACAGTTCGGTAATCCGCTTTTCAGGCCATTCGGTTGTCGTATGACAGTCGTGCGCACCGACAATCCGCAGGCCTTTTCCGATCACATCACTTGTCAGGTGCTGGGCGCTCGGTGTTCCGGTATCGCCAAGAACAACAACCGTCGCATACTTTCCGGCGATGCCGAGAGCGGATTCAAAGACCTTGGCGTTGCCGGTCGAATCGATCACGATGTTTGGTTCCAACCCGCCGAATGCGGCGAGGATCTCATCCTTCGCATCATCCACAGGCTTACCGATCACAGCCGTCGCTCCGCCTTTTGTCGCCATCCCCAAGCGCGAAGGCATCATATCGACCAGCACCGTCGCCGACGCACCGGCAGCTGCACACCAACGCGTCACCATCTGCCCGATCGGTCCGCCGCCGATAATCAGCACGCGGTCACCCAATCCGACCTTGCCCGCATGCACGCCCATGAACGCGATCTTGGCAAGCCCAAACCAGACCGCGTCAACCGACTCGATCCCGTCGGGAACCAGATAGCATTCATTCGCGTCGGCAACCATATGTTCGGTGCCATGTCCCTTGCGGCAGACAACACGGTTTCCGACCGACAGCGCTTTCACGTCTTTGCCGACTTCGGTTACCGTGCCGATCACGGTATAACCTGCCAAAAACGGGTTGCAGCTTTTGACCCAGTTATCCCAGTGGGTTCCGGGCGCATATTTTTGATAGAGAACGATGGTTTCTGTTCCGGTACTGAGAAGCGACAGATCGGTTTTGACACGCACGCCGGTGTCGGCGAGCGGCTCAACCGGCAGCTCCGCCATCGAGCATTCGTTCTTGCCAGAGAAAATAATGTGTTTACGCATTTTGGAGTTCCTTTACTCTTGCGGGACAACGCCCGTCAGGCCAATAAACGGAAATCTTCGGTGATTCACTGGTTACTGTAGCCTCTCAAAACGCGTTCGCAATTCCCAGCTTTGGCGAATGATTCCAAATTTTGGCGATTTCGCGCATCCACACTGCCCCCTCTGTGCCCCACCAACATCAGCGCCGTCTCACACAGGCAAACAAAAAAAGGCACCGCAGACCGCGATGCCTTTTCTCAGAATTTGATTTTGAAAATGGTAAAAACTCAGCGCATCATCCGGCGTGGAACGGGCAGTCCGGCATCCCGCAACCGCCGCAGGAATCAGGCCCGCACGCAGGTGTCATCTGTTCCTGCCGACTCTTCTGCCGCTCGCGCTTTAAAAAAGAAACCGTAACGCCGATATCGACCACACCCCACGGCAGCGGATCGTTCTCATCCCGCGTCATTGTCCCCAACTCAAACAGCCCGAAGCCGGTGAGTACCTCTTTCCACAATTCGGGTTTGAAGTGTTCGCTCCAGCCGTCCATCCGCGCGCCCATCTGCCACGCCTTCAAAACCGCTTTTCCGAGCCTGCGGTCGCCGCGCGCAAAAACGCCCTCAAGATGACTGGTCTCTTCACCATGCCCTTTAAACGAAACCTTGCGGCGGTTGACCGCCTCACCCACCAGACGCTGCTTGCGGGTCAATTCCTCCATCGTATCCATCGGCTCCCACTGAAACGGCGTGTGGGGCTTGGGCACAAAGTTACTGACCGAACACGTCACCGCATGCTTTTTGTTCGGCCCCTTGCGCATCGACGCGACGCGATTGGACAGGTGGCCGATCTCGCTGATCTCTTCATCCGTTTCTGTCGGCAGCCCTACCATGAAATACAGCTTGATCGTTTTCCATCCCTGTTTGTACGCATTGACTGCAGCTTCAAGCAGATTATCATTTGTCACGTCTTTATTGATCACCTGACGCAAACGGTCAGTCGCCGCTTCCGGCGCGATGGTCAGACCGCTTTTGCGAACCGTTTTAAACCGCTCGGGAATCCCGCTCAGGGCATCGTCTACCCGCAGACTCGGCAGCGACAGGCTCACCCCGCGCGGCGCGAACTCTTTATCCATCGCCTCAACCAGTTCGCCGAAACGGCTGTAATTACTCGTACTCAGGCTGAGCAACCCCACTTCGTCATAGCCAGTGTTCAGATAGTTTTTCAACGCCCCGTCACAGAGCGACTCGACAGACCGCTCCCGCTGCGGACGGCACACCATCCCGGCCTGACAAAACCGGCAACCGTTGGGACACCCGCGCATAATCTCCATCGTCACGCGCTCGTGAACCGCCTGCACTACCGGAACCACCGGACTCGTCGACATAAACGCAGAACCGAAATCATTCACAACCCGGCGCTTGACCGGAAACGGGACGCCGCTCTCCACGGCCGCAACCGGCACAACGCTTCCGTTACCGAGGGTCTCCGTTTTATAAAATTCAGGCACGTACACGCCTTCGACTTCCCGCGCCAGACGTAGCAGCAGCGATGTCCGCCACTCTTTCAGCGCGCCCGCGTCACCTTCGGGACAGTTCTTTTTTTCTTCCATCAGAATGCGGGAAACCTCCAGAATCGCCTCCTCGCCCTCGCCGATCAGAAATGCGTCAAAAAAGTCGGAAAACGGCTCCGGGTTGAATGTCGCATGCCCGCCTGCCAACACAACGGGCTCATCGCCCGACCGCTCAAACCGCGTCAGTGGCACACGCCCTAATTCAAGCATTGTCAAGAGGTTCGTGATCCCAAGCTCATGCGTCAGCGAAACAGCAAGCAGGTCACACCTGGCTAAAAGCAAGCGGTTTTCCAGCGTTGTCAGCGGCAGGTTATTTTCCCGCAATTCTCTTTCCATATCGATTTCAGGCGCGTAAACCCTCTCCGCGGTGATATCGGTCTGACTGTTCAGCAGCTCATACAAAATCCGCTGGCCGTGATAACTCATCCCGACGCCATACACATCCGGAAACGCCAGCGCAACCCGTAACGCCACCGTATTCAGATCTTTCACCACAGAGTTCGGCTCTGAACCGACATACTGGCCGGGAGTGCCGACAGACAATAAAATCCGGCTGGAAACTGGCTGCTCACAGTCAGATTCAGCCGCGCTGATTTGCTTTGACATGAATACCTTTCGTTCATTTCAAATGCACAGGAAGCAACATTTGCCGACCATGCAGAAACGGCAATCCTACGGGATACCACCAATAAACGCAACCCTTTGCTTGACAGAACCTTGCCCCTTTGCTAGCATCGGGAATACTTTTGGAAGACAATACACGATTTGAGTCTTCTGTCCGGCATGGCAGACGCCGGAGGGCAGTTCGGCAGACAGGTAGAAAGGATCCCTGCATGGTTACACTGGAAGAACTTTTGCACACACTGATGGAGCGTAAAGGCTCCGACCTTCATATCACCGCAGGCAGCTCGCCTCGAATCCGCGTCAACGGTGACCTCAAGCCCGTCGGCGATGAGATCCTGATGCCCGAGCAAACCCAGAAGATCATCTTCTCCATTCTCGACAACGAACAGATCGCCAAGTTCGAGCAGAATAAAGAACTTGACCTTTCGTTCGGGATTCAAGGCATCGGACGCTTCCGCGTCAATGTCTTCCTGCAACGCGGCGCAGTCGGCACCGCCATCCGCGTGATCCCGTACAACATTCTCAGCTTCGACGACCTTGGGCTTCCAAAAACCGTCTGCACAAAACTCTGTTCGTACCCCAAAGGCCTAATTCTGGTCACCGGCGCGACCGGGTCAGGAAAATCCACCACACTGGCCTCGATGATCGACTATATCAACCAGAGCCGAGAAGAACATATCCTCACCATCGAAGACCCGATCGAATTTGTCCACCGCAATAAAAAATGCCTCGTCAACCAGCGCGAAGTCGGCCCCGATACACTCAGCTTCACCAGCGCGCTCAAACACGTTCTGCGGCAGGACCCCGATGTCGTCCTGATCGGTGAAATGCGCGACATGGAAACCATCGAACTCGGCCTGACACTCGCAGAAACCGGACACCTGACCTTTGCGACACTGCACACGTCCGACTGTACGCAAACCATCAACCGGATCATCGACGTATTCCCAGCAAACCAGCAGGCACAGGTCCGCACACAGCTGTCGTTCGTGCTTGAAGGCGTGTTCTCACAGCAGCTTCTTCCGCTGATATCAGGCAAAGGCCGTGGGCTTGCCGCAGAGATCATGATGCCAACGCCCGGCATCCGCGCCAATATCCGTGACGACAAAATCCACCAGATCTACTCGGCAATCCAGACCGGTGGCAAGGAAGGCATGGTCACGATGAACACCGCGCTGTTCTCCCTTGTCCAACAGAAGAAGGTAAGCAAGGAAACGGCGCTGGAGTACAGCAGCCGCGCAGAAGAGCTGCAGGACATCTTTGAACAGCACATGCGCACAGGTTTCTGATTCCGGAACAGAACCTTAAAAACATCATTCAGAAAAACGAACGGACATGAGAATAAGCCAGAGAGAAAAAAGAGGAGACGCCGATGCCGAATTTCAAATACATCGCCCGTGACACAAGCGGCAACCGCAAAGAAGGCAGCCTGTCAGCAGACAACAAAAACGCGGCGCTATCACAACTGAAAAACCAAGGAATGACGGTTCTCTCGCTTGATCTGGACAAAAAAGGCGCCGGCGGATTTCTGGCTAGCCTGACGCAACCAAAGACGCCGAAACCGCGCGTAAAGAGTCAGGACCTGGTGATCTTCACCCGGCAGTTTGCCACAATGATCGGCGCAGGCCTTGCTGTCATGGAGTGTCTCGACATTCTGGCTGAACAGGCGGATGACCCGGGATTCAAGGCCTGTCTGTATAAAATCTGTAACGATGTGCGAAGCGGTACCGACCTCTCGGCCGCACTCGGACGACACCCGAAGATCTTTGTCGAAATCTATGTCAACATGATCCGCGCGGGTGAAGCGTCCGGTCAGCTCGATACGATTCTGACGCGTCTGGCGGGGTTTCTGGAAGCCAGCGAATCGCTGAAGCGGAAGATCAAATCTGCAATGACCTACCCGATCATCTCACTCACCATGGTGATCGGCATCAGTATTTTCCTGCTGGTGTTTATCATCCCGAAATTCCAGAACATCTTCTCGACCATGGGCGTCGACCTGCCGCTGCCGACGAAAATCACGCTTGCGCTCAGTGACTTTATGCAAAAATGCTGGTATGTCATCATTCTGGGGATCGGTGCCCTTCCAGTCGCATACAAGTTGATCAGCCGAACCAGAAAGGGACGCTACATGCTTGACTCAGCGTTTCTGAAACTGCCGGTGTTCGGCGACCTGTTCCAGAAAGTCGCCGTCAGCCGTTTCTCACGAACCTTCGCAACCCTGCTGCGCAGTGGTGTGGCGATTCTGGGCGCGCTCGAAATCGTGTCGAGTACCGCAGGCAACGCGGTTCTGCAGGAAGCCGTCGACGCGTCCCGCGAATCGATCCGCCAAGGTGAACCGCTGGCAAAGCCGCTGGCGGATACGACAATCTTCCCCCCGATGGTTGTGCGTATGATTCAGGTTGGTGAACGTTCCGGCGCGCTGGAAGTGTTGCTGGAGAAAATCTCCGACTTTTATGACGAACAGGTTGACGCCACCGTCGAATCACTAACCTCACTGATTGAACCGCTCATGATCGGGATCATGGGCCTGCTCGTCGGCGGAATCGTGCTGTCGATCTTCCTGCCGATCTTCAAAATGCAACAGGCGGTGGGCAAAAAGAGTTGAAAAGCGGACTGGAACACCTTGTCAACTCCGGAACACAAAGAACGATGCCGGCAATATCCTTGCTGATCCTGGCAAGGATGTTGCTGGTCGTTCTGGCACTGCTTGCGACATTAACGCGCTATATCGACCTGCAACGCGGCTTCAATTTGGCCATGATCCCGCTAAGCACACTGATCCTGCTGACGGCGTACATGTTCGTGAACTTCATCTATGCACTTTCCGAGCCGGTCAAAAACAGTGCAAAACGCGGCATTTTTCTGTTCGTCCAATTTATCGTCGACGTGCTGTTCATCTCCGCGTTTTCGTTTTTTACAGGAGGGTTGGCGTCAAACTTCCTGTATCTGCACTTTGTCCTGATCATCGCCTCGTCCATCCTTCTAGCGCGCAGAGCAAGTGCGTTCTTTGCCTCTTGCGCAACCGTCGGAATGGCAGCAGTCATGTTTTTGCACTCAACAGAAACAGGCAAAGAATGGATTGACCCGGCTTTTTTCGCCGAGGCATCACGACCGATGCCCGCAATGATCACCCGTCTTCTTGCGATTGCGACGGCGCTCTATGTAATTGCATACCTGTCAGAACTACTGGCCGGACGTCTTGAGACCGTCCGCAACCTGAACGACGAAGTGCTGCAGACCATGTCCGAAGGCGTTGCCGTCTTTGATGAGCAGCATACGATCGTTTTCTGCAATCCCGAGTTCCGCCGCCTCTTTTGCGATGAGCTTGAGGTCAGCGAAGGGACAACCGCGCAGGAGATCTTCAGCGGGTCGCCGCATGCGTTTCTGATCCGGCTGCTGCAGAAAGACGAAACCGGACATTTCGAACTGGCCGAAAACGAAGAGACCCCGCCGATGGAAGTCCGTCTCTCCTCGCTGCAGACACAGGGAAAGACCCGCGGGATGCTGATGCTGGTGATCGACCTGTCGGCAATCAAGCGCGCCGAAACTGCAGAACGGCTGGCAGACCGGTTCTGCGCCATCAACGAAATGGCTGCAGGGCTTGCGCATGAGATCCGTAATCCTTTGGCGTCTGTCCGCGGCAGCATTCAGGAGATCCGCTCGGAGTTTGAACCAGACAACCCGAACTACCAGCTTGCGCAGATCGTGCTGGAAGAGTCTGACCGGTTGGACAAGATCATTACCGACTTCCTGCACTTTGCACGACAGCGCAGCCTGCGGATGCGGCCGACCCGGCTGGGGACGCTTCTGGAAGAAACAAAACTTCTGCTTGCAAGCAGACCCGATGCTGCCAAAGTCACGATCGACCTGAAGATCACGGATGACCCGGAAATCTCCTGCGACCCGGAACAGATGCGCGAAGTGTTCATGAACCTCGGGATCAATGCGCTCTCGGCGATGTCCGGCACCGGCGGCGGAACGCTGACGATCAAATACCCCTGCCAGCGCCCGCGTGTTTCGGCAACCACGATCCTGCGCAAGATGGAAAATAGAGGCATCACGCTGTCGTTTCACGATAAAGGCCCCGGAATCCCCGAGGGGATGGAACACAGGATTTTTGAACCGTTCTTCACAACCAAAGAAAAAGGCGGCGGCCTCGGCCTATCGATCGCCTTGCGGATTATCGAGTCACACATGGGTTCGTTGTGGGCGGCAAATGCCCCCGGAGGCGGTGCAATCTTCTACATCTGGCTTCCGGCACAAAGCAATACCGCCAAGCTGCCACACCGGCCTGAACCGGAGACATCGGCATGAGCCAAACCTCAGGAAAAATCCTGTTTGTGGATGATGACCAGGGGCTGCGCCGGTCTCTGAAAATCATCCTTGAAAAAAGCGGTCACACCGTCGACACCGCCGCAGACGGTCCCACGGGACTGAAGATGTTTGACGAAAACGAATACGATCTCGTCATCCATGACCTGAAGATGCCGGGGATGGACGGGATCCAGCTTCTGGGCGAACTGATGAAGCGCGAGACCGGCATACCGGTCGTGGTTGTTACGGCATACTCGACATGGAACACAGCAGTCGAAGCGATGCGGCTCGGAGCATACGGATACCTGCCCAAACCGTTTGATAATGAAGACGTGCGCGCACTGGTTCTGCGAGCGCTGCAGACCCGCCATCTCGGTGTCGGTTCGGCAAGCTCTGCGGCTGCGGATGTCCTGACAAGCCTGCGGATGATCGGCTCGACACCGAAGATTCAGGAGATCCTGCGGCTGGTGCGCAGGGTTGCGGCAACCGACAGCACCGTCATCATCCAGGGCGAAAGCGGCACAGGCAAAGAACTGATCGCGCGGCTGGTTCACTTATACAGCCTGCGGCGGGAATCGGCTTTTATCGGTGTCAACTGCGGCGCCATCAGCGAAACGCTGCTGGAGAGCGAGATCTTCGGCCACGTCCGCGGCGCATTTACGAGTGCAGTCTCCGACAAGCAGGGACTGCTCGATCTCTCCTCCGGCGGGACATTTTTTCTGGACGAAGTCGGCGAGATGAGCCTGCAGACACAGGTCGCATTCCTGCGTGTGCTGGAAACGAAAACATACATGCCTGTCGGCGGAACGACACCGAAAAAAGCAGACGTGCGCATTGTCGCAGCGACAAAGCGCGATCTTGAATCGATGGTTGAGAACAGGACGTTCCGTGAAGACCTGTTTTACCGGCTCAACGTAATTCCGGTTCATCTGCCGGCACTGCGCGAGCGCGTCGATGACATCCCCCTGCTTGCAGGGCACTTTCTCTCCATCTACAGCAACATCGTCGGCCGGAGTATGGAAGGCTTTACAGACGAAGCGATGGAAATGCTGATGAACTGGGAATGGCCGGGCAACATCCGTGAACTGCAAAATACGATCCAGCGCGCAGTCACCCTGGCAACCGGAAATAAAATTGAAGCCGCAGACGTGCAACCGGCCAGAAGAATCAGCGAGCCGCCGTCAACAGTTTCATTCTCGCGCGTACCGGCCATGCCGCATCCTGCAGCACCATCGCAATACGGCGCAACCGCTTCCGGAATTCAACCCACAAGCGCACCGGCTTATGAAATCCCGGACGGACGCTTTAACCTTGAACTGAAACTTGAAGAGATTGAAGGCGAATACATCCGCAGTGCCTTGCAGAAAACAGACGGCAACCTGACCCGTGCAGCGGAGATGTTAGGGATCACGTTCCGCTCGATCCGGTATAAAGTCAAGAAACTGGGACTCGACCGGTAAGACGATAATAATCAAAACGAAACGATATGGATTCGCAAAAGAATTGAAACGGAAATCGCAACAGGAAAATCGTTGCGGACAGAAACAGACAGGAATCATATGGATACGATGATCACCGCGCTTCAGGCAAACCTCCGCCAGATTATCAAAGGAAAAGACGACCGCATCGACGAGTTGCTAACGGCGCTCTTAGCAGGGGGCAACGTTCTTCTCACCGATGTTCCCGGCGTCGGAAAAACGACCATCGCCAAGGCTATCGCCATCTCCATCGGCGGCGTGTTCCACCGCATCCAGTTCACGCCCGACCTGCTTCCGGCCGATATTCTCGGCGGCAGTATCTACAACCCGCGCGAAGGAACGTTCACATTCCGGCAGGGGCCGGTGTTTGCCAACGTCCTGCTTGCCGATGAAATCAACCGCGCCAGCCCCCGAACGCAATCGAGCCTGCTCGAGGCAATGGCAGAGCAAACCGCAAGTATCGAAGGCACCACCTATCCGCTGCCGCAACCGTTCTGGGTCATCGCAACGCAGAACCCGGTCGAATACCACGGCACATACCCGCTTCCTGAAGCACAGCTTGACCGCTTTGCCGTGCAGATCGAGATGGGATATCCGGACATGGAGCAGGAGCAGACCATCCTGTCGCTGCATGACGACCATGACCCGCTGCGCGACCTGTTTCCGGTGGTGTCGCTACAGGAGCTTTTGGAAGCGCAGGCGGCAGTCCGCACAACGCATGTCGACGAAGACCTGCAACGGTATATCATCGCGATTGTCACCGAAACCCGCCGCCACTCGAAACTGCAACTCGGTGTCAGTCCGCGCGGAAGCATCCTGTTCTACCGCATGGCACAAGCGCAAGCACGCATGAACGCGCGCGACCATGTCACCCCAGACGACATCAAAGCGGTCGCGGTTCCGGTTCTGGCGCACCGGCTTGTCCTCAACACCAAGTCACGCTACGCAGGCACATCAAAAGAAGAGATCGTCGCAGAGCTCGTTGACTCGATCAAGGTTCCCCACTGATGCGAGATTGGGGACAGATCCTGCAACGAATCAACTATATCCTCGTCCCGCGGCCGTCGCGCATGGGATGGATCAACCGCTACCTGTTCGGACTGATGCGGCAGCGGGTCACGTTTGCCGGACGGGTTGTCAGTGTCTGCATGCTGGTTCTGGGGCCGATGGCGATGACGGTTTCGCGACGGGCGCCGCTATTTGTGTATGTCCTGTTCCTGTTCTGCCTCGTCTTTTTCGCACGAGTCGTCCAGCTGCTGTTCAAGCCAAAAGTCAAAGTTACACGTACCCTGCCGCCACGGGCGCCGCGCGGAGTCCCTGTTGAAGTCAGTGCACAGATCAAGAACCTCAGGCGGGTGCCTGTGTTTGATCTGGCCTTA
>QKHZ01000169.1 GCA_003249795.1 bacterium | reverse complement strand
GAGTCGCCTTTGATCTGTTGTGATTGTTTCAAGCCGGTTCCGCTATATCGAATTTCCAAGACATATGATGATGGGTATGGCGATATTTTGGGGTGGCGCTCGAACTATCAGGCTTGTGACCGTCTGCAAATGAATTGTACTGTTGGTGACCGGTTTGGTGTGAACCAGTTGACAAATCCTGATAGCCCGTTGTCAGAGCAAGGGCGGGAAATTTGTCGTGAAATGGAACGTTTGATATCGGTACCGGTGTATTATCATTTGCTCAATCCTTCTGCGATAGGTAAGAAGGTTGATCCGAACCGGTTGTGTCCGGTGTGTGCAAATGAATGGAGACTGACTGATATTTTGGGTGAAAAGTTTTATTTCAGGTGTGATAATTGCCGATTGATTTCATGATGGCAGGGAATGATATTTTTCGTTGGCACAAAAAGGTCGTTGTTGAAATAATGAACCGATTGAAAAGAAAGAAACGGTTGCGGAATGAATGAAAGAGACCTATCCATCTCACCGGATTTTTTTGATAAAACAATTGATCGTGCTGCGGCAAATAGCCTGAAATGGAATCATTATGCCGACCCCGATGTGATCCCGCTGTGGGTGGCGGATATGGATTTTCAGAGTCCGCCTGCGGTGTGTCGCATTCTGGCTGATTGTGCCGAACGCGGGACTTATGGCTATACGCTTGCAGGAGATCAGACGGCAGAGGCCGTGTGCCACTGGATGCATGAGCGTCACGACTGGCAGATTAAGCCGGAATGGATCGTGTGGCTGCCGGGGCTTGTGGTGGGGCTGAATGTCGTCTGCCGCGCGGTGGGAAATTCAGGCGACGCTGTGGTCACAACCACGCCTGTGTATCCGCCGTTTTTATCTGCACCGGGATTGTCTGACCGGACTCTCATCACCGTGCCGCATCTGCAGCAGAAAGGTGAGTCACCGGAATGGGTGATGGATTTTGATGCGCTGGAAAAAGCGATCACGCCGCAGACGAAACTTTTCTTGCTGTGCAATCCGCAGAATCCGACCGGTCGTGTGTATTCAGAAAAAGAGTTAAAACAGCTCGGAGAGATTTGTCTGAAGCATGATCTCTGGATCTGCTCGGATGAGGTTCACTGTGATCTTGTATTGGATGAGAACTGTAGGCATATTCCTCTGGCGACGATCTCACCGGAGCTTGCGGCTCGGACGATTACACTGCACTCTCCAAGTAAAACCTTCAACGTGCCGGGACTCGGGATGGCGTATGCAATTTGCGAGGACAGCGCGATGCGTGCGCGTCTGGAAAAAGTGAAAGAAGGGATTGTTCCGTACCCAAATCTGTTCGGCTACGCCGGATGCTGCGCGAGTTTTACGCATGGCGAACCGTGGCGGCAGGCACTTCTTTCATATTTGCGCGCGAATCGAGATCTCGTTCTTGATGCTGTAGGGAAAATGCCGGGGCTGTCGGTGAGTCGGCCGGAGGCGACGTATCTGGCGTGGATCGACGCGCGTGAATTGGGTCAACATGATCCGGCTGCATTTTTTGAAAAGGCCGGCGTTGGTTTGTCTGGAGGCGGTGCATTTGGCGATCCCGAATTTGTCCGCCTGAACTTTGCCTGTCCGCGCGCGCTTCTGCAAAAAGCACTTAACCGAATGTCGGCGGCGCTGTCTTGATATTATGAAAAAAGCGGCCTGCCCCACAGCAAGCCGCTTTCCACACACGCTTTGATCCACACAATGATGACAGGGGGCTCAGGACTTCACTCAGTCATCAAGAAGTTTTTTCGAGAGCTCTTCCCAATTCAGCGCGTTGATTTCGTCTTCCGAGATCACCGGCATGTCTTTGAACTTGCTGAACTCGTCGGTGCTGGCAAATTCAAGAAACTCAAGGTATGAAAACGGCAACGGGCCGGTGTTGCCGTCAACACAGTTGCGCAACTCACGTGAAGTGCGGGCAAGCTGTTTGTCATGTTTGCGGTGCAAGTCAGCTGCAGCCTGAATGCGCTCAGCAATGGCATTCATCACCTTGGCTGATTTCTGAAAACGGCGAGCCAGTTCCTGCAGTGTTTCCTGACGGGTCGGTTCGTTTTTACTCATCATTTCTCCTAAGTCTGTGCCGGATTCTCTGCCGGGGCTTGCGCGTTAATCCGTTGTCGCGCACGAGCCGTTCGCAGCCGGGCACTTTGAATTATCGGAGAGGTTTGCGGCTGTCTTGACCGGAAAAATCAACTCTGTTCATATTGATCCTGTTTGGCTTTTGTGCAAAAACACGGCTTATCCAAGAAACGCGGATAAAACGCCGATAATGCAAAAACGCTTCGGCTTTCCGAAGCGTTTTCCACAGGACTTGGTCCGATAACTCCTGATTTATACAAAACTTTGCAGGATAAAGCACCGTTACTTTTTTCATCACCGAAAACCGGAAAGTTCCTGCGGCAATGGAATTAGAGAGAGATTTCAGTTTTTTACAGCCTTGTGCGATCCCCGTTACAATGCAGCAGGCCGCGGGATGCGGATGGTGATTGTGGTGCCTTTTCCGATGTCGGAGTTGATCCACATGCGTCCGCCATATTGTTTGCAGACGTAGTAGGCCTTTGTCAGACCAAAGCCGCCACCGTGTGTTTCTTCAGGCTTGGTATTGGTCGCGCGGATCCCGTAGCCGACAACTTCGGCGACTTCATTTTCCGGAATCCCACGGCCCTGGTCTGTGACTTCCAGTAACACTTCCTGACCGTCATCGCGCAGGATGATGCCGATGCGCGAGCCGGGTTTGCTGTATTTTCTGGCGTTGGCCGAGAGATCGCGCAGGGTGTCGGTCAGGACGAGCGGAATGAAAAGGCCGCGGCTTTCGGCTTTATTTGCGGTGGGGATTCCCGGTAAATCATCCGGCCCCTGCACGGTGAGGTCGATCCAGTAATCATTTTCCTTCTGCAGTTCCGGTGCGTAGACAATGCCGTACCGGTCACGTGCATTCCAGGCGACGGCGTCGAAGAACTCGCGCAGTCCGCCTTCGATGGCAACGGTTGCGACCCATCCCCACTGCGCCTGTGCCGCCTGACGGGCAAGCATTTCTTTGACGCGGATATCAAGGATTTCGAAAACTTTGTACAGGTTCTCGTGCGAACTCTTTTCGCTGGCCTCGAATTTTGGTGCAACAGTGTGTTTTGTGCGGGCTTCTTTGAGCTCTGTTTCGAGTGTGGTGCGGTAGGATTCGATGTTTTCGGCAGCCTTGAGTGTTTCCTGCCGGTCTTCAAACGATGCGATCAGGTCACGGCAGAGTTCGCCGCTTTTGTTTAACGCGTCTGGATTGCCATAGACCCTGCGCAGATATTCCAACTCCATCACAATGATGTGCATGATATTGTAAAAACTGTGGGCGGCAAGCATTGCCTCTTCGTGTGTGGACAGGCTGAGTGGTTCCTGAATTTCAATCCGCATAACAACTCCTGTTCTTGTCGGCATAAACGGTTTTATATATTACATTGTGGTTCGCATTCGTTGCTGCTTGCCGTCCATCCTTTCAGCTTCTTTGCGAATCCATTGTGTCTTACATGCTATGTATAAGGAATTGTGCCATCCCTTTGTTAAAATTTTATTATGAGGACATTATTTTGGCTGTTGCTGTATTTGATCAGGTTCAAGGAGAAGCCCGTTGCGCCGTGCAATCTCGCGGTAGACGCAACCGGTACGGCGAATATCGCGGCGGCGTTCGGGACTGCTGAAGTTGACCGAAACCAGACCCGACTGGTATTTGTAGCCATCTCGCCAGTCGAACGAATCAATCAGCGGCCAGTAGAAAAAGCCGCGGACATCGACGCCATAGTCAATGGCGTCATAACAGGCGCGTAAGTGTTGTTTCAGCAGCCGGATGCGGAGTGATTCGTTCGGTGTTGAGATTCCGCCTGTGACCAGCAGAGGCAGGCCGGTGCGCTTGCCCAGTTCACGCAGGATGCGCGGCAAGGCATTGGGGGCCATCTCCCACTTGTCATCGCAGACAGCGCCTCTTGCTTCCAGCTCCCTGTCGGTAAAGTCGGAGCGGGGGGCAAACGGCGTGAGGTTGCGAAACCGCAGCCGCCCTTCATAATTGACCATCAGGAAGTCGCAAAGGGATTCACTGCGGTGGCGCAGGAATTTGCTGAGCCCCCATTGGTTCAGCACTTTGTCGGTGATCCGTGTGCTGATCTGGTCAAGCGGGTGCCACTTGCGCAGCGGTTCAAAAGAACGGGCGTGCTTGGCGATGCCGATTCTTGCGTCGGGATGGATCTGTTTCAAAATCCGTGCAGCGCGGGCGTGTCCCTTGCGCAGATGTCGGACCGCTCTCAGGAACAGGTCGATGCGATTGTGTTTGAACGGCGGGAATTGCCCGAAGACATATGCATTGAGCGCATAGACGACCGGTTCGTCCATCGTGATGTAATGCAGGATTTCGCCATCGGTATTTTCTGCGATTTTTTGGGCAAAGTCTTCAAAATAGTCTGGCGCTTTGGGGTTGAGCCATCCGCCTTCTTCTTGCAGCCACTGCGGGCATGCGGCGTGAAACAGGGTCAGATAGGGCTCAATGCCATACCCGCGAAGCTCTGCCAGCATCTCCATGTAGCGCAGAAATACTTCACGATCAAAGGGTTGCAATGGCCCTGTCTGGATGCGCCCCCAGTCAAATCCAAGCCGGTAAGCGTTCAGATTCATTGAGGACATGCAGCGGAAGTCATAGCGGTAGCGCCGCCAGTGGTTGGGCCCGTCTCCTGGGGTATGCTGGTCGGCAGCGCGGTATCCAGCCCAGTCGTTGACAATTTCGCCTTCGACCTGTGTCGGGCATGTGCCGCTGCCCCATGCAAATCCTTCAGGAAACAACAGCACCTGTGCGTCACCGGTCTCAGGTGTGGGTGTGTGTTCGCAGGGGGTTTGCTCAGGCGATGGCATTCGTCAATATTTCCACATGGTTTTGCATGGTTGTATCAATACAATCCTAATCATATTTGAATCGGGTTTTATGTCAAGCAACCGCTTAATAAATAAGGTGTTCTGGCTCCGGATAGAATTGATTTCGAGAATGGTTTTCCGTATAGTAGATTTGCAGGTTACTGGTATGGGGGATTGGCGGATGAAGCGCGTATGGTTGCGTTACTTATCAGGATGCTTGATCGCACTGGTTGTTTGTTGCGTCGGGGCATCGGTTGTTCGTGCAGCAGATCCGGTGTTGTTTGCATGTGATCAGCAGAAGGCAAAGATGCCCGACAAGCTGGCGGTTGCGGCGGATGCGCCGGTAACGATAGCGATGTATCGTGAAAAAATCCGGGTGGTTGCGGCTGCTAATCCCGCGGCGTTTTCACTGGGAGTCCCGTTTTTGCAGTATCTGATGCTGCAGATGGAGGCAAAACGGCTCGGGCTTGATTATCCGCGGGACGGGGATCTCGGGCCGTATCTGGTCGAGATGGGGGTGACAACAAAGATTACGGAGCAGTTCAAACGCTCGGCGGCGATGCAATGTCTGCGGGATCAGGTGATCCGCAAGCGCAATAAGATTGCGGCAAACGCTGTGATCACCCCGGCGCTGGCCGATGACGGTTGGAAAGAGTTGCAAAAGGATTATACGCCGGAATATATCGGCATTGACCGGCCGGTTGTCGCCCGTGTGGGTGGGCGCAATATCACGCAGGATGAGGCGGTGAATTACTGTCTGGCTGTCAGTGAGCCAAAGGTATTGCAGTCGGTACTTTCAGTGCTTGTGGATGAGATTCTGCTGCGGCAGGAGGCGGCAAAGCAGAAGATCGACCTGAAAGGAAACGCCCCGGATGCGGGAGTGATCCTTTCGACGATTCTGGCGCCGCATTTGGACGAAAATGCGCTCAAAGCCTGGTATTTGAGTAAGCGCAACCTTTTTGTGATCCTGCGTGCGGCGCATATCTTTATCGCGTTTGAAAAAAATGCGGCAGCGGCGTCGGGCAAGTCTACTGAGGCACTGGAGTTCAGCGAAGAGGCAAAAGCCAAGGCACGGCAGAAAGCGGCGGCGATCCTTCGTCAGATCCGTGGTGGAGCGCTTTCATTTGAGGTCGCTGCACAGACATATTCCGATTGCCCGAGTGCTTCAAATGGAGGTGTGTTGGGGTATCTTTGCCATCCAGACAGCCCTGTGTACCGTTTGCCTGAGAAGTTTTTCCTGCTTGACCGGACGCAGATCGTACCGGCGCCGGACGAGCGTTTTTTCAATGAACTGCTCGCGCTGGAAGACGGCAAGATCGGGGAGATGGTGGAGTGGGCCGAAGGGATTTCGATTCCGAAGCGGCTTGTGGCGCGTTTTCCCCAGCAGGCACCCGAGTCGATTTTGCCATACCTGAAGCAGTGGCGGCTTGAAATCGACGGTGCCGCTTTGATGCAACGCCTGAGGCAGGACAGGGTTAAGTTGTTATGGCAGCCCTGAAAATGGCGTGAATGGTCTCTTGTTTTTCTGAATGATCGTAAAAATCAATGTCGGATTCATCTCGGTGGATCGGTTAATTTCGCCAAGAAAGCCCTTGGCAGAAATCGGGTGTCAATTTATAGTTTATAATGATAGAGAGCGGTATTGCCGCATTAGAGCAACCGGCAATCTGCTTGTGGGGTGAGGATTGTATCCTCAAGAAGATGGTTTTGAATTGTGCCATCGGCGTATGCCTGTGGAATATTGGTGTTATGATCTTATTATTCAATTGTTCACGATGAGCAACGTTGGGAGAGAATGATATGGCAACAACCACTACGAGTAAAAAACAGATTCCGACCGGAACGATCAACTTGCTGTTCGGTGCCGGATCTGTCGTTCTTGCGATTCTGATTGTACTGGTAATTGCACCAGGCAGGGTTAAGCAGGTTTTTGCCGGTACTCCTTCGGAAGAAAAACCGGACGCCTTAGTTGCTCCTGCCAATCTGGCAAAATTGCCGGGATTGGTTGCTCCTTCATCGCCATCGGAAAATAATATTGCAGTTGAAAATACGGAAGAGGCGGTAGCTCCGACAACGGATGCGACAGCAACAACGGCAGCGGATGCTGGTGAAACGCCGTCTGCTTCTTCCTCGGCACCGGTTGCGGTAGCAACACCGTCAACGGTTACGAAACCAGAAGTAGCCAAGCCTGTTGCAGGCAATACACAGAAACCGTCGGCAGTGCCTGCAGCAACATCAGGTGCAGACAAACATGCCAAATACAAAGCTGACGTTGATCGCGCTGACTCGATCCGTGATGAGGGGAAAGTGCTGTTTGACAAAGCGGCGGCAATGACCAACCGTAAATTGGCGAACAAAGTACATGATCAGGCGGTCGCACTTTTGGATAAAGCGATTGCCATGTACCAGAAGGTTCGTGATGAGGATCCGGACTATCCGGACATTATTGAAAAACAGCAGACAGCCAATTATTACAAATATGGTTCCAGAAAATTGACAACCACGGAATGATTCGGGCAGGGATTCAGAACCGTCATTAATTGGAACAGGCTTTTTTATGTTAAAATATGCAACGGACGCTCTTCGGCAGCCGAAACTGTTGGTTGTCGATGATGAAGAGATTATTCAGGATTTTCTGTGTGAGTTTCTGCAGCAGCAGGGATATCAGGTTAATGTTGCGGAGAATGGTCAGGAAGGCTTGGCCAAGATTCACGAGGAGTTGCCGGATCTGGTCATCAGTGACGTGAATATGCCGCTGATGAACGGGATTGAGATGCTGCAGAAGGTGAGAGATCTTCCGGATGCGCCTCCGGTAATCTTGCTGACGGGGTATGCCGATATCAGTACGGCTATCGAAGCGCTCAAGATCGGTGCGCAGGATTATATGCTCAAGCCTGTGCAGACCGATGACCTGTTGAACCGCGTGCGCAAGCAGCTGTATATCCGTCAGCTCGAAACGCGCTCAAGCGAGGAACGGCGCAAAAGCGTTTATACTGCACGCATGGCGGCTGTCGGGCAGCTTGCGGCCGGCGTTGCCCATGAGATTAATAATCCAACGACGTTTGTCAGGGGCAATACCCAGATTCTGCAGACGATTCTTGAACAGGTGCGGGCGGCACGGTCACAGGAAGATAATGATGCTCTGATCAAGGCGGTTGACAAGTTGCTGGATGCCGGCGGTGATCTGCTCGACGGTGTCGAGAACGGAACCGCGCGGATTGCCCAAATTACGCAGGGGCTGATCCATTTTTCCGATGCGCGGAATTATTTACCGATGGGCGTGGTCGATCTGACAGGTTGCATTGAGCAGGCGCTGGCGCTTTGGACCAGTCCGGAAGACGGTGCTGATTTTCAGTCGTGTGTGCCGGAAGAGTTGCCGAAGGTAATGGGGCATGCGGGCAGTTTATCGCAGGCGCTGATCTGTCTGCTTCAAAATGCGCGGCAGGCGGTGCAGGGAGAGAATGAAGCGCGCATCCGACTTTCAGCGTGTGAACAGAAAAGCCATATTATTTTAACGGTGGAAGACTCTGGTCCTGGGGTGCCTTCGGGCTTGCGGGAGCAGGTTTTTGAGCCGTTTTTTACAACACGTGATGTCGGGCAAGGTGCCGGTTTGGGGCTTGCGGTTGTCTATGGGATTGTTGTGCATGATCACGGTGGAGAGGTGATGGTTGACGACAGCGAAATGGGCGGGGCGCGCTTTACGATCCGGCTACCGGCTATTCAGGGATCCCGGGTTCAGGCTGCGCCGGTATTGCGAGGGATTTGAGTATGGGCGAATTTTCACCTGAGCAGGAATTGACTGATGAAATGTTCTGGAAGATTGCACGTCACGTGTATGAACTGGCGCGCATCAATCTGACGGAAAAGAAAAAAGAGTTGGTTCGCGCGCGGATCGGTAAAGTGATCCGTACCCGCAAACTTGCCGGCTTTCGAGAATATTACGATTATTTGACAAATGACACCTCTGGCGAAGCAACGACTGAATTGCTGAATGCAATCAGTACGAATCTGACTTCATTTTTCCGTGAGTCAAAGCACTTTGATTATATGCGGGAAGTACTGTTGCCGGAGTGGGCGAAAAATAACCGCGATGGCGTTTTGCGCGGCTGGAGTGCCGGATGCTCAACGGGGGAGGAAATCTATACGATTTCGATTACCATCAGCGAGCATCTTCCTGAGCTCTCCCGCTGGAGTGTCAAGCTGTTGGCAACAGATATCGACACGAACGTAATTGCCTGTGGAGCGCGGGGAATTTATCACCGCGACCGGTTGCGTGATGTGTCGCCGACGCTGATCAACCGTTATTTCACAAAAGTTGAAGGCGAAAAGGACCGGTATCAGGTCAAACCGATGCTGCGGAACCTGATCGCATTCCGCCGGTTGAACCTGATGAGCCAGTGGCCGTTTCGCAAGCAGTTTGATTTTATTTTCTGCCGGAATGTCATGATCTATTTCGACCAGCCTACGCAGCAGATGCTGGTAGATAATTTCTACCGTGTGCTGAAGCCCGGGGGACATTTGTTTATCGGGCATTCCGAAGGGTTGACCGGAGTGCAGCATACGTTCCGCTATGAACGACCGACGGTCTATCGGAAGCCGTAGGAAAAAGGCTGTCGTTTCGCGCCAGTCTGTGTATGATTGATCAAGAACACCCTCGAACCATCTTATTTTGGTGAGGTGATTGAGAAATCCATGAAGGCCAGCTATGACGCAACACGTTTTATATGGCATGCCGCCTGAGCCGCATCCGCTTCTGTCTGTTTTGAGCGGTCCGCTTGTGCAGGTTTCGACTGCAAAGGGGTGGCGCGGCGGTGAGAGGCAGGCACTCGGACTCGCTGAAGGTCTGTATCAAAAAGAGATGCCGGTTGTGCTGGTTGCCCCGCCTGAAAGTCCACTGCTTAAACGCGCACAGGAAATTGGTATTGAAACCTTCCCTCTGGTTTATCGCGGGGAATGGGATCTTGTTGCCGCATGGAAACTTGCCTCATTTTTACGGAAGAAAAAAGCGGGACTGGTGCATGCGCATGACGGGCACGCGGTGATGCTGGCGGGATTGGCGGGGCGCTTGTCGTCGACGCCGGCGGTGTGTACGCGCCGGGTTGACTTCCCCATTCGCGGGGCGTGGAAATACCGCTGGTGGATGAAGCGGGTGATCTGTATCTCTTCGGCAATCCGCCAGATCTGTGCGCAGGGAGGGATTCCCGCAGAGCGCATGCCTGTGGTCTTTTCGGGAATCGATGTGGATGCGGTCAAGAACGCACCGGGGGATAATGGGCAGATTCGGGCATCATTCGGCGAAGATGCGAAAAAAGAGCGCCGGTTGGTTGTTCTGAATGTTGCAAGCCTTACCGATCACAAGGGACAGACATATCTGCTCGACGCGATGCCAAGGGTCTTGAAACAGGTGCCAAATGCCTTGTTTCTGATTGCCGGTGACGGAGAACTTGAAGCACCGTTAAAAGCGCAGGCAAAAGAGTTGGCGCTGGATGAGGATGTCTTGCAGTTCTTGGGATTTCGCGAGGATGTCCTTTCGTTACTGAAAGCGTGCGATCTGTTTGTCATGTCCAGCCATCTGGAAGGGCTGTGCACGTCGGTCATGGACGCGATGGCTGCGGGCAAAGCCGTTGTTGCCACACGTGCTGGTGGGATTCCGGAAGTTGTCCATGAAAACGAAACCGGTTTGCTGGTGCCGGTGCGTGATCCGGATGCTTTGGCAGACGCACTGATCAGTCTCCTGCAAGACCGTAAACTTCGTGAGCGCTATGGGCGTAGTGCCGCTGTGGTTGCACGGATGCAGTTCGGATTTGACAAGATGGTCGAGGGCACTCTCGAAGTGTACCGGCAACTACTGCTACCGGATTGATACCGAATTATTTCAAAAAGCGCATACTACACAACGGGCTTATTTTGGAGCGTCAGACTCTCTGAAATGTGCAGCCAACTCGTTTTATATCAAGATGATGGTTGTGTTATGTAAATCCTTCTATTGCATGTTCATTCATGATTTGTATAATAATTGCAGTGTTGGTGCAGAACCAAAGGCAAATTATCGTTGAATTGCAGCTACAATATATTGAAAATATATTGTGCCATTTCAGAGTAAATGGTGATTCCGTAGATGTTTTATGTCTGATTGTTGTGATGTGTCGGGAGAGATATCATGAAGATAAAATGCACTTCATGCGGGCATGAGTTTGACGTCGAAAAATCAAAACAGCGTTTGTTGTTAGATAAACGCAAAGGACGGTTGCCGGTCTGCCCGCAATGTGGCGAAGAGACTTCGTTGCCGTTTGAAGATGATTCCTATGATGACGATGAGCTCGACGGGATGGAGGTTGGCGGCTATCCTGACGAAATCGAAGAAGACTCAGAAAACATCAATATGAACTCCGGCACGATGCAAATCAAGTTTAATGACGTTACCAATAAACCGAAACCGAAGCAAAGATTGCTTAACAATATTCGGATGTTACGAAAAAAATCGCAGGAACAGGCCGAAGATGATTCAAACGATGATGAAGAGATGAATATAGAAGTTGATTCGGAAGCGAATGAATTCATTGAAGACGCCGTTCAGAAAATTGTCGTGTACTGCACAAGGTGCGGGCAAAAACTGACGACAACGAAAAAATATAGTGAAATCGTCGGTCGTTCGATGTCATGTCCGCGTTGCTCAAATCCTGTTCAATTTATCCCGCCACAGAACCATCCGCTTGAACCGGTTGATAATACAGAACCTGTACTGGAGGAAGGAAGTTCTGAAGCGTCGGCAATGTCTGAGACTCACCCGTCGAATGCTCCCAGATTTGGTACGGTAAAGCCGCTATCGAAAAGAGGAAAATATGTTTCTGGCAGGAATAAAATCAAACCGGCATCCGGTGATGCTCCTTCCGCTTCTTCTGCACGTGTGCTGAGTAGCCGAGGCGAAAGCGACCATACATCATCTAAACGGAAAAAACAAAGCAATCAAGAAATTGTTAACCAGTTAAAAAAGATTTTGCCATATGCGGCTCCGGTTGTTGTGATTGGTGTGATTGTATTATTTGCTTTGGCGTTTCATAAAACATGGGAAGAACACTCGTACAATCGGATTATCAAATTGAGTGAAAGTGTCTATGCTGCATCAAATCTCGATCAGATGCAGTTGCGTCTGGCTGACTTGGATAAATACATTGGTGAGAATGAGCTGACCGATCCGCAGTTGATCGAGACGGTTGATAAAGCGAGGGATTCGGTTGAGGCTGCAAAACAGCGCATCAAGGATCTGGAGGTGTTGACTGAAATTACTTTGCTTGAAGCGAGAGCCCGGGAGCAGGCGGAGAAGGGCAAAGCATTGGACGGCGTTGCGACCTTGCGGCAGGCACAGATGCTGATCAGCCAGACCAATACTAGTAATAACCCTGAGTTTGTCGACGCGAACGTCCGGATCACGCAAACAATCGATCAATATTCCAACCATCCGGAAAATGTCATCAATTCGGTTTCTACTGCGGGAGGCAGAGCGATGCCAGTCGCTTCTAACGCACAAAACATGCGAGGCCAACCCACAGCTTCTTCTGGAGAGCCGGCAATTGTAGAAGGCTCTGTTTGGATGTGTTTGGGTGCCGGGGATATCGTGACTGTGAATGAACTGACCGTGATGGCGCTTCCCCGTCAGATTTCAAAGACAGAGCTTGTCAATGGCTATAATATGGCATTGCAGTATGCACAATCTGATTATGACGAGTTGACTGAATCGAAAGAAATGCGCGAAGAGAAAGATATCAACCGAGCCGCTGAGGAAAGTGTGATCTATATCAAAACGCTGCCGTTTCATCTGATAACCGATAAGGATGCCCAACGCGAGGAGCATCGAGCCAAGCTTGAGAAAAAATATAAGGAACAGCGTAAAAAGCAGGAAGACGATGCTGCGATGAGGCTGGCTGTGTTGAGCAAAAGTATGAAGCTGGTTGAGTCGCTGCCCGAAGGCAATTCTGTGGACCAGAACCTGATTAATACCCTTTTCATGCGGGGGATGACAGACCGGTTGCGCGAGACCTTGGGTTTCTTCTTTATGCCGCAAGTCAAAGGCAAAGCCGTGTCCGGCCGCGACGGAAAATTCACACTGTCGCTCCCAGAGGGCGACTATTACCTGTATGCCGAAGAGAATGACGATGAACATGAAGTCCGGTGGTTTTTGCCTGTTTCGTTAAAGGGAGGAGAAACCACTCCGGTCGCATTGAATAATGTGACGGCGTGCATTTTGAAAATCCACGGCGATGATCCGCAAGAAAATCAATAGGCTGCTGTTTTTCTTGCCTTATCTGTAGAGTGAGGGGATCAGTTCATCCAGAAAACGGTCGAGATAGACCGGCGTGATCGCCGACGCGTGCGGCATCAGGATTGCATTCGGCAGTGTCCGGAGCGCTGACTCCGCAGGCAGCGGCTCATCTGCGAATACATCCAGATATGCTGCCGAAATTTTCTTTTCATTCAGTGCTGAAAACAACGCCACCTCATCAACCGCATTTCCTCTGCCAATATTATAGATGACTGCGTGTGCGGGAAGCTGGCTCAACGTTTCTGCATTGATAATCCGGTCGGTTTCTTTTCCCGAGGGAAGGCAGACCGCCAGATGATCTGTGTTGGGCAGGATGTCACAGAGCGAATCTGTTGTGACGATCCTGTCTGCGTCGGTGAACCAATCCGGTTTCGGGCAGGGGTTCCGTTTCACGCCGGTGACATTGACGCCGAATGGTTTTGCATATTTTCCGATCCATTCCCCGATATTGCCGAAGCCGAGAACTGTCAGGTTGCTGCCTGCGATTGAGCGCATGTGGTTGCTCATTTCCCGTCGTGGCCAGAGTTGTTTGCCCTGCAACTGCAGCGCAAGGCGGACGCCGCGGCATTCAGCAAGCATCATCGCCAGAACCGTCTCAGCCATGAGCGGACCGTGAAATGTGCCGTATGTGATCTGTACGTTCGCGGGCGGAGTGACGGCGAAGTAATCACGCCCTGCGGCAGGCGTTGCAATCCTGCGGAGTTTTGGCGCGAGGTCGAACCACTTTTGTCTGAAGCGCCAGACGATAACCAGATCCGCTTTTGGCAGAGCCTGTACGAATTCATCTTCCGATTCCGTCATGATGACCTCTGCGCCGCCGTGTTGTGCAAGCGAGTCACGAAGCCGGGTTGAGTGGTTCTCTTGAAAGTTCCAGCACTCGACAGACGGGTGTGTCAGATAAGTGACGATGGTTATTGGCATTGGGTCTGCGCTTTTCCGGATCAGGCGGGCTGAAGGATCTGTAGCTCGGAACCGGCGACGAGGTCCTTGACCTGTTCGCGATAAGTCGCCATATGAGGGGCTGCGAGGTGTGCCTTGAGGTGATCGATGCTTTCCCATGCTTCGATAATCACGACGGTATTGCCGCGCAGCGGCGGCTGGCGGTCAAAACCGGATGGGAAGTCGATGGTCGGTTCATACCGGATGCAGCCGTCTTCTGCCAGAACATTCGGGACATTTGCCTTGAAGATATTGACAAACTCGTCGCGTTTGCCGGGGTTGATGTTGATAGTTGCCAGAACATGAATCATTGAAGTGTCCTTTCGTTTATTTTCCGGCAAGGGCGCCGTTTTTTTTGTTTAGTACAGTCATGATATCATCATTATTTACATTGATGGTTTTACCGCCGAGTTTTGTAACGAGCTCTGCAAATGGAAGCGATGTTTTTCCCCTCCCCCGAAGTGGGAGATTCTGGATTGGATTTGACGTCGCCAACATGTGACAGTCATGAAGTTCGGAATCGAAATAAATAAGAACCAGACCCAAAGTATCTTTATTCACATGCAGCGTTTTTGGAAATATCGGGTTATCAAAGTTGATTGCGCTTTCTAACCGTTGGATGAAATCTCCATGTGTGTTTGCGATAAAGATTACATGATTATACATGTACATACGGTTTTCAAAGTCATTTCCGGATAAATTCCAATTTTGATTGTTCCATAAAAGTTCTTTCAACGCAGATTCGTCATCTATTTTGCTCAAAAGATCTGTTATGTCAGATGGATGTTCCACGCTATTTGCGTCAGCAGAGATTTCGTAAAATAGAATATGAGTTCCAGTCAAAAGGCTGGTTGCCAGAACATGGTTACGATCTTGTCTGATTTTATCCGATCGGTACATGATCAACAAAATGCATGCAAAACAGAGAATGATAAACAGGATACATGCGAGTTTAATCATGTGTTTTCTGTGCATGTCACGTTTATCCGTCAAATTTCGTCAAGGTGAAAGGCGTCAGGAATCCACTCGATCTGTGGTTGTTCGATCTCGTCACACAGGATGCTGATCAGGTCGAAGCGGACGTCGGTTTCCTCAGGGCGGTGGCTGCGTGCCAAGTATTGTCTGGCGGCGTTTGCCATCATCCGTGCTTTTGCCGGAGTCACACTTTCGAGAGGGTCGCCCTGTCCGCGGTGGTGGCGCGTCTTGACTTCGACAAAGACAACCACGCCGTGGTCACTGGCGACGATATCGATTTCACCATGCGGCAGGCGGACGTTACGCTCAAGGATCAGCAGTCCCCGCGTCTCCAGATGCCTGACGGCCAGCTCTTCACCCAATGCTCCTGTCGCATGCCGAGACGCCATCTCCTTGGCCTCCTATCGGTTCACGGGTTGCACCACGTTCATGACGCATGGCACCGGGGATTCGGTGCTTGCGGACTTATTTCTTGACCGGAACCTTGATGACGACTTTTTTCACCGTGCAGGGCTGGTTCAGCATAACGCCGGGGCGGTGGCCGTCTTCTGGGTACAGAATCGAAAAAATGCCGGGTTTGAGCGTGACAAAGGTGATGTCGGACGTTTCGGTTGGTTTCTGGAACGCGACGTCTTTTTCCGGATTGTATTCGACTGTTGTTTCGAGGCTTTGCGCCGGTGCCCAGTCGAGGCGTTCTTCACCCTCAAGCAGAACCTGAATATCGATGTAGTTCTGATGGGTTTCAAATTTCTTTTCTTCGACTGGTTTAGTGTCATAGCTGGAGACAGCCGCGTACACTCCGTGCTCAAGCGGATATTTGCCGTTTTCCGGACATTTTTTCATCGCTTCTTCAATGAAAGTGAATCCTGCAGCGTAAGCTGGATCGTTTTTCAGGCACGGGCAAATTGTTTTCAATGAATCGACAATCATGGTTGTTTCCTATCGATGTTTTACGGTTTAAACAAAAGTTGTTTTATCAAAATTACAGCCCAAGTTTTTGGCGGAAATATTCCAGCGTCAGCTTCAGGCCTTCCTTGCGATGGACTTTGGGCTCATAGCCGAGGATCGTGCGCGCGCGGGTGATGTCGGGCTGGCGAACCTTCGGGTCGTCCACAGGCAGCGATTCATAGATGATCTTGCTCTTGGAGCCGGTGAGTTCTATCACTTCCTTGGCAATATCCAGCAACGAAATTTCTTCAGGGTTGCCGATGTTGACTGGTTCCGGTTCATCGCTCATCAGCAAGCGGTAGATGCCTTCGACAAGGTCGGAGACATACTGGAAGCTGCGTGTCTGCGAGCCGTCGCCGTAAACCGTGATCGGTTCGCCTTTAAGCGCCTGACGCATGAAGTTGGGCAGCGCACGGCCGTCCTCAAGCCGCATGCGCGGACCGTAGGTGTTGAAGATCCGTACGATGCGTGTTTGCACACCGTGGTGGCGGTGGTAGGCCATCGTCATCGCTTCGGCAAAACGTTTGGCTTCGTCATAAACCCCGCGCGGGCCGATGGGGTTGACATTACCCCAGTAGCTTTCCTTTTGCGGATGCTCCAGCGGGTCGCCATAGACTTCACTGGTGGAAGCAAGCAACAGGCGTGCGCCTTTAGCTTTGGCCAGTCCCAGTGCGTTGAGGGTGCCGAGTGAGCCGACTTTGAGCGTCTGGATCGGAAGCTGCAGGTAGTCGATCGGGCTTGCCGGGCTTGCAAAGTGAAGGATGTAGTCCACATCGCTTTTAATCAGGATATGGTCGGAGACGTTTTGCTTGATGAAGTGGAACTTCTCATTCGTGCCGAGATGTTCGATATTTTCAATCGATCCGGTGCAGAGGTTGTCGAGGCAGTAGACCGTCATGCCTTCGTTTAAAAAACGCTCGCACAGGTGGCTTCCCAAAAAGCCGGCACCTCCGGTAATCACTACGGTTGGCATTGTTGATCTCCTCAATCAAATATCAAAATCCTATGAACCGGTCGATTATTATCTTGAAAATGACGGTGATGTGAGGTTCGCTACCGTTCTTTAGCACTAGCAATGTTTTCAGCCAGCGGGTGATAGGCTGATTGATGTTAACAAACGGCGGCCTGAATAAGACGAATCACCTCATATAAAACCAATCATATTAATCTGATATGTCGATGGCAAGAGCGATACCTTGAAATCGACAAGTTTTCACGCCTTTCCGCTGCGGTTCTGTTTTTATCTCTCCGATAAGTGGAGCTACTTTTTCGCAAGAAAAAATGATTTTCGGTAAAGGTTGAGTTCTTCAATGTCCGATAAAGTTTGAAAGAAAAGTGAAATTGCCCATGATGCGGGTGTAAGTCGTTAAATAGGCTTTGTCTGGTTTTCAGGTGAAGATGGAGAAAAAATCATGGTGACAACAATGATTGTCAAATCAAAGCCACAACAGAATGAAGTGCTGGCGAACGGTCTATGGTTTGCGGCGGTTGTCTTGACACTGGTCGGATTTTTGTGGATGGAATCGTTAAACTTCAGTGGTTGGGCTACAGATTCAGGGGAAACAATTTCGCAAAACGCAGCCCCGGTCAATGCGCTGTCTGGTCAGGAAGGACATTATAATGGGGTTGTCCTGAGTGCTGAGACAGGGCAGGAAGCGATGTCATATCAGGATATGGAGCTGGATGAAGAGCTGGCAGATAATTGAATTGCGGAAAACATATCCGATCAGACGGATTCAAATTTAAAAACACCCAACGAAAGGGGAAGGTCATGAAAAAAGTGATGATAGGGGCGGTTAGTCTTTTTGGGTTGCTGTTTCTGGCTGGCTGTGGTGCTCAAAAAAGCCAATGCGCAGCGTCGGCTAAGGCGATGCCCATGGCGTCATCAGCATCTTCTGTTGTTGCAACTGTTGATGACGATGACAGCGATGATAAAAACTCGACCGAAGAAATCAAGGCAATGGCACCGGCGAAAGACATGGCTCAGGCAATTAATAATGTTCGTCTTCCGGCTGAACCCGTCGTTTCCAAGCCGCGTCAGACCGAAACCTTCCATGCGAGCCAGCTGAAAGGCGATTGGCGTAACGCTGTCGAACTGGAAGCCGAAATTGATCCGAACATGCTGGAGTTCTAGAGAACGCCTGCGAAAGGCAGATTCACGCTGAATCATTCGTAATAATCTGTTGAAAACGATCTGACGGCATATCGCGCCTTTTGCGGTATGCCGTTTTTTGTTTACGATTCGGTGAGGTGCATGAGATATTCTGCCGATATATTCGTTGAGTGTAACAAAATGGGCGCAAAAATTTACGATATAAGTTGATTGATGATAAGCATTTGGGTGCAAATTTAAATTTGACCTGATCTTGTGAATCCTGTAGGGTAATAGATGTAACCGATCTGGCAGATAACGGACATTACAATGGGATCACCTACATTAGACACTTCAGCCCTTGCCGGTATGCATATTCTTGTCGTCGATGACGAGAAGAAAATCCGCGATATCATTGCACTCATTACCCGTAAGGCAGGGGCTATGGTGGAGTGTGCAAATGGTGGGGCCGAAGCGCTCGATATGCTCGCAGCGGCGAGCAAAACGGATCATCCGTATCAGTTGTTGCTGCTGGATCTGATGATGCCTGGGGTGAACGGGGTTCAGGTTCTGACAAGTCTGCAGGGGAAACCAGAATTTGCATCGCTGGCGATTATTATTCTGTCAGCGGTCAAGGATACGCGGGTGATTCAGCAGTGCGAAAAGATGGGCATCTGCAGCTATTTACAAAAACCGCCGACGTTCCCGCAGCTGATGCAAGCGGCTCAAGCTGCGCTCGCGCAGAAACAGGCGGAAGCCGCGGCGGCGTCTGAACAAGCGCAGGAAACTGGGGTGACTTCCAAAGAATCCGCAAAAGATGAGCAGCCTGCTCCAGCTGATTCGGATAATAAATCTGAATCTGAAGAAGTACCGGAGCACTCGGAAGAGCCGGATCATGATGAAGATGAACATGACGACGCGGATCATGATGAAGGGCACAAAGATAAGAATTCGACCACATCGTTGACCCAGGCACAGCAACTTCCCAAACAGAAAAAATCTTCGCTTGGATATCCGTGTGTTTTTGAAGGTTTTCCAAGACCAAAAACATATGCCTTGCGTCCGGGGTACTACAAGTGTCCGTTTTGCGAAACGACGTTTGTTGCTACGCGTCTTGTAAATCGCGCTCTCCGGCCTAAGGGCACTGATCCGTTGTTTCTGGGCCTGTATGACGGCCCGCAGGACAAGGCGTTTCTTGAATTTCTGACAATCGAAGTGATTATCTGTCCTTCGTGTTTATACGCCGCCGACAAAAACGGCTTCCATATGTTGTCAAAATCGTCGCCCCGCAACTTTGATAAATTGAGTTCGATCCCGGAGGATGTGTGGGAGCCGGTATTCATGGAGTCGAATCCGTGGGTTCAGAAAAAGATCACGGGGGTGACTGACGAGCGCAAAGAGATGGTGCAGACGGCATCCGAGGGCGGAAATGGTTTGTTCGGTTTGAGTCAAACCGACGCCCGGTATCCGCGGCAGGCTGACGATACTGTTATCAGTTGGGAGCTTGCGATCAAGTGCGCGGAGCTTTTAATTCAGGAGTATCAGGAAGAGACCGAAGCCAGACTTCAGCACAAGGTGGCCGGTTATCTTCTGAAGCTTGGCAGTTTTTATGAACGCATGAAAGAGATGAACACGGATAAAACCGTGAAGTTCTGTGATGGCAAACGGCTTGAGCTGATGTATGCGGCGCTAAAGAAGTTGCTGGCGATCCGGGATATCGAGTTCCGCGTGACGCAGGAGCGGTTGGTCTGTCTGTCGCGCCGCTTTTTCCTTGCGGATGAGTTGATTGAGCATCTGGATGCAGGTGCTCCGCAGGAAGCGCTTAAGATGCACCGGAAAAAGGCGATGGCCGACATGCGCCAGATGCTGATTAAAGACCGTAACGAAAACGAAGGCAAGGATCAGACCGTTATCGAACGGTATATGGAGCCGCTTGAAAACCGGTTGTACGATCTGGAAAAAGCGGGTGCGTTGTAATGCTTTAAACGCGAGTTATCAAAGTTTAAAAAATCTGACCTATTGAAAAACGCCTCATGATTTTCATGCGGCGTTTTTATTTTCTTCTCATTTTGTTGGTTAATGATTATTCGGTTGCGCTGTCATCGGATTTGTCATTGCATCCGCATCCGCAGGAGCACGGCTGGTTTTCTGCGGGGAAGGCATCTTGTCCGTTTTCCACTGGCTCCGGTTGTTTGGGCGTACGCGGACGGGTCAGGTACAATAGAAGTCCGCCGCCGATGACAATCGGTAGGACCCAAAGTGCAGGCGAGGTGTGAGTCCAATCCGGCAACGTGATTTTTCCGAGGTTGGCGGTTTTGTCTATCGGTACGACCAATTCGTCATAGCCCAGAATAAACGCGAGTGCTCCGGCGAACATGCCGAGGACTGTGATCAGCGCATCGATCCGGCCTGAGACTGCGCAGGCAAGGCCTGTACCGGGGCAGTAACCTGTCATGCCGAATCCGGTCCCCAGAAGTGCGCCACCGACGCTTACGCCCAGCAGTGCTGCGGGTTTTACGGAGAAGTGGGCGACGCCTGCCATCTGCAGAATCCATGTCCCCAGCATTCCGACAAGGACAAAAACGCCGATGGTGCGCATGGCGTGGAAATCTTTCAGCCGTAAGGTGCCGACGATTTTGTCCGGATCGGCCAGGCCGCCAAGAACGAGCCCGCCCCCGAAAAAGAATCCGATGACCAGTGGTAGCAGGATTGCGTCCATAATGATCGATCTCCCACAACAGGATTTTATATGATTAATGGTTAAAGATAGTCAAACACTTCCAATTCAGTCGATCACCGGTGTTTTCGGGTACAGCAGTCGTGCGGCGATCATTCCGAAGGCGAACATGGTGATCGTCATCGGGATTGCCGCCACCGACAATTGCGCCCAGCCGCTGGCAAACGCGCCGGATGTGCAGCCGTGAGCAAAACGTGCTCCGAAAAGAATCAGAAATCCACCGAGAAACCCGACGCCGAAACGTGAAAGCGGAGTCGCTCCGTGGTTAACGCGCCACCATGCGGTTGTCGTGCGGGGTTTCAGCCGACCAAGAGCAAGCGCGGTGATGAAGGCGCCTGCAAGCAGACCGATATCCAGCCAGAAACCTTTTCCCAGCTTTTTATATTTGTCCTCACTGATCAGTTTGTGCGACTCTGCATAGGCGGAGTCTGTTGCGTGAATGGCCATGCTGTCGACGACAACAAACTGGGTGGACACTCCGAGCGGTCCCTGCAGTGCGACGGCTGCGACCTGAATCAGCCCCAGCAAAAGTCCGGCTGCCCACCAGGGAAGCGGAGCTTTTTCTACACGTTCTACCCGATCCTGATCCATACAGATCCTTTCTGAATCCGGCCTCCTGGCCAATTTCATAACGGCAGTAGCGCAATTTGTGCGAAACATTTTTATCTGCAAATCTGCTGCCGACATTTTCTGATCGCTCTATTGTGATCTTTTTCTCAAAAAATGCCAATAGGAAAAACATTCTGTTACGGTTATCGGGGATTTTTGCGATTTTGTATTAAAATCCCGCCTTTAGGGTTTCTTGCAATTAGGGGGCGGTTGACTATACTGGTTGGTTTGTGGTTGAACCGCGTATTTATGCGAGGAATTGGAGAATCAGCATGGAAGCAGTCCGTCGCGATGATTGCCCGCCGTTTATCACCAAAGACACTTCAGAGATCCGCGAGATCCTTGCGTATCGCAATAGCACATGCAAAACGATGAGTCTGGCAGAGGCGACGATTTATCCCGGCAAGCATACCGAGTGCCACCGTCATGACAAGACCGAGGAAATCTATTATATCCTCTCAGGTTTGGGGCGGATTCGGGTCAACGGTGAGGAGCGGGAGATTGCTGCAGGTGACGCTGTTTTTCTGCCGCCATCGGCGACGCACCAGACGTGGAACACAGGCGACGTACCGCTGGTGTTTCTCTGCTGCTGCAGTCCTGCGTATGAACACGACGATACGTTTCTGACAGAGGAAGTCCAATAACAGCATGCACCCATAAATGCGATTAAAATATTTTTATTAAACAAGCATTGGGCTGCCCGATTCTCAAAGAAATATAAACGAATAAAGAGTTTGAATTTTGAATAGAGGTTTCAATGACCGCGCTGCGCAAGAAAAAAAGGAGAAGAAGATGAGTGAAGAAGAAAAGGCACCTGTACCGGAAGAGAAACCGGTTGAGGAGAAGCCGCAGTACTGTACCTTTGACGATTTCATGAAGGTCAAGCTGAAGGTCGCCGAAATTACGCAGGCTGAACCGCATCCGAATGCGGACAAGCTGCTGAAACTGCAGCTGAAAGTTGGGGATCGCACAAAGCAGATCTGCGCAGGGATTAAGGCCTGGTATAATCCGGAAGATCTGGTCGGTAAACGCATTATTATTGTCGACAATCTTGAACCGAGAAAATTGCGCGGCGAGATGTCGGAAGGGATGTTGCTGGCGATGCACGACGACCTCGGCGAGGGTGGGGCTGAGCGCGTGCTGCTGATTACAACAGACTTACCCGACGCAGCCAGCGGCAGCGACGTCGGTTGAAGTTTTGTTGTTTTGTGAGATTTGAATAAATGAAGAGGCTTGCGCTTAGCGGGCCTCTATTTTTTAGATGATTCGTTCGAGAAAAAAAGATTAGCGGCCGGTCATGGACTGCAATGTGCGGCGGGCGAGATCGGCGACCGGTGGCATCGCGGTATCGGATGCAAACTTCAAGGCGTTTCTGGCTTCTGGCGTTGCGATCTGTCCCAGAGAAATCACCGCGCGGCTGGCAAGCTCCAGATCTGAATCCCGAACGGCGTCTCGTAATGCAGCAACGGCGTTGGGCTCCTTCATGATTCCGAGTGCACGCGCGGCTTCGCAGCGTTTTGCATTGTCGCCATTACGCAGGTCGTCAGTCATCGGCCATACGCTTCCGGCAATTCCCTGTTTTGCCATGAGGATGGCGGCTTCTGCGCGGACGGCGGCGGTATCGTCTTTCAGCATCGTTTGCAGTTGCTCTGTGCAGGAGGGGTTTGAAAACTGCCCCAGCGCTTTTATTGCCGCGATTTTGACCTGCCATTCCGAGTCGCTGCATGCCGATAAGACTGCACCAAGTGACTGCGGGTCGTGAAACTCAGCCAGGATCTGCAGTGCTCGAACCTTTGCACTGACGTCGGCTTCCCGCGAAATTTTTTCCAAGCCAAAACGCATGTTTTCGTAGCCCATGGCAAACAGTGCGCCGGCGGCTTCGGTGAGAAGCATCTGGTTGTCGCTGCGGGCAAGCGGTTCGACGGCATCGCTGTTCTCGGATGGTTTTAAATGGATCAGCGTTTTGCAGATGGCAATCAGTACGCTTTCGTCTTTTTCGTCCGGAACGCGTTTTAGAAGCAGCGCCCCGGCGGCTTCGGGGTGGGTGCTGAATGCGAGGGCGCGTGCTGCAGCACCGCGGAGGGAGGCGCTTTCCCGTCGGGACAGTGCTTCTGCAGCCAGCGACTGGTCGTAGTCTTTCAGTGGCTGTTGCCGTTCCGCGGCGGCGTTCAAGAGGCAGCGCACAAATGGGAATTGTCCCGGTTTTCCTGCGAGCTGACTCACCTTTTCCTGCGAGATTTTCGTGTAATCTTCTGGTGGCAGATGTTGCAGGATATTGACGATGGCGCGTTCTGCAGAAAGTGCGGTAATAAAATCTTTTCCGTTCATTGTGCTCAAGAGCGGATCAATTGCTTCCGGCATTCCGAGGCGGCCAAGCAGAACCGCAGACGTTTGCCGGATTTCTGTTTTGCCGCCGGAAAGCCCGCTGATAAAGAGGCTGAACGCGTCGTTTTCCAGATCCAGAAGAAGGCGTGCGGCATAATCGCGCTCGCGGACGTGCCTGGATAAATCCGACGCCTGCCGGAGCAGTTCGTCATTTGTCCGGGGGCCGATGGTTACATTCTCTGACGCGTGCAGGTGAGGGAACGCGTCGCTTTCAAATAAAAAAAATAAAAGAATGGTGGCCAGAACGGCAACGGGAAATCGCATCGTCGGAGTGTTGCAGAAATTTAAAACCATTACTTTTTCACCAATGATGCAAGGGCTTTGTCAATGGTTGCGGCGGAGTGGGTTCGGCCTTTGCCGACGCCGGGGCAGTCGAGTTTGAGCATCTCCCATGCTTCTTCGCTCTTCATGTTTTCAGGCCACCACGGGAATGTTTTGCATTGGATGGGGCGCGCATCGTACAGTTTGCATTTGCCGTTGTTGAGAAAGATGCAGTTGCCGTCAGGACCATCGACAAGCGCCATGCGTGTTCCGCAGCGGCGGAGATATTTTCTGCCAAATCCGTCGAGTGACATTTTCATTGCTTCGGCCATGGTTTCGATGTCGTTCATCCCAACCCAGACGTAACCGCTCGGTCCCCGGCAACATTCACCGCAACCGGTGCATCCGAATTTGAGGCCTTCCGCGTACCAGCTCATTTCTCGTGTTCCCCATCGTCGTCATCATCGTGATCGGCAGAGGTGTTTGCAGCGTCTACTCCTGCGGTAGCAGGTGCTACGGGTTTACGGATGTTTGCAATCAGGCTGAAGAGAACATAGCCGTTAAACGCGGCAAAGAGGACTTCTTCCGGATACTGGAACAGTAGCGCGATCAGGAAAATTGCCGCAACAAGCGAGGTGACTTTCTTGCGGCCGGAGAGCATTTTGTTGGCAACGTGCATGAACCGGTAGCGCGAGACCATCAGAAGCCCGATGATCAGCATGTACGTTGCAAGTAAGTACATGACATGCACCTTCGGGTTATTTGGAATAAAAGGGGCGATTTTAAGTGCCGCCCCGTACGCAGTGTGATAGAGGTCGGCCATGTACGACTGCTGGGCGACGACGATGAGAGACGCGATGGCTCCTGCAGCGCCAGGACTTGGAAGACCGGCGAAGTAATTTTTCTTTGTCGTTTCCATCTCGACATTGTAACGCGCAAGCCGCACAACCGCGCAGGCGGCGAAGACGATACCGCAGACAACGACATAACTCCACCACTGCGCGGTATCGGGTTGCACGCGGATCCAGAGCGTTGCCGCCAGCATCGCCGGAGCAATCCCGAACGAGCAGCAGTCGGCGAGGCTGTCAAGCTCACCACCGAAACGGCTGGCAGATCCGGTCATCCGCGCGACGCGTCCGTCGAGGACGTCGAATGCCATTCCCGCAAAGATCGCCAGACACGCGTAGCGGAATAATGCGTCGCTTTGTGCCAGAAGAGGCGCGGCATCGATGATGTTTTGCGCAAGACAGAATTTGTAGATCGATTGCGCGCAGAGGACGATCGAGCAGAAGCCGCTGACGAAGTTGCCTAGTGTCAGCAGGCTCGGAAGCAAGGAAACGCGTCTCATGAAAGGACTCCCAGAATTGTGCTGCCGGCTTGTACCGGATCGCCGATTTTGACGTTGAGAGAAAGCTTGGTGTCGGCAGGCAGATAGATTTCCGTGCGGGAGCTGAATTTGATCATCCCGTAGATTTCACCTTTTTGCAGTGTGTTTCCAATCTCTGTGTCGCAGACGATGCGGCGTGCGATAAGTCCTGCGATCTGCCGGATCATGAGCTTGTCCACGCGGCTGTCGTCAGGGATGATGCCGAGGTCTGTGCGTTCGTTCAGATGTCCCGAGTCGCCGCGCATGGCGTTGACAAACTCGCCTTTTTTATATTGCTTGTACGCGACTTTGCCCGCCAGCGGCGTGCGGTTGAGGTGAACGTTGAAGATACTGAGGAAGATGCTTACGCGCAAAGCACGCCCGCCGATAAAGTCCGGCTCGTCAACTTCCTCGATGTGGGTGACGACCCCGTCTGCGGGGCTGACGAAGCTGTCTGCGTCCTGCGGGATTGTGCGGGTGGGGTTGCGAAAAAATGACAGCACCCACAGAAAGACGATCGCCGTGCAGACCGCGCCGGCATAAAACGCCGGATGCACTTTCACCGCGACCATGCAGAAACCGAATGTCATCAGTCCCAATAAAAGGAAGGAGATGGCGATTTCCTTGAAACCGTAATGCGTAATGGTCATTGATTGTTCCTTTTGCCTGAATGTTTTCCTGTCAGGCACTCGCCGGAAGAGCCGCATGTTTTGCAAGCGTTTCCGCAGACAGAAAGCGGGTGGATTGTGCTTCAGGGCAGCGGCAATCCGGATCCGGCGATTTCAAATGACAGGTACGAAGCAAAAGTATCTGCCTGAACACCTGTTTTGTCAAGAAATCCCTGCAGATAGCGAAAATCCTCACCAAATCCAAACATGGCCGATTGCTTGGATTTGCGAATTTACGCTGTCGTAAGGGGTGAGGGTGTCAAATGACGAGATAGACCCAAATCGGGATCGTAATCGTGCTGATGACGGTCGAAATGACGACAATCGCGCCCACAAAGCCGTCTTCAACCCCGATCTGGCGGCTGACCACGTACGCGACAATCGCTGTCGGCATTCCGGTGATCAGAACGACGACCCCCTGCACGTGCGCAGGTGTTGCCGGAAAACCGTAGCGGAAGATCAAAAACGCGATCAGGGGCTCAAAAATCATTTTTCCCGCAACAACGAGAACCAGTGTCGACAGGTTCCCGCTGAGCGCTTTCCAGTGCAGAGCGCCGCCCAGTGCAATCAGCGCCAGCGGCAGGCCCATCGTCCCGATCAGGTGCAGGATGCCGTCGACAAGTCGGGCGATATGGAAAACGGCTGCAGGAATCCGGCTGCCGCCATCGGGGAGTTTGCAGAAGTGAACAATCACCGACAACAAGATGCCAAGCAGCGACGAGAGAATGATCGGGTTGGAAAAGGCTTTGCGGATTGCGCCCCACAGGCTGGCAACGATGCCTTTCCCTTCCGCGCCGCCGGTATAGACGCCAATAGTGAGAAAGCCGAGAGTAACCATCATGATCATCCCGATGGAATTAAATTGTGCAGCCGCTTGAAACCCTATGTCACCAAAGGCGTTTTGCGCAAAGGGGAAACCCATGTACGCGGTGTTTGCCCAGAATGTACAGATGACAATCGCTGCCGCAAATGCACCGCGAAAGCCCATGAGCCTTGCGAGTAGCGCATATACAACTACAATGATCAGGATCGGAACCGTTGCGCCGATCAGAAATCCGGTATCGCCGAGGCTGGTGACGTCCTGCTTGGCTAAAGCCGGAAACAGGAGTGCCGGCAACGCAAGCCAATAGACAATGGTCAGGATAAACTCGCGGTGGACTTCGGTCATGGTGCCGCGGCGAGAGAGCCATTTGCCCAGTGCGATTACGGCAAACACCGGCAGGCAGATTTGAATAACAGTCAGGATGCGTTCCATTCGGATTCCTATTTGTATCATCAGCACGCGTGTGCTGGAAAATAACGGTCAACTGTTGCTATTATCCCTGAAAAAGATGTAAAATCCACCAAAACAGCCGTGCAATTCTACATCCACTGCACTGTGCAATGGTTAGGAGACGAAAAAAGGGCTTTCCCGCTCGGAGAAAGCCCTTGATGGCGTATCGTAACTGCGAATATCAGGCCGGTCCCTATTTTTCATCCAGTGAAAGTTCGTACCGTCCCCAGATATTGGAGTTTATACTGTTATTCATTCCGCCATGCAGCGCCATTGCGGATTTTCGTAGCAGCTTTTCGTCGAGGCTGTCGGTGTCGTCGATGAGGAAGTCCATCATCAGCTGGCTGCCTGCGGCGACGCGGAAGTCGCTTTTGTCATTCGGCGCGACTTTGCCCTCAATTACATAGCCGTCAGTTGTCTTGCGTCCGACACACTGAACCGTGACGTGGGAGTTGTCTTTCTTGGCGTACCACAGTGCACAGGTTTCAGCCGTGCCAGTAGCTTTTGGCATGACGACAACCTGATCCGCGCCGGGGGTGAGAACGGTTCCGAGTTCATTTGCTGAACGCGTATCGATAAAGAACTCAAGGCAGTCATATTTGAAAGCGATCCCTGTTTTGTCTGACGGTGCGGGCAGCACGACATTGTCCTTGACGCGGAGGAAGAAGTAGATACCGTCGTTTTTACGCCATGCGGTTTTGATCGAAACGGCCAGATCGTCTTTGCCTGTCCATTGCGGCACCCACATCTCGGCGTAGTTGGGTTTGCCATGGACGACGCTATCGGCATCGTCGCAGAATGCTTCCGGTACACCGGCCCATTCCGCGTCATTGCCGTCAAGATTGACAGCTTGTTTCAATTGCGGCATCAGTTGCAGTACGCCTTTTGAGACGAAAATGCTTTGCGTAGAGGAAATGTTTTTGCCTGACTTGTTTTTCCAGTCGATGGCTAGAAGGTACGGACGGCGCTTTAAAAACTCAGCCTGCAAAACCACTTCGATATTTTCCACCTTGCCCGGTTCAAGTGTGAGTTTCGTTTTGGATAAGCTGATATTCGCGCCACGGATCTCGGTTGCGCGCAGTGTTCCTGACAACGGCGTGGGGAATGGATTGGTTACTGTCAGGTTGCCGCGCAGGATGCGGTTTTCCGGAAGCTCTTCCGGGACCGACAGCTTCAGCGGAACGACTTCCTGAAGCGAATCCGGAATGTTGAAGATGTAAAATGGATGCTTGCTGATCTCGATTGTAAGAAGCCCTGCGTCGGTCGCATTGATGCTGCTGTAGTTTCCGAGCATGTCCATTGTCTTGAACGTAGCGTTTGGTGCGACCTTGAAGTTGACGGTCGCCGGATCCATACTGAAAAGAGCGGCGGTAGTACTGTTGTCTGCGTTTTTGATCAGCAGGCACATGTTCTCGACGCTGGATAGTTTCAACTGCGTAACTGATTTCTGCGTATTCAGGATTTGTCCAGCCAGAGCCGTTAGCGCAATGCCGCGCATACCGGGATTGCCGTCGAGATCCGGATTTTGGCAGAGGGTGTAGATTTTATATCCATCCAGCAGCTTTAACAGCGCATCGTGGCATTGCATCGCCGCCGCTTCGTTTTCCGGGCGCAAGCTGATGAAATAGTGAAAGAACTGGTGTCCGTGGACTTCGCCTGAGGGCATACGTGCGGCGTGTGCATCCTTGCGCGTCATCGGGCGGTAGTTGATGCGCGGCAGGCTGCAGAGTCCGCTTTCGGTGTTCCACAGGGACAGCTTTTTGTCCGGATAATTTGCAGTAACCTCTTTCAACCGGATTGTCGGATTATCCCATAAGTGCGAGGCGATGGGGTTAGCGCTGTAGGGGTGGTACGAAACGCCGTCAACGTACTTGATGCCGCCCTGTTTTAGGATTTCCGCGATCATCGGGATCGACGGAGGCGCTCCGCCGGGAGGGAAGAACAAAATGTCGGGGCGATTTTTGCCGATAATCTCTTTAGCCATTCGCAGCATCTCGACATAAGCGGGGATGTCAGTCGTATGCGGTTCGCTTGTCAATTCGATTCCGAAAATATGGGTGTCGTCTTTGACAAATTCTGCGAACTCTTCAAACAGTTTCCGGTTGAATTCCTTGTCTTCAGGTTTCAAAGAAATGTGGCCGCCGAACCAGATGTAGCCACGGAAGTTCGGAATCCTTTTCATATAGGGGTCGTAGAACTTTTCTTTGAATGAGTCGAAGGAATAGCAACTGAGGCGGCGGACCGGTGCGTCGTAGCAGAAGTCGCTTTCTGTGTCTGCCCAGTATGCGATCGGGTTGTCTGCGGACAATTCTTTGGGCGCAGGTGGAACGATCCCGATGCAGTATTTTTCATCCAGTTGTTTCAGCACCGATCCGTCGGGGTTGTACAGCGTCATGTCGAGATAATAGATGTCGCATGCGGGGAAAGACAGTTTTTCGATGAGTGGCGTTGATGGCGTAAATGTCTTTTCAATCGTCTGCACAGGTTTGCCGTAAAGCGTTTCGATTTGGAAGATAGCCTTGATCGACCCCTGGATTTTGTTTTGAATTTCTGTGTCCGCACTGATTGTGGCGACGACCGGTTCATCAATCCGGAAATAACCATCGCTTTCGACCGGGACACTCATTGAGATTTTATCAAGGAACGCTTTTTCTTCTTGCAGTTTGTTATAGGTGGCAAGTTGTTGCACTGCGGTGTCGGCGGGTTTTCCTGCATCATATTGATTGCTGATTTCATTGGCTGCAAGGGTGCGATTGTAAATGGACAACTCTCCGATATCAAACCGTGCGGTTATAGTGTTTTGTCTCTGCGGATTGTTCGCGATCATCAGGAACGAGCCGAAACGTGTTGGTGAACTGTTTTCATAGAATGGGCCGACGAGGGGATAGTCTTTATACTCGGTTGGAATGAGAGTGGCGGCAAACTCTTTTTCTTCGGCAAGACTTCCGTCAACATAGAGCGAAACTTTTCCGTGTCCGATGGTGAATGCAACGTGGTGCCACACGCCGGGGGTGAATTCGTTTGCAGCAACAGATGTCCGGATCGTTTCGGTTTCTTTTTCCCCTGCGATCTTGAGTGTAAGCCGTCCCTGTTTCGCCCACTTCGCTTTCTGATAAAACAGGACAAATCCCTGTCCCCATCCGTCGCCCAGTGTGATGAGATTGCAGAGTTCTTCTTCTACGTCGCTTGTGTGCGGACGCACCCATCCGCAGAATGATCCGCCCTCAGCGAACTCGGCGCCGGTGATGCCGCTACGGTAGATTTTTGTCGCTCCCCAAGCAACGTTTGCGGAGTCCACGCCGCTGGTGAGAGCCGCTTTCCACGGCCACCGGCCTTGTGTCCATGCAGGGTTAATGGTGTCGGGATAGCTGTGGTCGCCCATTGCCCCATACGGGCTGAAACGCTGAATTGTCAACGATCCGAGCGGGCCGCCGGTGAGGGCAATCTGAACCGCATCAAGCTGGACGTGGTTAGCAATCTTTTCGCCCTGACCTTCTTCAAACGTATAAAGTCGGATCAAAGACGGATCTTTTTTCATCATCTCTTTGTATGTTTGAAATGAGGTTTGCTGTTTTTTCTGAAGCTCTGCGTCATCGTCTGTCGCGCGCGCGCATACAGGCAGCAGTAGGCAGGCGATGAGGAACAGGAAATGTTTTGTCGCTTTCATACGAATCCTCCGTTTGGGATGTTGTTGAAAAGGTGATAATCGTTATTCAATAAAATAGACCGGTGTTTCAGTCAGTGTAATTTTATTATCGGCTGTGGATGCAGGGGTGATTGTTTTTCCATACAAGTCAAGGCGCTTGTTGTTTGCGAGGGTGGCAGGCAGTTGATCAAGCTGAATCTGTTGCACACCACTCAATGAAAAAAGGATCGCGCCTTTTTTTTCGTGTGTATCATTCTGTGGTGTAAAGCGGATAATCGCGACGTTGTTTTCAACTCCCTGAACCCGTGTGAGTATCGTGTCGTTCCTGATCAGGCTGTTGAATACCGCAAGTGCCTGTCCTTGCAGTGACGGCAAGCCTGTTGCTACACTGTCAGTATTGCCGTAAAGCGAGGGGCCTTCCTGCAGGATAACGTGTTCGATTCCGGCGGAGAGTTGCAGCGCAAGATCGCGGATGAGAAAATCTGCAGCGGTGTGTTCGTCAACCATCAACATCGGCCACGATTTTTGTATCATTGCACTTCGTCCGTCTTCGGGTGCAGGAAGCAGCGTCTGGTGCGGCATTTGCCTGACACCGCCTGCCGTGTTCCAGACCGGATTTCCTGCAGCGCTGAGAATACTTGATGCCCAGTCGTTTGCGATATCCCGTTGGCTGGTTCCGGTGGCAAACGGAACGTCTGAGAATTTTCTCACTGAGAAAATATCATAATAAGCAGCAGCGGATTGATTGAGCGCCGGAGCGAGTTGCAGACCGTCAGACAAGTCGATCCGTCCAGCAAGAATCTTTGCGTTCGGAATCTCCTCGCGGATGACTTCAGACGCTGCTTGCAGCAGAATGGTATAGTCGTTCAGCTTTTGCTCAAAACTTCCCTGCAGGCAATGCGGCGGCACATCTGCATTCCACACTTCAAAAAGGGTGATGCCGTCATACCGGTTTGTCAGCATTCGCCAGAGCTTGCGGTAGGCGTTCATGTCTTGCGGCACGTTTGCAGAGCCGTTCGTGCATTTCATCCAGCGGGGGCGGCCGGTAAAACACAGGATCGTTTCAATATGAAGCGTTTGGTTCCGCTTGATAATCCCGTCGAGGCGTCCCCAGTCATATTCGCCTTTGCGGTTTTCGATCCGGTTCCAGTCGGCAATCACACGACCGAGTCTGACACCGAGTGACACGACTTCCGGTTGGGTTTCGCAGATTTCATTTGCGCCGATTTTTGAATCTGTCGTTTCGAACGGAACGATTGCGATAGGAAAATCCGCCTGCTTGATCACACTCCCGTCTTTATGCAGTGCAAGGTGAATCGCGTGAAATCCGGGTTCGGAAAACTGTAGGGTTGGTTGTGTGCCTGCCGGTGCCTGCAGCGTCATCTGTACTGGATAGGTGTGGTCATTGATGACAAGTTCGTCCGCTAGCGGTGTCTGGTCAAACAGCACAGGGATCGGTTGTCCGACGCGGAAATACCCGCTTGTCTGTGTTGGTAGTGTAAGTCGCATCGCGGTCAGTTGGTCTTCAACTTGTTGCGCGTTCTGAACGTCTTTTTCTTCCGGCTTTTCATTTGCATAAATTGATGTAATATCACTTGCACTTAGCGCCGCCGGATAGATGCACAGCTTGTCTGTTTTAAAATCAAGCGGCGGCGGCGAGTTGGGAAATAACCTGTGGGCGTTACAGTTTACTTCCAGCGCGTTTGCCTCGTCGGAAAATGAGATGACGCTTTCATTCCTGGATGAGAGTTTTCCGTCAATAAACAGGCTGACTGCCGATCCGTCATATGTAATGGCAACGTGGTGCCACATCGCAGGGGCGAAGCCTTTGTGCCAGAATACGTCTGATTTAATGCCAGTTCCCCAGCGCAGTTCCAGCCACCCGTTTGTTGACCATTTTGCTTTCTGGAAGATGACGCTCATCCCGTGGCCGTAGGCGGGTCCGTTTGCAATGCCCATGAGTGGCCCGTGGAAATATTGAGCAGTATCATAAATAAAAACCCATGTTTCGATGGTGAAGGCTTTGTTGACTCTGAAAGGGTGATTGAGATAGCGAATTTCTTCGCCGCTGTTGCCGGTGCGAAGCGCAGAGAGAGTTCCATCGCGTCCGACGGCTTCGCCTGCATAGCGGATATTCCGCTGTTCGATAGCGCTGTCTCCTCGCAGCCGTCCGTAGATCGTGTGGGTTGCGATGAGAGCCGTCGGCGTCTGTTGGGAAGCATGGTTGGATAATACACCGACACTTGAGCGCGAGAAGTCCAGATCCCAGACGGGCTTTGCAATTTGCGCCGGTCGATCGGTCGCGATGGTTTTTTCTTCCTGTGCTACAGTTGTCTCTTCCGCAGACACGTCTACAGATGCGAACCTGACGATGGCTGCGAAATAAAAGACAGCATACAACATGCCGATACCACGCCGCATCGGTTCTCCTCGTCAACGATAAAGATAAAGTTAATTCAAGTATTCAGAAACTGCTGTATCCGGTTAATACTGGCATCCAAGATAGACATACCAGTTGCAGACCGGCCCGTATGGCGAAGGATCCGCATTGAGCGCGTCTTCCTTATCATAGGCGCGTACATGCCCGTCGACAAACAGAATGTTTGTTTTGCCAAGATGGAAGTCTGTGATCATCGGGTGCCAGTAACTTGCATTATTCCAGGCACCATATCCGTTTTCTTTTGCTCCCATGAAGTATGATGCCTTATCGGCTTGTCTGATATTTCGCATTCGGTAAAACGGCTTATAATTTGCGGAGTCAAAATTCACGCGGTTAGTCGCGTAGCTTGTTGGTGCCCAGAGGATTGCCTGCGCTGTCGATACGGCAGTGACTTCATCGTCAGACGGGCAGATATAAACGGTTTTGATTAATGTAGCCGAGTCGCCCGTATTCGAGGCAACTCCGAGATAGCCGCTTAAGGAACGTGTCCAATACGACCATGGAGTTAGAGAGCTGCCTTGGCAGACGGTGACCAGAAAGTCATCGTTTTCCAGCGAGTAAGGGATTACCCCGCCGGTATAGATCTGTTTCAGATTGTTCATGCAGGCGGTCTGACGGGCAATGGCGATTGATTTCGACAGCGCCGGCATCAGCATGGCCGCAAGGATCGCGATGATCGCGATGACAACCAGAAGTTCGACCAGCGTAAACCCCGAGCGGCTGCCGATCCATCCTTGGCGGCTGACCCGGCGCGGGGTGAACAACGGCTGGCTTGGGGATGTTTTTTCGATATCCGTCTCTCTCGCAGTGACTGCTGTAAGGTCGGGTTGATAGCGCTCTGCCGTCATTTGTCTGCCTTTCCCTGCCGCGATCAGTTTGTTTGTTTCGTCTTCTGTGATGGCATACCCCGGAATCTCCGAGAGCAGTACCCGTGCGGACTCTTCATCCAGCAGCTCATTTTCCCGTGCAAGCGCGACTGTCTGCAGCCACTTGCGGTTCAGGATCAGATCCGGCTTCATATCCTGCAATGTTCGCAGCGGTGTCGTGACGCTGAAGCTATCTTTTTCTGTAAAGCTGCCCCATTCAATTTCATCGCGATGGACAACGCACTCGGCAGGTGCCTGCTTGTGCATCCGTTGTTTGGGTGGAACCGTCATTTCGACTTCTGGCAGGTTCGAGTCGCCGAGGCCATAATACGCAAGCGCACTGGCGTGGCTGATGACGGCCCGTTTCTGCTGGCTTTTGCCGATCATCCACAGCGTCCACTTGGCGAATTCGCTCTCCAGTGAGTCAGTATATCCTTTTAACCGGAAGATACCGCGGTCAAATTTCTGCCAGTTGCCGCATTTTGCGTGATAGCATTGCGATTCTTTCGTATAGCCGGATGCAACCGCCTGTCGGGCGGAAAAGTATCCGTACTGGTGTTCGGCTATTTTCCTGAGAGCATCGTTTGCGGACATCGTTTTTCCTGTGGTTGCTCTGGCGGTTGAATGTCTCGGTTTACACCGATTTTTTAACCAATCGGATATAGTTTACATGATAATTCTGCCGCTATTTTTGATTAAAACCGAAAGGTTAAAATAAAACAAAACATTATGCAGCATAAGTGGTTGTGTTTTAGTGAAAATCATGAATCCGCGGAGACGGCAAAATATCCGATTAAAGTTGGTTGGTGCGTGTTAGGTAAAGATGAATTGCCGAAAAAGGGGCGGGAGCAGGAGAAAAGAAAACGGCACCGCCTGTCTGACGATGCCGATTTATGTGAATCTGAATTGGTCGCAATCTGCGGGTAAACTGATACTGCCTGCTTCAAGTGATTGAGCAAAACATGCTTGTTGTGGTAGAGTTAGAGATAATCTTCGCCGCGAAGAGCGCAGAATTCGCCGCACATCGAGCAGACATCTGAGTCTTTCGGCATGGCTTTGGCGCGGGAGCGTTTTGCCAGTTCCGGATCGATCGCCAGTTGCAGCATCGTGTCCCAATCGCGTGCTTTGCGTGCCCGGCTCATCTTGTCGTCCCAATCGCGTGCACCGGGGATGCCGTTAGCGATGTCAGCAGCGTGGGCGGCAATGCGCGCAGCCATCACCCCGTCATGTACGTCCTGCGAGTCCGGCAGGCGCAGGTGCTCGGCAGGCGTTACATAGCAGAGGAAGTTTGCCCCGTTTGTTGCCGCCAGCGTTCCGCCGATCGCGCAGCCGATGTGGTCGTAACCGGGAGCAATGTCAGTAACAAGCGGGCCAAGAACATAGAACGGCGCACCATTACAGGCGCGTTTTTCCATCTGCATCTGCGCAGCGATCTGGTGGTAGGGCACGTGTCCGGGGCCTTCGATCATGACCTGTACGCCTTTAGCGAGGGCGCGTTTTGCCAAGTCGCCCAGCGTGTACAGCTCTTCAATCTGGGCGCGGTCACCTGCGTCAGCCAGAGCTCCCGGACGAAGCGCGTCACCGAGGGAGAGCGTGCAGTCTTTTTCGCGGCACATATCGATGACTTCATCGAAATGTTCATACAGCGGATTCTCGCGGTTGTTGGCGACCATCCAGTTGGCGACAAGCGACCCGCCACGGCTGACAACGCCGCAGAGACGACGATTTTCTTTCAAATAAGAAATCGCCCGCTGGGTCAGTCCGCAGTGGACAGTCACAAAGTCGACGCCGTCTTCCACATGCAGGCGCACAGCTTCGAGCATATCGGCCGGAGTCATTTTCTTGAACGGCTCGCCGCGGCTGATGGCCATATGGCCGGCTTCATAGAGCGGGACGCTTCCAAGCGAAACCGTGCAGGCGTCGCGGATCTCTTTGCGGATGGCGCGCAGGTCGCCGCCTGTGGATAGATCCATCACCGCATCCGCTCCTGCGGCAATCGCGCGGTTCATTTTTTCCATCTCACCGGTCAGATCGCTCTTGTCAGGAGAGGTGCCGAAGTTCGCGTTGACTTTGACAGTCAGTCCGTCACCAACCGCGCAGGCGTGTTTCAGTTCATGCCCGTCTGCCCATGGAATGGCGATGGTTCCGTTTTTCAACCCTTCGATCAAAACCGAGGGCGATACGTTTTCTTCGATTGCTGTTTTTTCGATGCGCGGGTCACTCTGCCCTGCGCGAGCCTTATCAATTAATGTCATTGCACCGCTACTCCTGCGGCCCTTGCCGCCAGTTTCAATCTGCGACCGCTCATGTACTCAATGGCGCGGCCGTATCCAGTATTCAACAAGTCAGGATTTTTTATCGGGTGTGTCTGCTCCAGAGGACTGAACGGATTTCGGCTGCATTCCCGCAAAGCCCGGGTGGACGGCCTGATCCGGCGTGAGGATCGCCGAGCCTGCAGAACCTGCATAGCGAAGCGAACCCATTGCGATGTGATGCTCAGTGCAGAACTTCTCGTACAGGCCGCGATAACTGAGCGGGGTGTGGTCTTCGGGGTTGACCCCGAGGTTTTCCAGCACACCGCGGATCATCTCGTCACGTACAGCTTCCACCTCGATAAATGCGCCAAGACACGGCAGGTCGTCGAGCATGACTTCACACCCGAGATAACTCCATGTCCAGCGCCGTTTTTCATAGTACCAGGAACGCTCATAACCCAGCGTCAACAGTGATCGCGCAAAAGCTTCGATATCATCGACGCGGTACTCGATCTCTTCGCGCGATTTGAACTTTGCATGAACCGGCACTCCCTTGACCGTCACCAGGCCTCCGGGCATATTGTCGACCGTGCGCAGGCGCAGCAGTTTTTTGTCCGCCAGAAGCGAGCGTTGCGGCGTATCGAAAACCCAGTTGCGCTCGAAGACCTGTCCCTCATCGATACCACCGAGGGCAAGAATCTTTTCCGCCATCGCAACGCAGTCTTCAATCGGGATTTTGCACTCAAGTTCCTGTGCCATTTTTATAGATCCGTTTTGCTTATTCAGCTTTACGCAAGCAGCTTCTTAGCGAACCAGACGGCTGATTGCCTTGAATTCTTCACTTCCGGCAACACGCAGCCACTCAAACAGCGCGCTTTCGGTATTGCTGATGACAACACCTTCGCGCCGCATCCGCTCTAATGCATTCGCGCGGTTTTCCGGCGCTCTTGAGCTGACGGCGTCTTCTGCCACATGCACCTGAATGCCCTGGTCGAGCAGATCGAGTGCTGTTTGCAGAACGCACACATGGGTTTCGATGCCGCAGAGCAAAACCTGATCATGGTCAAGCTCTTCAAGTTTGTCTAAAAATGCGTCCGCTCCGGTGCAGGAAAAGCTGAGCTTTTCAACCGGCGCAATGCCGCCAAGTGCGTCTTTTAGTGCCGGGACGGTTGGCCCTAACCCTTTCGGGTACTGCTCTGTGACCAGAACCGGAATTTGCAGCAGTTTTGCCGCCTGTACAAGACGTACGCACCTGTTTAAAACTTCTTCGGAGTGATCCATCGCAGGAAGCAGGCGTTCCTGCACGTCGACAACAACCAGAACCGTGTCCTCGCGTCGCAGCAGCGTTTCGTGTCCCATAGGTTTCCTCCAGCCGTTTTCGGCTTTTCCAGATTACGGCCTCGTTTTTTCAAATAAACCGTAAGACTACACAGTATACGGTTGCGGATCAAATCGGCAAATCAAAAAGCCGGATTTGAATGAGTAGAAGTGCTTTATCCTGTTATTTTCGAGAGTGTTATGGGGCTTGAATGGGACACAAGTGATAAAACAAAGCGGTACGGATGCAAAAGAGACAGTCCGCGCAGTTATCTAACGAAGGCTTATGTGTAACAAGCCTGCGAAGAAATCGGCTTTGGTTTCAGTCAAATCCGAGTGCTGTTGCCGCAGCGCGGGCGATCTCGACTTCACTGAATGGTTTTTGAAGAAATGCCAGTGCCCCCTCATTCAGGACAGTCTGTGCATGTTCATCGGCAGTGAATCCTGAGACGATGATAATCTTCGCTTCCGGATTGATCTGGCGCAGTTTGCGGAAAGTATCCAGGCCTGACATCCGCGGCATGACCATGTCCAGAACGATCAAGTCGATCGCGTGGCTTTTATATGCCTCGATTGCTTCAAGCCCGTCGCAGCAGGTGATAACGTGGTAGCCGAGTTCTTCCAGCATTTCTTCGGTGAGGTTGCGGATGGTTTCCTCGTCGTCAACGACAAGCACTTTGCCTACGCCGTGTTTGGGCTGTTCGGGTCCGGATTCAAAGACAGACGGGCGGCTGCCGGCGCTTTGCGGCAGCATCAGTGTGATCGTCGTACCGGTTCCCTGTGTGCTTGTCACTTGGATCGCCCCGCCGTGGTCTTTGATCGTTCGATAAACGCCCGCAAGTCCCATTCCGGTGCCAACGCCGGAAGGTTTTGTTGTGTAGAATGGTTCGAAGCAGCGTTGCTGGGTTTCTTCATCCATTCCGATGCCGTTGTCGGTGACCGAGACCATCAGGTAATCGCCGGGGCCGATCTCAAACGGCATCCTCAGGCATTCGGCATCATTCAAATGCCGTATTTCTGTGGAGAGAACAATTTCGCCACCGTCGGGGAGTGCGTCGCGTGCATTGATGGCCAGATTCAGGAACGCGTTTTGCAGTTGGGAAGAGTCACCCATCGCGATTGCCCGTTTTGTCTTGAGCTCCTGCCGGATCGTAATACGTTTGTCGATGCTGTGTTCAAGGATCTGCGAAACATCCTGCAAAACGTGGTGGATATCAACCGGTGCGGCGGTGAAGTGGCTTTTGCGGGCAAAGACGAGAAGCTGCTGGGTCAGTCGGGCTGCTGCTTTACATGACTTTTGAATTGTGGCAACATAGCGCGACAGCCGTTCATCCTCTTTGACCTTGCCCTGCATCAGCTCGACATAGCCCATGATACCGGTGAGTTGGTTGTTGAAGTCGTGGGCCACACCTCCTGCAAGCTGGCCGATGGCTTCCATCTTCTGTGACTGGTTGAGTGCCGACTGCAGCTGGTCGTGTTCGGACATGTCATGGATGTAGAGGACATAAACCTGATGGCCGTTTGCATCGGGGATCTCGGCACCTTTGAGTTCAATTGGGAATGAATGTCCTTTTTGATGGCGCTGGCTGAGTCTGTATATGTTATGGTTTTCCATGCCGGGTAATGTGGGCTGGATATTGAGTTTTCCAGGTTCTGCCAGAAGATCCTGCATCCGGAATTGCGTCAGTTCTTCTCGTGTGTAACCGTAAATATTTGTCGCGGCCTGATTGGCATCCAGAATTTTACCGGTTCCGGGCTCCATGAGGATGATCGCCTCATGTGCGTGGTTGAAGAGGCTCTTAAAGCGATGGTCTGATCTCTCGGCCTGCTCTTGTATTTTATCCCGTTGGGTTTTTATCTCGATAAACTTGAGGAACTGCGTCACACTTGAGTAGAGATGCGGGATAAAGTTGAAGTCTTTCGGAACATAGTCCCATGCTCCCAGTTTCATCATATTCACAGCGATGTTTTCGTCACCATGACCGGTGGTAACAATGAACGGAATCTGGACATTGCGTTTATGTAGCGTCTCGAGAAACTCAGATCCCTGCATATCTCCGAGCAAGTAATCAAGGATAATCAGGTCTGGTATATTTTCTTGCAGCCACGTAAGCGCATCAGCACCGCGATCAAAGCCAACGCACGTTATTTCAGGTGTTTGCAACCGGATGTTCAGGAGCTTGCGCACGTCCGGATCATCTTCAACAAGAAGTAGTGTATACTTTTGTGTTTCGCTCAACAGTGATCTCCAAAGATTTTGATGTATCAATGGGTTATATAATAATATAGCGGTTGGTA
>QKHZ01000158.1 GCA_003249795.1 bacterium | reverse complement strand
ATGAACATTTGCCCAATAGTTTGCGGAACTGCCTCAGCATATTTTCCTCCCTCTCCCCTTTCATATTATTTTACAGATAATGCAAGTCCAATAAAACGGCAAAATCGGAGAAATTTTAAATACGCCAACCCTTGACCCATTCTAAGGGTAGCCTTTATGATGTGCCCGTACATGACAATGGGCAGCGACAAAGGGAACGGTCTGAATATACGGCAACCGAAGCGATTCTAAAGCCGTTTGCCCATAACATTGATGAATATAACGGCAAAAGGACGATACATGCATTCACCCCGGTTGACCTGGTTTATCTTCGGTTGTTTTCTCGGAGCTGGAGCGATTTTCTTCTCCCTGCAAAAGCACCCGATCCTGATGAAGTCAGACTCATACAACTATCTGCAGGTCGGCTACGAATATAGAGACACCGGCAAAGTCCATTTCGACCCGTGGCGAGCGCCAGCAACCCGGGCATTTAATCTTGGGGTGGCTTTATTTACATCACACGCCAAAGACACAATTTATATCCACAACGAAAAAGAAGTGTCCAAACTCGCGTGCCGCTCCGTTAATATTACGACATTGCTCTGCGTACAAGCCGTTCTCTTACTTGTAATTTTTGCGTACCGACGTGCCGGCCTCTGGAGCCTTCTGCTTTTTATTCCGTTTATTCTCGACGACTATAATAACCGCATTGTACGCTCGGTGTTATCTGAAGGTTTGACAAGACTAGAGATTACTATTTGGCTGGCACTGCTTGTCCTTGTCCTGAAAGACACCAAGCGGACATGGTTGCCTGCGCTGGGATTTCTGGCCTCTTTCCTCGTCATTACGCGCGAGGCGACACTTCCGCTGTGGGGCTTAACAGCCGTCGGCGGGTTCTGGATGCTGTGGAGACTCGAAAACGGCAGACCCATGAAAATCATCCTTTTTTGTGTGTGCCTGATTTTGCCGATGGGCGCATGGCTAAGCTACAACGCAAAGGTAAACGAATTTGTCGGCTTCTCCGCGCGAGGGATCTGGAACACCAGCGGCCGGATCATCCCGCTTGCGCGTGTCGACCAGATTACTGACTTCGGCTCCGAGCCGGAAGTATTTAAACACCTTCTGACCGAGTTTTCTGAAAAAGAAAAACAGCGTCTAACAAAATGGAATGCAGGCGACCACTCCGTTGACGGCGGCTACTATTACCGCGTCATCCCCGGGCGTCTGGATGAGTTGATGCAAGAGATTCACGGAACCAAACCGGACGAAAAAAACAGCCTGCGTCTGCTCAGTGAAGCTAGAGGCATTGCGTTCCGGTCAAACATCCGCGGCAATATCGAATATACATTGAGAACACTCAAAGATTACGCAATCAATCCGTTTACAAAAGGCGCGGAGGGCGAAGGCGGCCGTCCTGAGAATTTCATTTTCACGGGCATCTACGGGCTTGCTCTTCTGATCTGGCTGCTGCGGGGAATCGGCGGAAAGTTCACAAGGGAAAACACAATTCTGATTCTAGTGCCGCTAATCTTTGTCCTGCTGCACGCGCTGATCTGCAGCATGGCGAATCCCTATGTCCCGCGCTATGCGACGGTTTACTTTTTCTTTCTGGCGTGCGCAGGGCTGCTTTACCTGACCGGCGCCACAATTCCTGAGCCGCCACTGAACAAACCGGTTCATCCAATCCCCGGTTCATCCAAACATTAGGACAGAAATGAGCTCAGACGATGATAATCTGGATTGATGCTGACGCATGCCCATCTGAAGTAAAAAATATTCTCTTCTGCGCAGCAGAGCGTTACGGCGTCTCGACAATGCTGGTCGCAAACGCTCCGATGCAGATCCCACCCAGCGACCTGATCGCCCTTGAAATTGTCCCTCAGGGGCCGGATGTCGCTGACGACTATATCGCCGAAAACTGCTCCGAAGGTGACCTCGTGATCACAGCGGACGTTCCTCTGGCTTCCCGAATCGTTGAGGCGGGTGCCCACGGGATCAACCCGCGCGGACAGGAATATACACCAGACAATATTGGCGAACTGTTATCAATGCGAAATTTCATGGAAGAGATGAGGTTTGCCGGTGTGGTAACAGGAGGCCCCTCATCACCGACCTCTGCCGATACCCGCGAGTTCGCCAACGCCCTTGACCGTTTTCTAGCCAAGCACGCACACCAATAATATCCATACGATCTCGACTTCTCTGCTGCCATCCTGAACGCGCGAAGAAAAATCTGACTCCACAAATCGCAGTTTGTTGATATAATTGAATGTTTGAAATTTTCGCGCTGTTGTTGGTACAGGTGAGTATCCGGATAGCGCACGCGCAAAGCAGGAGAAGTCATGTCTGTATTTAAATTGCATTCGGAGTTTGCCCCGGCAGGCCATCAACCGGCGGCAATCAACCAGATTGTCAAAAATCTGCAGGACAAGCAGCGTGAACAGACTCTTCTCGGCGTTACAGGCAGCGGCAAGACCTTTGTCATGGCAAATGTAATCGAAAAAATCGGCAAGCCAACGCTGATCCTCTCGCATAACAAAACCCTGACCGCGCAGCTTTTTTCCGAATTCCGCCAGTTCTTTCCTGAAAACGCGGTCGAATACTTCGTCTCTTATTACGATTACTATCAGCCCGAAGCGTATCTTCCCGCCACAGATGTCTATATCGAAAAAGACTCGGCGATTAACGAGAGCCTCGACCGGCTCCGGTTGTCAGCAACCAGCGCCCTGCTTGCACGCCCCGATGTCGTTGTGGTTGCATCCGTCAGCTGCATCTATGGCTTGGGACGTCCGGAAGAATATTTCCAGATCACCCTGCCCTTTGTCGTCGGCGAAGAGATTGACCGGCACGAGATGCTGGAGAGGTTGGTCAAAATGCAGTATGACCGTAACGACTTTGACTTTAAACGAGGAACATTCCGCATGCGTGGCGACGCCATCGACATCTGGCCTGCGTATATGGAAAGCGCCATCCGCATCGAAATGTTCGGCGATGAGGTCGAAAAGATCGAAGAGATCATACCGCTGACAGGCGACGTCAAAGGCACATTCAACCACTTCGCGATCTTTCCGGCCACACACTTTGTGCTGAATGAAGAGGCCGCCCCCGGTGCGATGGCTGCAATTTCAGAGGAGCTTGAACTTGAGCTGCAAAAGCTGCGCGGACAGGCAAAGCTGCTGGAAGCCCAGCGACTTGAAAGCCGTACACGCTATGATCTTGAGATGATTCAGGAGATCGGTTACTGTCAGGGAATTGAAAACTACTCGCGCCATTTCGACGGCCGCGTCCCCGGAGAGAGACCAGCGTGCCTGTTTGATTACTTCCCGAAAAAAGACTGGTTGCTGATTGTCGACGAATCACACGTCACCCTGCCACAGATCCGCGGAATGTACAACGGAGATCAGGCCAGAAAACGCGTCCTTGTCGATCACGGCTTCCGCCTGCCGTCAGCGCTTGACAACCGTCCGATGAAGTGGGACGAGTTTGTAGAAAACCAGCCTCAGACGATCTATGTCTCCGCGACACCTGCTGCGTATGAAATTGAACGCAGTGAAGAGGCAATCACAGAACTCATCGTCCGCCCGACCGGCCTTGTCGACCCTCCTGTTGAAATCCGCCCGACCAAGGGACAGGTCGATGACATTATGAGTGAAATTAAAAAACGTTCCGAACGAAATGAACGGGCGCTGATTACGACCCTGACAAAGCGGCTTGCTGAAGATCTTGATGAATACTGCCAGCGCAAAGGCCTGAAGACCATGTACCTGCACTCGGACGTTCATACCATCGACCGTGTTGAAATCCTCAAAGACCTGCGGCTGGGTAAATATGATGCCCTGATCGGCGTGAACCTGCTGCGTGAGGGACTTGACCTGCCGGAAGTGTCGCTTGTCGTAATTCTTGATGCGGACAAAGAAGGTTTTCTCCGCAGCGCGACAAGTCTGATCCAGACCATCGGCCGCTGTGCGCGAAACACAGAAGGCCGTGTCATTCTCTACGCCGACCGGATGACAGATGCCATGCGCAAAACGATGGAAGAAACATCGCGCCGCCGAGAAATGCAGATGGCTTACAACAAAGAACATAACATCACGCCGAAATCGGTTGTCCGCAGCATTGAAACCGGTCTGGAAGAATTTTTCTCCAACGATGAAAAAGAGCTGGATGTCTATATCCCCGCCCTCGGAGAAGCACTGAAAGGTCTTGACCAAGCTGATGAAATCCGGATGCTGGAAGAAGAGATGGAAAAGGCCGCCGAAGAGCGCCGCTTTGAGGATGCCGCCATCATGCGTGACCGCCTGCTTTCCCTCAACGCACCGATCCGGAATCTGAAAGAGGGAGCAGCCGCCTCAAGCCCCCGCAAGCAATATAACAAAGGCAAACGCCCCCGTCCTTCACGGAATTCTTCACCAAATGCAACAAAGGAACAATCCGCTGCCAAAGAGGAATCCAGCAATTCCAAGAAAGAATCAGCAAAATCAAAAAAGACAACAAACAAGCCCAAGCTGCGCAAAAACACATAGATTCCCTGTAATTGAAATGATATATTTGTATCATATATATTATTCTTTTCGCTGCGTGACATTTCTGTATTGGAAAATGCACCATAATTCTTCCGAACAGACTAAGGACTTCGCTTTGGCGTCCGATAAAAATTACAATTAAGGTTGATATTTAGTTAGATTGTTATAAAATAACAATAAAGGTAATTTTTTGTCTTCTATATACACTATTATGTAAATATGTGATCAGAATATTTCCTAGTACTTGCATAGTGATTTGTGCTTGCAACGGGAGACGCAATGGATCAAAGCGACCCGGTTCCTCCCAGTGACAGTTCAGCCAGCAAACGTGTTTGGCCATATAAGTCCGCCGCTGATGCCCAAAAAGCTGGTGAGAGGTTTGCTGACCGCAATCTAAAGGGATTTCAGCGGACAGAAATTCTTGAACGGCTTCGGGCAACAGGCCCCATGGCCGCATCAGCTGCTGGTCATCTTATTGACAATATCCACAAACAGGACATGACAACCCGTCATGAAATTCTTTCCCTACTGGAATCACTTCTGAAAAAAGATGCGGATCTGAGCCCGTACGCTGATAATCTCGCGAAATTTCTGGGTGACACCAACCATGCTTTGCGCACCCGAGTTGCAGAAACCATGACGCTGATGGGGCCGCAAGCCATGCCAGCCATGCCCCGCATTTTGGGGATATTACGACATTCGCGCGCGGATATGAGAATGCTGGGCGCGCATATCCTCGGTGGAATCGGCCCTGCCTGCGCCCGCCAGGCGAAGGATAAACTTGAGGCTCAACTTGGAAATCCGGGCAATACTCCTGACCTTACTCAAGCAATTGCAGAGGCTCTCGAAAAAATCACAGGAAAAGTCCCTGCCAAAGTAACAAACGCTGGTGAAACTACATCAATCAGCCCTGCGCCACAGCAGGCACCGACTGAGACACAAGCCCCTCCGCTAAACTCTCCGTTCACCCATCTGACCGGTGGCCGCATTCTTGTCGTTGACGATACAGCACAGATGCGCAATCTGCTTGCCAGTGCATTACGCCGTTTTGGCGCTAGCGTTGCCGAGGCGCCCGATGGTGCCAGGGGGCTAGCGATGCTTCAGATGGCGGCCAAACAGAATACGCCGTTTGACGTCATCGCGCTGGATCTGATGATGCCTGTGATGAATGGGGTGGAAATGCTCAAGCGAGTGCGCGAGGATGAAACGATTGCCCTGACCCAGTGCGTGATTGTCAGCGCCAAGGGTGATCGACAACTGGTCGCAGCCGTTGCGCAATATGGCATCAGCGGGTATGTCCTCAAACCCTACCGTCTTCCTGAGCTTTTAAAGAAACTTGACGAGCTGGTCTGCGAATCACGAACAGGACACGCCAGCACCCACAGCTGAATCACATCGGCCCCACAACGACCGCGGATCGGCTGACTGCACATTCAGTCTGCTTACTGAAGAATAAAAACCTTATCATTTGGACGAACACGCAGTTCACCGTCTAGCGGAACAGTCACCCGCCCGCGCGGCGCCGTGTCCAGTTCATCCTCTTCCTGTCGGATTGACGTAACTGCAAAGGTAACCACTCCCGTTGTCGGCCCCTGAATCATCAAGGTATCGCCGACCGTGAACGAATGGCTCTGCACCAGAATAGCGACAGCCCCGGCTTTGCGGTACTGGTTCTCAACGATCCCGACAATCTCTTTGCGCGTTTTGGAACAGTTGCCATAAGATTGCGCGAATTCATTGACCGGCACGCCCATATAAAACCCCGACGAGAAATCCCGATGAAAAACCGTCTTGACCGACGCGATCAGTTTTTCTTTCAATTGATCATCAAGCGCTCCGGCAGCCCACCCGTCAATCGCCGTTCGATAGGCACGCGTTACGGTCTGGACATATTCCGCATTCCTGCCCCGCCCTTCGATCTTCAGGGCATCGACACCCGCCTCCAGAATCATCTCCAGAAACGGCAACGTACACATATCTTTGGCTGAGAGTACATAGTTTTCCCCCAGTTCAAAATCAGCCCCTTCGTCTTCGCTATCAGTAATCCGGTATTTACGGCGACAGTTCTGCAGGCATTTGCCGCGGTTAGCAGATAAACCGAACACATCCTGGGAAAAAAAACAGCGTCCGGAGACACTTACGCACATTGCCCCGTGACCAAATACCTCGACGGGAATATCCGCTTCGCTACGGATTGAGCGGACATCATCCAAACTGCATTCACGCGCCAGAACAATCCGTTTTGCACCCAAGTCTTTATAGAAACGCGCAGACTCGGCATTGGCAACCGACGCTTGTGTCGAGATATGAAACGGAATCCCATACGCGCGGCAACGGGTTATTACAGCCGGATCCCAGCAGATCACCGCATCAACATGATCTTTAGCGTTTGATAGAATATCATCCACCCGACTGAGTTCAGACGGCAACACCAGCACATTAAGCGCCAGATAAACCTTTATCTTCGCCTCGTGCGCACGGCGACCGATTTCAGGAAAATCATCCACCGAGAAGTTTCTGGCTCCCCCCCCGCGCATATTCAATTCACCGACGCCAAAGTAAACCGCATCCGCACCGCCCTGAATCGCAGCCTGCAGACACGTGAAATCACCCGCAGGCGCCAGAAGCTCAACCGCGTTTTTTTGCACAACCGCCATCAACCTCTCCATTCGCTTTCATTTTTATACAATTCAACAACCACTCTATCCTATTCAACAATCAGCAAAGCGAAAGACTTCTTTTTATAACACAGCAAACATGTATCTATCTTGATACCGTTAAAGTCGCTCATCAGAAAATTTCTTCATTCCAATTCGTTGACAGCAGGTTTTTATGGTATATTCTAGGTAGAAGTCGAAGCTTAGGGGGTATCGATTTTAAGATCTTTACCCCTCAATTTCAGGAAGGTGTTAATGTGAATAAGTTTGCATGGTTTAATGAAGCGAGATTCGGGATGTTTATCCATTGGGGGATCTACTCGATTCCAGCACAGGGCGAATGGACGTTGTGGAAGGACAAAATCCCTGTCACAGAATATAACCGCTATGCCGATCAGTTTCTTCCGCCAAAAGAGTTCTCGCCAGAAGAGTGGGTCATTCTCGCCAAAGAAACCGGAATGAAATACGCGGTTCTAACCACGCGGCACCACGACGGCTATAGCCTGTATAACAGCAAGGTCAATCCGTTCAACACGGTTAATACCGCGCCGAAGCGCGATTTTGTCGCAGAATTTGTTAGCGCCTGCAGAGAGCACGGCCTCCGTGTCGGACTCTATTACTCGATTATGAACTGGCAGCACAAGTCAACCCTGACTGGGCCAATTAACGATCCTGAAGACTGGGAAGAAATGGTCACCGAAACCCATGAGCAACTGCGCGAGCTGATGACCAATTACGGTAAAATCGACATGCTCTGGTATGATGGCGGCGTGGTTCCCGGCGGCCGCGATGCAGCCAAGCACTGGCGCGCAGAAGAACTTAACCGCATGGTGCGCACGCTGCAGCCAGACATCATGATCAATGACCGCTCAGAACTGCCGGAAGATTTCAGTACACCCGAGCAGGAAATCGTCGCCCCGCCTGCAGGACGCCTGTGGGAATCGTGCATGACGATGAACCAAAGTTGGGGATACACCCAAAAAGACAACAACTATAAATCAGCGGAAATGATCCTGCAGTGCCTGATTCGCTGCGCCCGTTACGGCGGAAATCTCCTTCTGAACATCGGCCCGAAAGCAGACGGCAGTGTACCGGAGCAGAGTATAAACACATTAAAAGAAATCGGCGACTGGATGAAAAAAAACGGCGAGTCAATCTACGGCAGCCAGCGCACAGCCTTCACCGAAGCCAACCACGTGTGCGGGCCGGTTACGCAACATGGTGAAAAAATCTATCTGCACCTGAATCAGATGACAAATCCTGTTCGGATAGACGGTGCATCACACGCAAGCGAGATCACTTGCCTCGAAACAGGTGCGTCGCTTCCGGTCGCCGCTACCCGCACGAACACGCTGGATATTGACGGAAGCCCAATCCCATCTTCTGCCGTGAAACCGGTTATCCGTGTTGCACTAAACGAAATGCCGAAATCACAGACGAACATGCTAGGCGGACAGTTTGAAATCAAGCTGGAAGCAGGGGCGGCACCGGTACTGGCAGTCGCCAGCGCAGGACGCTGTAAACTTCCCGAGGGTGAATTACTCGCATCCGGACAACTCGCAGCAAAAGCAACCGACGGGACTACTGAAAACCGAAAACCGGAAGACTGGTGCCCCGGCTTCACCCTTCCTGTCTATGCCTGCGCCAAAACCGCCGGCGCTCTCGACTTTGCATGGAAATCCAGCGGCATATACACGATCAAGCTGGGACTGATCGCGTACACATCCGGCAAGATCCGGATCGCATTAAACGGCAAAACCCTTGCGCAGGAATGGCAGATCAATAACCCGGGGTGCCCGGATACGATCTGCATCCCGTATGTGATGCTATCCGAAGGTCGCATCAACATCCAGATTCTCGACCATGCAGACGCCGGGTTTTATGCCATGCAACTTGATCCGCATTGGAAAAAGTGCCCGACAGAAAACTGGCTGGTCGTCGGCCCCTTCGCCACAACGTTCGACTCCCGCCAACCAGGGAACTCGGTGCTCAAAGAGATGAAAAAGATTCATGGCCCAGAAAACGGATTTAACCCGAGAGCCGAGTATGACGGCCTTTGCGGAAAAGTGCATTGGGCAGACGTGGCATCGTCTGCGGAAGATCCCTGCGGCGAGTTCGACCAGAGCGGTGTTGACTTCAGCCGCCGCTGCCCCGCGTGGGGCAAAGGAGTCTGCTTTGCGCGCATGGTTCTGGTCAGTGACAAAAAGCAGACAATTGAAGCAGCCGCCTATTTCGACTGGTGGGCGAATCTCTTCCTGAATGGTGAAAAGCTGAAAGGATATAGACTCGCGAACGAGATCGCCAGTGACGGCGCGGAGTTTTCAACCTACGAAGCCGTCACAATCAAGCTCGATCTGAACATAGGGGAAAACGAGATTTTTCTCAAAAGCCATTGCGGCGGTCTCGGCAGCGGATTTGTCTTTTACCTGAACCAGACGGATTCTGTTACCATCCAGCCCGCAACATTGGAAGAGGCGACCTGTTAGACGATTCCTTTGATCACTGGTGATCGAGTGGACGGGCAATGGCTGTGGTTGCCCGTTCAATCAGTTTCACAGGCACACGGATTTTTTCCGCCGATCCGGTTCCGTCGATCATCGCCAGCAGCATCTGTGCCGCGTGCTGTCCCATTTCGTGTGTCGACTGGTTGATCGTCGTTAGCGGCAAGCGGAACCGTTCGACATTCTGCAACGCATCGCCGTAACCAGTTACAGAAATATCCTCAGGGACACGGATTCCAAGCGCATGCAGCGCGTCAATCACCTGCAGAGCAAGCCCATCGTTAAAGCAGACCAGTGCGGTTGCCTTCGGATTCTGTCGCAGCAACGCTGCCAGATTTGCCGTATATTCCTGTTGGTCAAAGCACTGGTGCAGCAGATGGTGCTCAGATAACGGCAAGCCTTCAACCCCAACCGCCGCCAGAAACCCGCTCCGCCGAAGAGAAGAAGTCGTCGCATGCGGCGGACGCCCTGCCGGAACATCCATATACAACAGGTGCCGGTGCCCGAATGATTTCAGATGCGCTACAAGCTGTGCAATGCCGTCAATATCATCGGAAATTACCGAACCGAAATTGTCAAACGGAGCCTGCTGGTCGATAAACACAACAGGAACCTTCTGCTTATGCAGAATTTCATAACCGCCGCCAACCCAACTCGTCGGCGTCTTCGGCGTTGCCAGCAACCCGTCCACCCGAAGCCGCAACAGCGAGTCGAGTTCTTCATCATCGTCATGCTTCACCTGATTCCAGCGGCAAAAGACAAGACGGTTACCTGACTGCTGGATTTCAGAAGAGATTGCATTCAAAATCGGCAGATAAAACGCATCGGCAAAACCGTTGGCCAGCATCCCGATCAATCGGGTACGCCCTTCAATCAGCGCTCGGGCCAGAAAGTTATCACGATAGCCAAGTTTATCAGCAAGCTCTCGCACCCGCTGCCGCAACTCTTCAGATACCCCTGACTGCCCACGCAAAGCCATGCTTACCGCGCGTTGTGAGATACCAAGCTGACGTGCAATCTGAGTCTGGGAAACTGGACGGGCCACGATACTCCTTTGCAAAAACAAATATTTCCGTAGGCCAAAAGATACAACCCACAATCAAGTTGTATCCGTCATGAGGCAGATTGACAAGTTTTTTCACTCGATTCAAGACATACCCGGAAACCCCCGGTACTCTTCGAGCTTACGAAGACTCTGGCGAGGCTGGCTCTGAACTGTCCGGATTTTTGTTATTCGCCGATACTTTTTTTCCATACAGTTTTTCAGCACAATCGGGGCAGATGCTATGGCTGAACTGCGCCTGAGAATGCTGTTGGATATACCCTTCAATCTGTTGCCAATACCCAGCATCGTTTCTGATTTTTTTACAGCTTGCACAGATAGGCAACATTCCGCTGAGCTCTTGAACCTGCGTTAACGCTTTGCGGAGTCGCCTATTAATACGGATCAAATAAATCAGGGCAGAAATAATCATCAGAAGAATCAGCGCACTTCCAATCAACCACGGCAATAATGCCATCCACTGAGTATGATAAAGATGAAGGCAAAACAGATCGTCCGGAACTTGTGGAACTGCAATAACACCAATTTTCTGAAGATGCTGCGCGATATGTTCCCAACGCCGCGGATTGATATGTCCCAGATCAACCAGATTCGGCATGATCATCTCACGCACGACATTGGCCTCAAAGCGAAGCTGCGAGCGCTCTTTTGTAGAACCATAATCGGCAAGAATGCAATCGATCGTTTCTTCCACATGGTCAAGCGCATACCGCCAACCATCCATCGACGCATCACGAAAATCAAGCGCCAGCTCCGGACGCAGCCGATGCAGCCTCGCTGTCGTAAATAATGTATCGCCGTAAAAATCTATATCGTAATCCTGCGGACGAATCACATTACGCGGAATATTCTGAATTTCAAGATAGTAAGGTTCATTTGACAGGTAGGCGTTATATGCATCAACTCGATCTTCAATCAAATCGCTGACTCTGAAGCTGCTGTTTTCACGGCGGATTCGGTCAAGCACACCTTCCTGCCGCAGAAGCGCAATCAGAGAAAAACTCTGGTTACCCGGAAGCAACATGACACGCTTGCCTGCCAGATCCTTCACGCTTTCAATTTTCGAACTCTTTTTAACCAGAAATGCAAGCGGACTATGCTGATACACGCATGCCATCACGACAATTGGCTTGCCCTCAATCCGGTCAACCAGAATTCCTGAATCGCCAATCCCAAAATCCGCTGCGCCAGAACAAACAGCTTCAACAGGATTGACTCCCGGAGCAATTTCACGAATATCGACCTCAAGCCCACGTTCGCGGTAAAACCCTTTTTTCTTAGCCATATAATAGCCGGCGAACTGAAACTGGTGCTTCCAGCGCAACTGCAAGCTGACCTTTTCCTCAGCCGCGACAGGACGAGTCTCAGCCATAATCACGAATACACACAGCAGAACCCATGCCAAAGAGCGACCCGGTATACGCCCCCGAGAGTTGAAAATGCCCATCGCATTTCCTTTTTCTTTATATTACAAGAAGTAATATATCTGCCCGTCCAAACAATACGCTACAGGCTTTGAGCAAACCTGACAAGCACCAATTATGCTGTAAATACTGTTTTCCCGGTAATAGCTGGATCTGTCTTTTTTTTCATTAATTGGCATGTCACAACAGCC
>QKHZ01000270.1 GCA_003249795.1 bacterium | reverse complement strand
AACGCAACAGAAATATAATCCCCGTTCAGATTCATCGTCGAAAAAACGTAATATTCCACAGGGCGCGTCAAAATCTGCTGCAGGAATGCATCAGCAATACAATCCTTGATTGCGATTTTTTTGCCGTCAGCATCTACTTCCTGCCAAGGGCCGCCATCGATCTCGACACCACCAAATTCATTTTTCGCAAGATCATAGCCCCAGTCGCGGAAACCACCTTCGGTAAACTTCATGATATTTCCCTTGTGAACAAGGGTCATACTCTTGCGGCCGTTTTGAATCGCATATTTGATTGCCGCACGCACCAGACGTGCCGTGCCTTCCTGCGAAACCGGCTTGATCCCGATCCCAGTGCTTTCCGGAAAACGGATTTTGCTGAAAAGCGCAGGAAAATTCTTTTCGAACAACTCAAGGAATTGCTTCACTTCAGGAGTACCGGCCGCGAACTCAACGCCAGCATATATATCTTCGGTATTTTCACGGAAGATTACCATATCGATCAGTTCCGGCGATTTAACCGGACTCGGCACACCCTCAAAATACTTCACCGGACGCAGACATACATACAGGTCAAGCAACTGACGCAAGGCAACATTCAGGCTGCGGATACCGCCACCAACCGGAGTCGTCAATGGACCTTTGATGCCTACCAGATATTCCTTAAACGCATCAATTGTCGCATCCGGAAGCCAATTGCCGGTCTCGTTAAACGCTTTTTCACCTGCAAGCACTTCCATCCACTCAATTTTACGTTCACCATTATACGCCTTGGCAACCGCAGCATCAAGAACACGCACTGAAGCAGCCCAGATGTCCGGCCCAGTACCATCGCCTTCAATAAACGGCACTGTCGGATTCATCGGCACATTCAGCGTACCGCCCTGCATTGTCATCTTTGCCATGCCAGATCAACCTTCCTGAATATCCATGACGCTTCATTTCCCAAATCGATGCGCGTCAAATAAACCCAAAATCATCACACGATGGGGCGACACCCAAAGGTGCCGCCCCACGATATACAATCAAAGATCAAAGAGAAACCTGATATGCTCGCTCAACACCCTCAACAGTAAGCAGATCTTTCATCACATCCTCCGATGCCGGCGCATTCAGGCCGATCACCATTGATGCGCGCTTGCGGCTTTCGAGACAACCGACCGACATATTCACAATATTGATATTGTGCTTTGCCAGAAGCGTACCGAACTGGCCGACGTAACCCGGTTGATCCGGATAACGGATAATCAGCATGTGGTCGCCGACACGAACATCCATCTCCGCATCATCGATCTTCAGAAGGCGCGGCGTCGAACCCGTTGCCGTACCACTCAGAAAACATTTCTTTCCACCGCCGGAGATCGTGACTTCAACCGTATTAGTAAAGACGCTGCCGCCGACACCGGTTGCCGCACTGACAGTCACACCACGCTGTTTTGCCAGATAACCAGCATTAATCAGGTTTACATCTTCCGGGCAGAATGTGGACAAAACGCCCTGAACAACAGCTGCGTTGATCTCGCCGGTATCCTTTGTTTCAAGTTCACCTGTGCAGGCGACTTCAACCTTTTCAGGCGCAGTATTCAGCAAAACCGCACCGATACGGCCAAGGATACGACCAGCTTCGACATAACCCTTCAGCGTCTTGTCCGCAGCAATGCTGACATTGACCGCATTCAGGATCGCGCCGTCACGGAAGTATGAAATAACCTGTTCAGCCATCTGCTGGCCGCAACGGATTTCAGCCTCCTCCGTCGATGCGCCGAGGTGCGGCGTCAACGTCAGATCCTTAACGCCAAACAGCGGGCCTTCTGTCATCGGTTCTTTTGAGAACACATCGATACCGGCTGCGGCGATATGGCCTGTCTGAACAAGCTCGGACAGTGCCGTCTCATCAATAATACCTCCACGTGCGCAGTTAACGATACGCAATCCTTTCTTTGCCTTGAGCAGGCGCTCACGGTTAAAGAGGTTGCGCGTCTGATCAGTAAGCGGCGTGTGCAGAGAAATGAAGTCGGCGCGTTCGGTCAGTTCGTCAATATCAACCAGCTCGACGCCCATCTGCTTGGCGCGATCCGCCGACATGAACGGGTCGAATGCGATAATTTCCATCCCAGCCGCACGCATGACCTTCGCAACGTGGCTGCCGATTTTGCCCAAACCGACAAGACCGAGAATCTTTTCATTCACTTCAACACCGACAAGGCTCTTTTTATCCCACTTGCCCTGTTGCATCAGATGGTCTGCCCGAGCCGTACTGCGGGCGGTGGCAAACAGAAGCGCAATCGCCTGTTCCGCCGCAGAAATTGTGTTTCCAAACGGCGTGTTCATGACAATGATCCCGCGCTCGGTAGCCGCGACTTTGTCAATGTTATCAGTACCCACACCAGCACGGCCGATCAGTTTCAAACGCGTTCCGGCAGCTTCAATCGCCTTGCGCGTAACCGTCGTTCCACTGCGGATCAAGAGCGCATCCATCCCGCCGATTTTTTCGCACAGTTCATCGTCTGAGAACTTACCGCGAACTTCGACCGAGTCCGATCCGAAGTATTCGCGCAAGAGATCCAATCCGGGACCGGTAATTCCGTCAGCGGCGACAATCTTCAATTCAGACATAGTTTAAACTCCCATACAGTGGGAAGGCCTTTGTCAACTCAAGGGTCCGTTCCCGAAGTTTTGCAAGTGTTGCCTCATCACCGGCGTTGCACAGCGCCGAGTCGATAATGTCGGCAATCTCTTTCATTTCAGTTTCACCCATTCCGCGTGTGGTCGCAGCAGGCGTACCTATGCGGATACCGCTCGACTTCATCGGCGGAAGCGGATCAAACGGGATCTGGTTTTTATTCACGGTAATTTCAACTTTGCCGAGGGCTGTTTCCGCTTCTTTCCCATTCAGTTTTTTCGCGCGGACATCGACAAGCATCAAATGGTTATCTGTGCCACCGCTGACCAGACGGTAACCGCGTTTGACAAACTCTTCCGCCATCACCGCAGCATTTGCCTTGATCTGCTTTGCATAGGCTTTGAACTCTGCCGACGCGGCTTCTTTCAGCGCAACAGCCTTGCCCGCGATTACATGCATGAGAGGGCCGCCCTGCATCCCTGGGAAAACAGCCGAATCGATTTTCTTGGCATATTCTTCTTTACAAAGGATCAAGCCCGAACGGGGACCGCGCAGCGTCTTGTGCGTTGTCGTCGTTACGACATCACAGTGCGGAACCGGATTCGGATGCTCACCGGCAGCAACAAGGCCAGCGATATGTGCCATATCCGCCATCAGAAACGCGCCAACTTCTTTTGCAACTTCCGCAAATTTC
>QKHZ01000271.1 GCA_003249795.1 bacterium | reverse complement strand
ATCAGGGCCGTACGCTGGTCATACCGTCCACACTGCTGCTGCGCGAACCTGGGTGGAAGGAAAAGATGTCGGGGATCAAGACCCCGCGCTTTCAGGGCGAGCTTGCCTTTACCAGCGCAATCAAACGGCTGCTTGACCCGTCGTCGCTCCGTGTTTATGTCGCAACCGGACACGGCGAGATGAATGTGGCCGAGACCAAGGCCAAGACACTGGCTGCCGGGGCAATGGCGCGGGCGCTCAGGCTTGAGACCTTTGACGTGCTGACACATTTACTGACAGATGAGGCACCGATCCCGGATGACGCGGACGTGTTGATGATTCTTGCCCCGCGGATTCCGTATTCCGAGCGCGTTGTGAAAAAACTGCAGGAGTATGCCGATAATGGCGGGAGAATTCTGGTTCTGCTGCCGCCGATGGATCGGGGTGACGACGAAGCGGTGAACTCGCTGGCGCCTCTGCTTGAACATTGGGGTGTGCAGGCGCGTAACGATTTGGTGGTTGATAATAACAAGTGCGCCGATCAGGTGGTCACAAATATTTATATCGCTTCGACACCGAATGCCGAGAGTGTTTTGCGCGGCGGCAAAACGCTGGTTGGAGTTTTTCCTCGCACGCGTACGCTGGAGTTTGACGAAAAGCTTGCGGGAAAGCATAACTGGGGTATTAACCATTTGCTGGCGACCTTCAGCAGTGCGGTTCGCCAGTGGAAAGCTGAAGAACCTGCCGTGAAGGTGGAAAAGGGAGCCGAAGGCGTCAAACAGCCGAATAGCCCGAAGTTTCATCGGGAGCAGGGGCCATTTTCGCTGGGTGTGTATGCTGTTACCCCCGGTGGCGACGGGCATCCGGAAGGGCGAGTGATTGTCGTCGGTAACGCCCAGTTTGCAGATAACATCTACCTCGATAAGGTGAACAACAAACCGCTGTTAATTGCGATGACACAGTGGCTGGCAGGGCGCGACTATCAGGTCCGGATTGAGGAAAAACCGTATGTTGACCGCTCGTTTACGTTGGGGACGGGGCAGTTGACGGCGTTCTGGTGGGTGGCGATGGTTGCGCTGCCGCAGATCTGGGCGCTGTTTGGCGCTCTGGTCTGGTGGCTGCGGCGGGAGTAATATTTGAGTAAAAATCTGCCCGGGAAAAAGCCTGTGCGGAAAATGCGGAAAAATATTGTCGTAACCATAACAATGAACGCGATTCATAAACCGATAAAGGAATCTGCGCGATGAAGGCAAAACATAGTCTTGTTCTGGCAGCCATTGCCGGGGCTCTTACCCTGATCAATCTCGTTCTGTGGATGACCACACCCGAGGCGCCTCCGCCACCCGGAAGGCTTATTCCTGTCCATCTGAAGGACGTCGTTTCGTTTGAACTGTGGCAGGGTGACACGCAGGTGGCAAGCCTTGAAGCGAACCAGAACTCCGGCAGTTGGGATCTGAAAAATGTTCTGACTGGGGAAGTGGTTGACGCTGCAGATCCCGAGGTTGTGGAAGAGCTCTCCGCATTTACCGTGCGCGCGTTTGAAAATCCGACCGAAGTCAAACCGGAAGAAGCAGGTCTGGCCGATTTGCTGAATAGCCGCCAGCTTGTGGTGACGACAAATGACAAGCAAAAGTTCAGCCTCTATCTGGGACGCCCCAGTCCCGACGGAAAACGCCGCTATGTTTTGCGCGGCAGCGAAGGGGTTGTCCACGCGATTGATGCCGATCTGACCCGGTTTGTGGATATGCCTGCGCAGGCGTTCCGCAGTCGTGAGGTGTTTGACCTGCGGGGCGGCTCTCCTGACCAGATCCGTCTGAAGACGCCAGCATTGACGGTCGTGATGGAAAAATCGGATCAGGGCTGGGTTCTTACGGAGCCGGTTCGCTGGCCTGTCGAGCCGGATATGGCTGAGCGGCTGATGCGGCTGCTGATGGGGATGCGCGCGCAGGAGATTGTTGCCGATCGTGTGGCAGATCTTGACCCGATGGGGCTTGGCGAAAATGCGGTGACGGTGACGCTTGTGAATGGGCAAACTGAGCAGACCGCGCGCTTTGGCAATGTTCTGACAGACCAGACCGGCGCCTGTTACGCATGGCGCAAGGGGCGTGATGCGGTGTATACCGTATCGTCGGGTATCCTGCAGTTGCTTAACACGGCGGATGTGGATGTGTTCCGCAAGCGGATGCTTGATCTTCTTGTCGCCGGCGGGCGCGTCGCGTCGATCAAACTGCAGAACCGGAATGAAGGCACGCTGACATTTTCTGTAGACGACAGCCGGTGGGTCGTTACCGGTGCAAAAAACTTTGCTGTCGAACAGGAAGCGGTCAACGATTGCATTGGCGTACTCAAGTCACTGCGCGTGTTACGCTTCAGCAGCGAGACGCATGACGATCTGGCCAAGTTCGGTTTGACCAGTCCTGCGTTTCGTCTTACGATCACCGCACCTGATGGCCAGCAGGTGGTCGGTCTCTCTCTTGGGCCGGTTGAACAGGGCAAAAGCTGCTATGCAACAATTGACGGTCGTCCGCAGATCATTGAAATAGATGGAAATTTAGCGCAGATTTTGCAGAGGCCTTACGTCCAGTATAAAGACAGGGTGATTTTTGAGGCTGATTTCCGTCAGGCCTATACGGTCACAGTGGTTACGCCGGATGGGAAACGGTCGTACCTGAGTAATGGCGGGTTGAACTGGCAGACGAGTTATCCTGAAACCGAGCCTGTTTCCAAGGACGCGATTGCCTTTTTGGGACTGGTGCGGAAGTTGTCTTCACTGCGGTGTGTTGACTACCTGTCAGAAAATTCGACATCATTTGCACAGTTTGGACTTGACCGTGCAGGTATCCGTGTGGTAGTAACATACCGCTCAAATGAGGGGCAGCAGCCAAAATCGCTGGATCTTGAACTGGGCAAAGGTGTCCGTCTGGCAGCAACCGGTGCCCAAACACGCGAATGTGTCTACGCGCGGCGGACTGGTGATACGGAGATATTTTTACTGGACGCAAAATTGGCAAGTGATCTTCTTCGAGTGTATAAATAACTGAGCAACGTGTTCTGTCTCCGCGCAAGTCCGCCGGGGCGTCTTTTTTTAAAAAGAGAGGATACGGATATGGCAACGAAGAAACAACCTGCAAAGAAGACGGCGAGCAAGACGGTCTCGGTAGCGAGTGCCAAATCATCTGTATCTGCAAAGTCTGGTACGGGCAAGGCCAAGTCTGCGACGGCGGTCAAAAAGCCCGCAGCCATTAAAAATTCGGCAGTAAAAAAAACGGCTGCCTTGAAAACGGTGACGAAGAAGGTTTCAAACGCCGCCAAGCCCGCAAAGAAATCTGTCGGGAAGTCGGCCAAGAGTTCGGAGAAAACGGTGACGAAAGCAACGAAAGCCACTAAAACGACCAAGTCGACAGCAACCAAAGCAACAGCTTCGGCAAAGCCGAAGACAGAACCGAAAGCAAAGGCCGAAAAGAAACCGGCGGCTTCCGTGAAAACGGCTGCGCCTAAAGAAGAGAAAGCAGCAAAGCCGAAAGCGGAGAAGAAAACTCCTGCGCCGAAGGAAACCAAGTCGTCTGCAAAAGGCAAGGCAGGGAAAGCCGCCAAGACGGCATCGTCTTCAAGCTCAAGCGAATCGACACGCGTGACGGTGAAGATCGGCGCTGGTCGCCCTGTGCTCAGCATTGCTCCCGGGGTGATGATCAACCGCCGTCCGGATACAGCGGTGACGGAGGAAAAAGACGCTTCTAAAATGAAGAAGCTGACGAAAAAAGAAGTCGAAGAAATTCGAGTTATGTTGGAACAGAAACGCGACGAGTTGCTTTACGGTATCCGTAAGGAACTGAAAAACAGCCGTCAGCGTTCAGTCAATGCCTCGGCCGACCCGATGGACAAGGCGACTGACAGTTCTGACGACGATTTGTCATTTGAAATCGCCAGTGCCAGCGATGAAGAGTTGTCAGACATTCAAGTCGCATTGAAAAAGATTGAAGACGGTACTTATGGCGAATGCGAAAGTTGCGGATGTGCAATCGGTGTTTCGCGCTTGCGTGTCCTGCCGTTTGCAATTCATTGTCGTGATTGTCGGAATCTGAAAGAACGGATCAGCCGCCGCGAAGACACGGCATATGGCACGTTCATCGGTGATGGCGATGGTGAAGGTGAGGGAAGCGAAGAGGAATGATCTCTGCGTTTGTTATTGCGTCCAAACCGACTTTCACTGCCCGGACGCTGTGCCGGGCAGTGTGCGTATATTTGCAGACAATGTGCATGCGTACGTTTGTTGCTGGCTTTGTGTGTGTATGCGCTTTGCTTGTGTCCGGTTGCGATATGGAGTGGGAAAGCCGCGCAAACGGTCTGTATGAAGACGCGAAATTTCAGCAGGAGTCTGGTCAGTATGATCAGTCGTACCGTCTTTATACCGAAGCGTTGAGGACGAATCCGTATCATGTTCTCGCCAATCGCATGATGGGGCAGCTTCTGGAGAGATCCTACCGGCAGGAAGCGCAGGCGATTTACTATTATAACCGCTATCTTGATCTGCAGCCGGATATGCCGGACGATGTCAAAGAGGTGCGCGAGAGAATCGAGTTGTTGCAGCAGATTCTTGACGGTACGCTTGAGGATCCGGAGTATGCGGCTCAGGATATGATCTGGGCCGCGATTAATGACGGCAACCGGATGTGGCTTGAGCGTTTGCATCCGACGCTGCTGGCAAAATATCCGGGAACCGATGGCGCGCAGAAATACCGCCAGTTGTGGAAACAGGTTTTTAGCAGCGGCGAAGTGTTTGTGATCAAACGCACTCTTTTCAGCGGCGGCAATGCGGCACTGAATCTGCAGCTCAAAATGCCCTCGGGCAAGTCGCGTTATTTTCGCATCCGGATGATGCTGCCGCAGGATAAGAAAACACAGAAAAATGTCCGGAGCATGTGGGAGATGGTCAAGGTCGAAGAACTGAGCGCTCAGGATGCATACTGACACGGGCGCAGCGTTGTCATTAAACCCGCCACACGGTTCATCTGCCCCACATTCCAGTTTCAGTCGCGTAATCCGTAACATTCTCATTCATCCGCTTTGGCTGGTCTTTGCTCTGGCGCTGTTTCTTCGCGTGGGGTTGGCTGTTGTCGGGCTTTCCCGTGGCGGGGTGGAGGTGTTTACCCGTCTGGATACGGGGTCTTACCTTGAGCCTGCCCGCGCGCTACTGATGCGGGGGGCGCTTTATGAAACTCCTGTCAGTGATGTGCTGCAAACCTTACGGCCTCCGGGGATGTCGGTGTTTCTGGCCGGACTATTGTCTGTCTTTGATGAAAACCTTTCGTGGATTGTGTATTGCCTGAGTGTTCTGGGCGCGTCGGTGGTGTTGCCTGTATTTTTGGCTGCAAGACTCTGGTATCGGCAGACGGTTCTGTCTTGTGGCGCCGCCGACTTGTCAGACGATACGACAAAAGAAAAACGCGCGAGGTTGGCTGGGTTATGTGCAGCAACACTTGCTGCGATTCATCTGAGCGCAATCAGTAACAGTCCCCTGATTCTCTCCGATATGCCGTTTACCGTACTTGTGGCGTGGCAGCTTGTGGTGGCGTTGCAGATGCGGCAGAGCCAAGGCAGGTGGCAGGCGCCGGTATTGGGACTGCTGGCAGGAGTTGCGGCGCTGGTGCGGTCAGCGGGGCTACTGTGGGCGGTTCCGGCTGTGGTGTATGTCGGTTGGCATGCTCCCGACGGCAGGCGCAGAAGCCAGATCATGCTGTTTCTGATCTCGTTTCTGCTGTGCGTATTGCCTTGGATGAGCCGGAATGAAAAGGCTGGAATCGGCTGGCGGTTCGACAGTAACGTCGACAGCCTGCTGCTGTTTCAGAACTGCGCGTACATGGTTGCCAAACAGACCGGGCAGTCTGCGGACAAACTCCGCACCCAGTGGCGGCAGGAGCACCGCAAATTGTATGAGAGTGATCCGATCCGGTTCGGGACGCGTGACCAGCAACTGACGTATGAGAAAGAGTGTGCGCTGCAGATTATCCGCAAGGCGCCGATTCAGTATGCGCGTGAGCATATCCAACCGATGGTGCTGCTTCCGGACGCGCCGAGTCTGATGGAGATTCTGGGTGTGACCCAGTCTGATCGGGGGACGCTGGATGTCTTGCGGCAGAAAGGGCTGATTGTGGCAGTGCGGCATTACTTTCACGGGGCGGAGTGGAGCCTGTGGATTGTCATGCCGCTGGCGGTTCCGGCTGTATTGATGCTGGCGCTGGCTGTCTGGGGTTTTATGACGGCGTGGCATTCGGTGAGTGTGTGGCTGTTGATGGGGGCGTTTCTTCTCTATTTTCTGGCGATTGTCGGCCCCATCGCGGTGCCGCGTTATCAGCTTCCTGCGCTTCCGCTTGTCTTCGTTTTCTCCTCAAGTGCCTTTTTATCAATCTATTATAAGATTAGAGCGAAGGCATGACTGGCGACAGGTCAGATCAACGATAAGCGAATTTCAGTCTCAGACAATGCCTGAATCCGGCGCTGTGAGTTTATTCTTTCTCCAGCCCCTCCCGGATATTTTCTGCAAACGGTTGTTTAGTTCTTGAAAAAACAATGGGTTAGAGGAAATGTAGTTTTCAACTTTTGCCGGAAATCTCTTGCGTTTTTTTGAATCCTGCCTATGATTTTCCGGTTCCCGTCCCGTAGTATTGCGGCTTGGCGGGCAATCTGTCGTATTCTGTGGTTTTGTGGCCGCAGGTGTGGCAGGCTGAAAAGACAAGAAGACACTTGGGAATTCGAAGAATAGAGCCTGTAGAGCAGGTTCTTAGCTGGGAGACTACCGCATGAGCGCTACGGCCGAACTCAATGTACAGGATATTCTGTGCGCCGAATCGTTGGACTTTGAAGCCATTCAGGCTTTGTACGCGCGGGTGCGTCAGTTCCGTGCCCTGCAGATCGAGGTGCGTGATCTGCTTGGGAAACTTGGCAAGCTGAGTCTTCCGGACGCACGTCTGGCAGCAGCTTACTGGATGCTGGGCGAAAAGGAAAACGCTCGTCAGCATGCTCAGAAAGAGAGCAAAGCTGTTACGGCTCTTCTGATTCAGGGCGCTTTGGCTGAAGATGCTGGTGACTTTGAAACCGCGCTTGATTTTTACAAGAAAGCCGAAACGCTTGCGCCGTCGTTGAGCCCGTGTGTTCTGCGTCAGCTTTCGGCGATGCGTAAACTCGGCAAGATCGACGAAGCGCTGGCACGGATCGCAAAGCTGGAACGTGAATTCGGTGACAAGCCGAACCTCTTCTTCCACAAAGGCCGCTGCTTCGAAGATGAAGGCCAGCAGCAGAATGCGCTGGATTGCTATAACATGGCACTCGAGCTTGATCCTAACCACGCCGAAAGCGCCTTCCGTGCGGCACTGATCTGTGATCTGCGCGGTCTGGAAGCCGAAGCACGCGAGCTGTACACCAAGGTTGGCCCCGGTTCAATCACAGCATTCACCAACGCCTGTTTGAATATGGCTCTTGCGTATGAAGACAACGACCAGTACAGCGAAGCGATCCGTTGCTGCGAGGCGGTGCTGAGGATGAACCCGAACAACATTCGTGCAAAGTCGTTTCTTGACGCTGCCGAAAACAGCATGAACATGTACTACTCGCCGGAAGAAACCAAGCAGTCTGAACGCCTTGAGGCTGTCCTGCGCATTCCGGTGACCGACTTCGAACTGTCTGTCCGCAGCCGCAACTGTCTGGCGAAGATGAATATCCGCACTCTTGGCGATCTGGTCAAGAAGACCGAAAGCGAAATGTTGGCGTACAAGAACTTTGGCGAAACCAGTCTGCGCGAAATTCGCGAGATTCTGAGCAGCAAGAACCTGCGCCTCGGCATGATGCGCGAAGACGCGGCAACGCGCGCTGCATTCGGTCGCAGCACGGGTCGTGTGCAGGAAGAACTTTTGTCCAAGTCGATCGACGAAATCGAGCTGTCTGTCCGTAGCCGCAAGTGCATGGAAGGCCTCGGTATCAAGTCGCTTAACGACCTCGTTTCCAAGAGTGAAGCAGAGTTGGCCGGCGCCAAGAACTTCGGCCGCGTGTCGCTCAACGAAATCAAGAAGCGGATCCATGAGATGGGTCTGAGCCTGCGCGACGGCAAATAACGTTTCGCGTTCTTTTGTCGAACCGGAATTTTTTCCGGAATTGCCGATGCCGTAAATTCATAAACGCCTCTGCCTTTTACGGGTAGAGGCGTTTATCGTCATCTGAGTTATTGACCACAAAATTCGCGATGAGGACTGACAATGTGGTTTTTTCGAGGGATCAATCCTCACCGGAATTTCACGAAAACCAAACAGACATTTCCATTGCATTTAACGTATGCAAGATCATAATTACAATAGGGCAATCAGATCAGGAGACTGTTACGCTTTCTGCATCGGAATGAGAGAGGCTATCGTCATTATATTTGGCCGGTATCTGGCATTCCTGTTGAAATGAAGAAACACAAAGAAGAGTTTCGGCAATTTCGATAACCATTCTGTCAGATAACACGATCAGTACATGATAACGGTGCAGTCGTGATGAGGAGAAGGCCATGTCTTTTACGAAGTTGAACGGGCAGGTTGTTACCATCAGTGGGAGTTTGCCGCCGATCGGCGGGCGGGCTCCTAATGCGACCCTGGTGAATGACGCGCTTGAGAGCATTCAGTTGAACTCATTTCAGGGAACAAGCCTGATTCTGAATGTTTTTCCCAGTATTGATACGTCGGTTTGTGCAGCTTCTGTGCGCCGGTTTCATGAAGAGGCAGGACGACGGCCTGAGCTGAAAGTCCTTTGCATCAGCCGGGATTTGCCGTTTGCGCAAAAACGGTTCTGTGCCGCCGAAGGTCTTGACCATGTTTTGTGTCTTTCCGACTTCCGCACCGGAGAATTCGGCTCGGCATTTGGGCTGACAATTCAGGATGGTCCGCTGACCCGTCTTCTGGCGCGTGCGGTGCTTGCGATTGATAAAAATGGCGTCATTCTGCAATCCCAACTTGTCCCGGAGATAACCGAAGAGCCGGATTATCAAAAAGTTCTCGACTGTTTTCCGTCCTGAATCTCCAATATCCCTTCAGAAAAAAGCTATTTTTGCCGAAAGAAATGCAAGGTTTACGGCAAGAAGGGTACGGCGGGGCTCCCTGTGAAGCCTGCAGCCGGTGCTAAACGTGGAGAACGTTGCTTGACAATGTCGCAGCGGATTTCTAGAATTGTACAAAATCAACGGGTTACATGATTGCGGCGTGCGGATGACCGTACCGAGTGACGTTTCTGCGCACCTGTTTTTGTATACCGCCCATTGAAAAGGAATTCATTACGGTGAAAAGACTTCTGTGCACAGTCATAACCACTGTCCTTTTCGCATCCATGATCGGGGCCTGCTTTACCCGTTCGTATGCGGCGGATGAAAGTGGCTCCGGGTTTATGGACATTTTCGGCGGTGAGTTGCAGGTCAGCGGCGGGATGACCGACTGGGTTAAAGACAAGGGCGCGGTGATCGTGCGGAATTACGCCACCGTTGTCATTGCCGGGCGGACGATCCGGGCACGGAATATTATCCTGTACTGGCAGACCAAACACCTGTATGCCGAAGGCGAAGTCTCTGTGGAAGATCCGGCCGGCCGCAGCTTTTTCTGTGACAAGCTCTATTGGGACTGGGCGCAGTGGCGCGGGCAGATCGACAATATCCGCCTGCGGATTCATGACCCGGGACTGGTCGCAGAAGAGCCAACCGCTACGCATATTACTGAGAAACAGCCTGAAATGGGCGCTAGAGACTCAATTAATCCGAACTTCAAGGCATTTGCAATCAATGCCACCTCGGCCCGTGCAATCAGTAAAGACCATATGGAAGCTGTCGGTGTCACTCTGACTCCGTCGATGTTTGCCCGTCCGCACTGGTGTATTACCACACAGGCGGTGAATGTCCGTCGCGACCAGAAAGTCGAGAGTTGGCATAATATCCTGCGGATCGGCCGGGTTCCGGTGATGTATATCCCGTATATCATCAAGGACCTGAAGTACGATTGGCCGTGGATGCAGTTCTCTGCCGGTAGTGACGGTGATTGGGGATATTACGCAAAGTCGAAGTGGGGGTATGATTTCGATCCGGATGAGAATAAATGGTTCCGGCTGCGAAAAATGTTCCTTGATACCGATTTTTATCAGAACCGTGGATTTGGCTCTGGTTTGGAATTCGAATATGAACCCGGGTACGGCGAGTCGGTCGGCTTTTTTGATTCCTATTACATCAAAGAGTCGATGATTGACGATGACGACGACGAAGAACGGGCGATGGCAGATGTCGCGTTTCCCGGACAGGTTTATGATGGCAAGACCGGTTATGAGAAGGCGCTGTACAAAGATGAAGACAGGTATGATCTTGACTGGTGGCACCGCCAACAGTTTAACAACCGTTTTGACTTGAGGCTGGAGGCGCACAAGGCGGGTGATCGCGATTTTGAGAAAGAGTATTTCCGTTCAAAATACGATACGAAGAAAGAGGATGAAAACTCGGCAGACCTGCGCTATATCGCCAAGAAGTGGGAACTTGAACTTGTCGCCAGCGACCGGTCCAACGATTGGCAAAATCAGTCGAGCTATATGCCGGAACTCCGGTTCAACGTTCCAGGGATCCGTTTGGGTAAGACGCCGTTCTTCCTGAAACATGAATCGACAGCAGGGCTTGTCCGCAAGCAGTACGACGAGACGATTCGCGAGCTTGGTTTGCGTGACAGCGAAGTTCAGCGGGCTGCGGCGGATAAAGACAAGACCGATACATTTGTCCGTATTCACGAAGACACCCGTATTTATGTTCCGATCAAGTTGGGTGACTGGACATTGCAGCCGTATGCCGGACAGCGTGCGACGTATTATCAGAAGACGTACGGCAAGCTGCAGGACGGCAAAGGCGGAGACGAGATCAACTTTGCGCCGCTCTATGGTGCGGATCTGTCGACAACGCTGTATGGCTTCTATCAGGGCGACACCTATCGCCATACGATCACGCCGACAATCGGCTATGTCGCTAATGAAAAACCGACGCTGAATAAGTTGCGTTTTTATGATATCGACTATATCGATAATTATGAAAAAGCGCACTATCTGACCTTTGACCTGCAGCAGACGTTGCAGAAGAAGGTCAGCAAAACGGAATCACGCGACATCGTCGATCTCGGAATGGGCTTTGACTATATCCCGTTTGATGGCGAAGCGGACGAACTCAATGACGGGAAAAATTTCCGGGATCTGCACTTTGACCTGACATGGCGTCCGAAAAAGAACCTGACGGCAACGTCGTATGCATATTTCGATCCAGATGATGGGGAAGTCACTTCGGCCCGTGTAACCGTTGACTATACATTCTCCAACCGGTTCCGGGTTTATCTTGCGCATGATTACCGTCCTGGCTCGGAAACGGACGACTATCGGCTGCCGGATTCAAATATAACGACTCTGGCACTCAGAACCCAGCTTTGGGATGAAAACAGCCACTGGTCACTTGAGTATGCGCTGCAATATGAGCATGAGAGCGATAACAGCGGTTACCTGACCGATGACGGCTATTATATCGGCAGCGTCGAACAGGGCGTGAAACAACAGAAAATCACGTTTATCAGAAACATGGATACCGTTGAACTTGGTCTCAGCTATATTATTGAAGATGGCGATAACGGGTTTATGGTTGAGTTGCAGGCAAAGGGCTGGAAGCAGGAAGGCCGCGGTCCGGATTCGGCAAACGATGGCATGGAAAAGCTTGACTCCAGTCGTTATAGTCGGCCAAGCTCAGATGATGTGACGCCGCTTTATCAGCCGTAAGTATATTTTCCAAGAGTTGAGTTGTCTGTGATATTTTCTTTCGGCATGGCTGTTGAGGCCATGCCGTTTTTAATTCGCTGCAGGAATATGAGCTGTCACAGGATATCGCAGGATCAGTAAAAATACGAAACGATTTGATCCGGCCGCTCTGTCTGGATATCATACAAGAACGAATATTATATTTTCGCGGGAATTGTCATCATTTTCAGATTGGAGGTTGTCCGATGAATCCATTATACAAAATTTCGCTGACCTGTATTGTCTTGGCTTTTATCAGCTTGTATCTGTCGCATGAAAGTTGCCGGAAGTTATCGATTCGCAAGGAGGCGAACAATGAGATTGTCAAGCAGATGAAAACGGATGAAACAAACGGCGGTGGGTTGACGTTTGAGCAGCAGGCTGCGTTTGATGAGCAGTATAAAGAGTTGGATGCCAAGTATGGCAGTGAGTTTAAGCTGGAGCAGCAGGAGCGGACATACCGGTGGGTCTGTATTCTGATGATTACCATCGGCGTTGTGCTTGGCATTGCCGGCGTAAAAGACAACCGGCAGAAATCGGCTGAAACCCGGCAGGAAACGGCATGAACGAAGAATGGATGGTTGAAGCATTAAGCGCGTTGGACAAGCAGGGCTTGCGCCGGCAGTTTCGTCAGGTGCAGTCTGCAGC
>QKHZ01000173.1 GCA_003249795.1 bacterium | reverse complement strand
GCCGCTGCTGGTTCTTGCGGAAAAACGCGATGACCTGTCAAACGACGACAAGGCGATGCTGCAGACGGCATCCTATTATCTGGGCAGATCACTGCAACAGCTGAACAAGTTGCCGGAAGCGGAACAAGAGTTGGCGAAAGTTCAGAACGGTGAGTTTGCGCCGCTGGCGCTTCTTGCGCGAGCCGACATGGCAACCGCACAGAAAGATTTTTCACTTTCGGCAAAGCTGCTGGGTGAATTTTCATCCCGATTTCCGACCCATGCACTGACCGGTTCAGCCAAACTCAAAGAGGCCGAATCACTGCGGCAGGCGGGAAAACTACCGGAAGCTTCTCTCAAATTCGAAGCGCTTTTCTCCGATGCAGACCCCGTCCTTGCCGTGCAAGCCCGCTATGGCCGCGCGTGGATCGATTACAAACTGGAGAAATATTCCGAAGCGGCATCGCTAGCATCCGCAGCGGCGACATCTGCAGAGCCTCTGACCAAATCCGGTCTTACTGTGGCAAGCGACGCGCATTATCTTGCAGGGCTTTCGTATCAGACGATCAAGAAGTTCGACGAGGCAATTGCCCACTTCGACAAAGTCAAAACCGGCGATTACATTCCCGCAGCCCTGCGGCAAAAGGCATGGGCGGCTTACGCGCTTGCCAATGACGAACTCGCCCTGAAAGCGGCTGCCGAGTATGCCAAGGCAAACCCGAAGCAGGACGATGCGGAACTGGCGTATCTGCAGGGCAAAGCCCTGATGCGGCAGAAGCGGCATGCAGAAGCGGTTCCGTTTTTGAAAACGGCGGCAGAAAAATCAAAAGACTCGGGCGCATCAGCTGCATACGATCTCGGCCTCTGTTATGAGCAACTGGCAAAGTATGAAGATGCGGCAACCACATATGACGGGTTTCTGAAAAAATTCCCGGGACACGCCAATACCCTCGACGCGCTGCTGGGACTCGGTCGCTCATATGCGGAGCTGGAAAAGTATGAAGCAGGCCTGCAGGTCTACGCCAGGATTCTGGCGATGGACAAGATCACGACGTCGATCCGCGAGTATGCGCTCAATCAGCAGGCGGTCTGCTACTACTGGCTCAAGCAGTTTGCCAATATGAACCGCACGTACGAGCAGCTTCTGAAAGAATTCCCCAAAGCCAAAACCGCTGCAGACGCGCTATACTGGATGGCTTGGCACGCGGCGGCGGAAAAGCGGTTTGCGCAGTCAGCGGAGTTGTACTCGCGGCTGCTTCGTGAACATCCGGACCACAAGCTGGCGCCGTATGCGCGCTATCGTCGCGCGATGAGCCTCTACAGTGACGGACGTGCGCGCGAAGCGGCTGACGAGTTATTGAAACTGATGGATCAACAGAGTACCGTCTCACTTGAGCTGCAGGAGCTGTTGTGGCTCGGAGCGGAGCTGATGGAAGAGGCGCGACTGGAAGAGGCTGAGCGCGTTTACGCCGAGGTGCTCAAACGCGACACGACTGCGCAGGTCAAGGCACTCGCCCTGTTTCAGCAGGCGGAAGCGCGGCGCACGCGGCAGAAGTGGGACGATGCACTGAAGTTGTATGATCAGTTGAAAGAGAATGACGACAACGGCGTCAAAATGTCGGCGCGTTTCGGCGCGGCAGTATGTTTACGAAAACTGAAACGTCAGGAAGACGCCGTCAAAATGCTTGATTCCGTGCAGGTCGGCAATGACGATCCGCTGGCGGCGCACGTTCTGTATGAGCAGGGAATGCTTGATATTGAACTGCAGAGGTTGGCGCCTGCTGTCGACCGGTTGATGCGGGTCGGATTATTATATGATGACCAGAAGCTCGCAGGTGAAGCACTGTTGCGTGCGGCAGAAGCCTGCAAAACGCTGGGCGACCTGAGAAAGACACGGATCTGCCTGCGGGAATTATCCGGAGAAACTCCGGACAGCTACGGCATGCGCTATCCCGACAGCCAATTTACGGCAGAAGGCAAAAAACGTCTGGCAGAACTTGACGCACAAACCAAGGAGCCTGTGAAATGACAACAGGCCCTGAACAGGCACGCCACGACAAACGGCTCTCGCTGGTTCTCGCGGCGATGATGATGCTTTCGCTGATTCTGATTTCGTCGTCGGTTGTTCTTGTCGATGTCAGTTCGCTTAAAAAACGGGTCGAGCAGTTTTTCTCAATCGATCTGGAAGCGCAGCCGGATCTTTCGCGCGAAAACAAATACATTGAAAACGAAGTCGAAGCGTTTAATGAAAGCGTTCTGCAAAGCCGCGAGGGGAAAATGTTCTCCGCTCTCGGTAACGCTCCGGCTGAAGCGCCGTCACGTGCTGTGCGCCCTGAGTCTGCCTCCTCTTCATTAGAGCGAAAAACGCCGGACGAGATCCCGATTCCGGATCTGATCCGCAAGCAGACGCCGCTCTCGCAGCTCGAAGAAAAGGCGGTCCGCAAAGAGATTGTTTCCGTCGCTTCCGACACGCAACCGCAATCGGTCAAACGCCAGCTACCGGAAGACGCAGCCGGAAAACTTCCCACCGCGGGCGAAAACAAACCGTCGCAGCAGGATGAGAAGTTCATGTTGCTGAAAAAACCGGAGCTGATCGCAGACCCGGGCAAATCGCCGCTGCCGCCGGAGATGGCCGCACCGTCCAATCACGCAATGCCGACGCCGACACCGGTGCAACTGCCCAACACCATCAGCCTGACAAAAAAACTGCTGGCAGAACGTCCCAAAGACGGCTATCCGTCGCTGGATAACGACATCGCCGCTTCATTTGAAGTCTATCGCCAACCCGGATCAGAAGACGCATTTTTCCGCCTGACGCTTTCTCTTCGGCCGGACAGCCGGGTGGCGACCATGCCCAAGGATGTGTTCTTTCTGGTGGACGTCAGCCAGAGTATCGGCTCAAGTGAGTTATCCGCCGCACGCGATGCGGTCATCAGTTGTCTGCAGGCATTGTCGGAAAACGACCGCTGGAACGTCGCCGTCTTCAGCGAATCGGAGTATGTCCTGCACAAACGGTTTGTCAGTACGAATCTGTTTGATGAAGAAGAAGTGCGCAAGTTTATCGCACGTAGGCCCGATGAGCGCCAGACCGATGTCTTTCGCGCAACGCGGCTGATCCTCTCCGGCATCCCAGAGTCGACACGCCCGTGCAACGTGTTCCTGCTCTCGGACGGAAAAGCTACCAGCGGCACCGCCGACGTCAAGCGGATCGTACAGGACTTCCGCCGCGCCAACCGCGAAAACTTCTCCATCTTCACGTACAACGCAGGGCCAAAAGGAAACCGCTATCTGCTGCAGTTATTATCATACCGCTCGCGCGGTGTGTTCGGACAATGTCCGGAGCTCTCGCGTGTCTCTGAAGACCTTGT
>QKHZ01000038.1 GCA_003249795.1 bacterium | reverse complement strand
CGATGACAAGACGTGCGGCTTGTAGTTTGAACTCCCGTGAATACCGTTTTTCGCTTCCTGCTGCCATAATGAAGACTCCTTTTTCATCTGGGCGGTAATTATACACCTCCCCTCAAGAGTCCACCATTCGTTGAGCAGGTCAAAATTCATTGATCATAAACTTCTTGAGGCGAGTAAAGCCCACAACATCCTTGCGCAGATGCTCCAGTTTTTGAACTCGACGACATCCTCGCCAAGCTGATTCTGAATATACTCCTCGACTTTGGATACTACTTCAACCGCAGTCAACACGGTATCGGAATATGAAGCATAACGCAAAAGCTGCAGAAGCGCATAAGCCGAAAGACAGGCTGTCATTTTCGCCAAGGTTTCCTGCGAATCCCAAAGTTTTGGCCCCCCCTCCGGCATCTGCCGTATAAACCAATCAATAAGATGCTCCCGTCGTTGCCGATCCGGCGCGTCAACCTCGACAGCTCGTACCTGCGGCAAACCAACCACCTTGCGATTAAGCAAGCTCATTGACTCGGCAATCAGGATGACGGTATCCTTCCCGTTGACAAACCCCGGATCGGAAAACCAATCGCGTCAAATCGACACACGCTGATGATCGACATCATTCAGCCTTCCGATCTCGCCTTCAGGAATAAGAAAATCGGCTCCTTCCACAACAATCATCAGATCTTCCCACAAAAGCGGTACGCCGTCACGCACCAGCCGTGAGCACAAACACATTTGGCGCAACAGTTCAAGGGCATGGGTCGGGGTTCCCTGCGCTATTTTCAGGCAATCGTCAAAGACATAGCTCGGAGCTTGACGCAACTCCGCCACGCGCTTCCTAGTGCTGGCCAGCGCCAGATCAATTGCACGCTGATTATCGTCATCATGCAATTTCCCCCAGGCATCGCGCATTTTTTGTTGATCAGCTTTGTCCATAAAGCGGATCGGTCTGTTCAATTCATAGATGATTGTTAGCTTGCCCTTGACCGACCATTTGTTGACAAGCAGATCGACAAGAGGAACATACTCGCCTCCGTCGTCGCCACTGACTTAGAAGAGATCTGTAATATTCCCGGTAAGGACCAAAGAGCGCGATTGCCCCGAGTTCAGGATACGGCCGGCTGTTTTTAGGAAGTCATTGGCAAGCTCATGCATCATATGCTCCTCGTAGAAGCCGATTGGGCAAGAGTAACGTAATCCCGATACGACTGACAATACTCAGGTTCAAAGACTGCATGCAGGATTTCATTTTTCTGATCACGAAAGGACAAGAAATCCCTCTCGTCGTCCGGAGAAAACACAGGCTCTTTTCGGTCGTACACAATTGTCGCCCCCGGAAAGGTTTGTCCCCCTGCTTCTTTCCAATCCCAGTATTGCGACAATCCGATGACGCGGTCGCTGACAAAAATGGCTTAGTTGATTCCGTGTGTCACGATCACCACTGTATGAGGTGCTTCCTGACCATTTTTAACCGCAGCCGTATTTTCAGCATACAATGTAAGAAGAATGCATTGAAGTTCTTCGCGAGTTGCTTCATCCAGCGCCCCAAATGGTTCGTCAAGAAGTAGAACCGACAGTTTCATGACGAGCGCCTGTGCAATCGCCACCCGTTAGCACATCCCGCCGGAGAGTTCAGGAGGATACTTATTCAGCGATGCTCCCAGCTTCATCTTATCCAGCATCTCTGCAGCTTTCTGCAGATGCTCTTTTCTGGGTTTTTCCACTGAGGCCGCTTGAACAGCCTTCCCGGTATACTGGTTTCGTCAAATAGCCCGTAGGCGACATTCTCTTGCGCCATCAGGTGAGGGAAAAGCGAATAGCGCTGATAGAGTAAACAGTAATTGGCTGAACATTGCATGTTACTAAATGCTATTGGACATGGAATCCCCAAAAGCCCCGACGGGCGGGACACCAGAAAGCGTGTAAAGCAATCCGACAGCTTATGGCACGTCTGGCCAGTAAGAATCTCACAAGGGAAATAGCGCGAGTCCAGAAAGAAATATTCGTCATTAGACACGAGATACTGCATTTTAACATAACCACCAACCCAACAGCAGAGTGGACAACTCTTTCAGGCAAAGCAGGACTTCCCTTGGGATACTGCACCGAGTTCTCTAGTGCGGGATAGATAAAGATAAGATATTCAGCTTGCTTTCATACAAATGTAATCAATATGAAAATGAAAAGCGAAGAAATTCGAATCTCACCGTTTCCACGTTGACAAAATCAATAAGCAGAGCATGTAATCGGAACGAAACAGCAACGGTTTAAATCACATGATCCTTTTAACTGAAGACCAAAACCTAAAAGTTAAAAAGAAGTTTGCTGATCAGATCTGGACTCCGGCGATGATGGTGACAATTGCCAAGTCACTTTATTGTTGGCCATCAGGCTGGAGCTGTTAGCTGGCAGTGATGTCCAAGAAAACAGGGATCAAGCCGCAGCCTGATCCCTGTTTCTACACTCAATAACAAAAGCGCATGCAACAGCAATTATAAATACATGCCAGAATTACTTTGTTTCTGTTTGTTCTGAATTGGCTTCTTCTTTTTCAAACTTTGCTTTATCCGCCAGCGAGACATGGCCTTCCACCCAACCGTCATCCAACGGATCGTTCACTCGGGCTGCCAGATCCTTGAACAGTCGCTTCATGTCAATCACGCCGCCAATCATGAACCACACCGTCGACACGACACCGACAACACAGCCGACTACCACAACCATGATATAGAAGTACCAACTCCACCATTCTGCCGGCCACGGGGAGAACCAGTTCCAGATCACGACAACAACAAACGAGATGAAGAACTGGAACACAATCGAGAAGCCGAACACGCTCCACGCGATCACCTTGTCCCACTTTGAATATTCATCGTCAATACCAATCAGTTTGCCCCACAGCGACCTGAAGGTCCAAGGAGTTTTCTGGTCGATACTTTCACCGAGATTGTAATGACCACGGTGCAGCAACCGGTCCAGATTAAACGGCTCGCGACAGGTCAAGAGTGACCCTACAATATATCCACCAACACCGAGAACCATCGCGATGAAATAAATTTCAAAGGAGTTGATCGGAAACTTGACCGCATCCATCTCCCATTCAACATACGGCGCACAGACGGAGTTCACCAGTTCAAAGGCCCTGCTGACATGCTTCACATATCCTGTATCAGTCAGCCATGGATACACCGAACTGCTCCATGTACGTTGCAGAATCAGACCGCTCAGCGATGTACCGGAACCAAAAACCAGAGCGCAGAATGCGCCGGTGGTCGTGCCGAAGCGAGTATATAAGCCGCCAATCATGATTGGCCCCGCCGCTCCCAACCAGAGTGCGCACATGATACTCGTGTACATCCGGATATAATCCATCTGCGTAAACAATAGTGAGAAGAACAGGAAAAATAAGCAAACAAGGATCGACATGATCCGCAGCCATTTCAGATGCGCTGCCGGTTCAAACGGCTTTGAACGGAATGGCATGATCACATCTTGAATAATTGTTGCAGAAGCGTTGAAGATCCGCGAATTATCCGTCGAGAGCAGCAGCATGACGCCCAGCAGAACGAACATCCCCATAATCCCGACCGGCAGTTTTTGGCGCAACACCATTGGCATCATCATCTGATAGTAAACTGTCCGGAATTTTTGGAATTGGGTATTGCCTTCCGGCGTATCCGGCAAGCTGTGTTTTACAGCATCCAGATAACCGGTATCAGGGTTCTCTTTTCGTGAATACGGCTTATCTACTCCGATGGTGTGTTTTTCCGGAATAACCAAAGCAACGTTTTTGTTGATTTCTTGCCGGATTTCATTGGACGGAATCGTCTCTTCAGCCGCCTTGGCAATAAGATGCGTCCGAATCTGGCTTGATTCAGAAGTAAACTTGCCCGATAGCATCACGGTGACCACAAACAGCGCCAGAAGCGATACCATTAATGCAGAAAAACCATTTCGCCAAGCACCGAGAACGCCAGCCATTTTTTGCTCATGCGCCGTTCGACCGGCTCCGGAGGTGTCGTTGCCGATCCACGCTGCTCGGTTAAGGATTGAGCCCATAATTGTAACTACCAGTGAAAACAGGTTGAACTCACGCAGTGAACTGATATCCATCGGATTCAGGAAGCTCTCACCTGGAGCGCGATCCAGCATGATCGGAGCAATGTCTGCTGACCAAGAGATCTCAGAAAGAACCATGACGGTAAAGATCACGAAAATGGGATAAGACATCAGTCCCTGCAGCACGTCGGTGATCAGCAACGATACGCGTCCACCAGGCCAGATGATCAGCATCGCTAGTGTCAACCCGATGACCATAATGATCGCAGTCATCGAGATGTCAAATCCAACAAGATTTACGCTTAGTGGCAAATCAAGGATGTAGATGAAAAAGCGTGCGGCAACCGCCGGGCCAATGGCATTGGTCATCATCTCGGCGGCGGTACGGATAAAGGCGGCGATGATACGGAACGGTCGGTTGTAGCGAATTTCCAGGAACTGGCCGATCGAAAGGCATTTGGTCTGACGGAAACGATACAGGCAGTAACCGGTCAGTGACATGAAAATCCCGAGAGGGATCGTGAGTTTCCCCCACAGTCCCAGCGCCATTCCGCACTGATACTCCTGTTCAGAAAGCGCAACAAGAGAAATGATCGAAAGGCCAGCCTCCAGATCCCCGACACTGATGACATAACGTCCGGCAACGCGTCCGGCGGCGAGAAAGTCAACAACACCGCGGATATATTTACGGCTATAAAAAGCCATGCATATAATAAATGTTACCGGCACCAGTGCAATACACCAATCAATCCAATGCATCAACGACTCCAATCAGCTAAACATACGTTTTACGAGTTGAACTTCTCATACTGATCTGTCCATGAAATAAAATAAGACAGCAAGCTTTCAAATACTTCTGCCTTTCGACATAAATCAAATTTGATATAGATATTATTGTGAAAATGAGTTTTGTCAATCATCAGAAATGGAAAGTCATTATACGGCATCCGCATTGCCACTAAATAAGGCTGTTTTCTCTTTCATAAATCGTGCTGCACAGTGTTCTGGCTGACATTGCCCCCGTCTTACTTATATTTCATCGTATCTTCTGAAGTAATCGGCAGAAAGGCATCAGAAACCTTGCTATCCCGATACCCTATATCTTCAGAAGAAAGCAAAATAAATGTTCAAATTATTTGATATAGAGGAGTCAGTCGATCAGGACTCTTCTATATAGATATAAAAGATATACCCCTCTCGCTTTGTTGAAAAAATAATATTAATAAAATGGGATCAAGCAACAGCCCTCATTCTGCTTCCGCACTGAAAAACATAAACATCCAAAACTCCGCAAATCGGAAAACCTTATAACATGTTATCAAACAGCATATTAAAGCTATTTTTTGCTGATCTTTGATTTTAGAATTTGCTGATCTTAATACCAAAAACTATAGTAACAATATCAGGAAAAGTCACAAAACGCACACGGTCAACCTGATTGGATGGAGAAGCCCTTTTGCATATCAATAATGCACTCCGCACAGTCGCAAACCGCCAATGGGGCTACTTTACAGGCCTTCAGGCCTCAAAGGCTGGTTACACAAACAGCTTGCAGCGTTATCACGGCAGGTGCGGCAACTGGATTAAAATCGACCGCGCCCTCTACCGGCTGCCCGGTTATGACGATACGACTGAAAGCCTGTATACACGATGGTCCCTGTGGGCAATCGGACAAAGTACGGAAAGAGTCGCCGTCATCAGCCATCAGAGTGCGTTATATTACTATGGGCTGGCAACACAGAAACCGCCGGAAATTCATCTGAGCGTATCGTCGATGCGCCACAAGCAGGATCAAGCCGGCTGCGTACTGCACTGGGATACATTCTCAGCGGAAGACGTTGTCAAAATGGAAGGATTCAATATCCTGACTCCGGCCAAAACTCTCACCATCATGAAACCAGATCTGTTACTGTCTTATGAGTGGACAGACACAATACGGAGGGCGGCACAAATGAACCTGATCACCCAAAGCCAAGCAGAAATATTCTGCGGCCAGCCCTTGCGACAGATTCCACAGTCTGTTTCCATTTCTGCACAAACCAGTTCAGACGCCGCTGCTTCACCACAGGCAAACTACAGGCGAAGCGCCACATTTTGGAGACAGGTTCACCTGCAGAGGTCTCATCAGGGCTTTACGCTGGTTGAGTTGCTGGTGGTCATTTCGATTATTGCGATTCTGGCGGCGATGATGCTGCCGGCGCTAAAAAATGCCGTCAATACCTCGCGGAAGGTAAGCTGCGCCAACAACCTGAAAAATATCGGCCTGTTCCAAATGAGTTATGCAAATGACAACAACGGAAACATGCCTTGGCTAACGTATCCAGACACTGCACATATAGCACAAGCATTCTGGTACGCTTCAAATCAGAGTTGCTTTCTAACCGATACCACAGAGTCATCAGCCCCATACCTTTTTTACAGCAACGACGTCCTTCGCTGCCCGACACTGCCCCGCCGTAACAAATGGTACAATAGCTATCTTGGATACAGCCTCATTGCCAGTTCTAATCCTGATGTGACAGCTGGTGACAATACGTACTCAAACTCCTACGGCCAAGTTTCAATTATGAATTTGAGCGGTGGTGGTGGCATCCCATCAGGACGAACCCATGACGCACCAGCCCGCCCTTCGCGGCGCATACTGGCAACGGACTTGAATTTTGGCGGCACAGGCTATGGCCCTAATGTTTACATAAATGAGTACGGCTATGCTTACGCCCACATGTTTGAAGGCGCCAATTCGGTGATGGCTGACGGGCATGTGCAATGGTTTTTAAACCCAATCGGCCAATGCCCACAAAGTGATGCAGAATATCTATTGATGAGAAGTGTCTTTTTCTCGACCCACTGGAACCAGAATCCTTATGTTGCGGTCTATAACGGAACCTACAGTGAATAGCGACTTCTGAGTCTGTTACAAACAAGCTCAGGGATGGAATTCTCAACACAACGAAAAGAAGCTATCACCACAAGCGCGAACCGCCGCCTGTGCGCAGGTGTTGCATTGTCATATCACACAGGACAGATGCAAAACACGCAAACAGACATGGACAAGGATAAAACAGTTTAAACAAAGTTGAAACGCAATTACACTGACCATACGGGAGAAACAGATGCGCCAAAAACACAGATTGATCAAACACATTCTTTGTGCAATGACAATTGCATTGGGTGGATTCAGCCTGAACCAGACAATTGCGGCTGAACCGGAAGGAAACTTTCAACTCCGCGCAGTCCCTGCAAAAACGCCGATCACAATCGACGGCAAACTAGACGATTGGGATCTCTCCGGACAGATTTTTTCCTGCTATGATCCGGCGATCATGCGCGATACGCACTCGTCCTTCACGGCAGCAGCATATGATGAGACCGGACTATACCTGTCTTTTCATATCAAAGACAGATCCCCTCTTGTCAATCATGAAGACCCGGCCAATGCTCCGGGAAAAGGCTGGAGAAACGACTGTATTCAACTGCGGATATGGACGGATCAGGATAAGCCGTACGGTCCGGGTGGCGCGCAGCTGACGCATATCGACGCGTTTTTTTATACAGACAAAAAACAACCGGTCGCCTACCTTCAACACAACAACTTCGCCGACCGCGGAAAAGGCTTTGAAGATAATATTGACAACGCCGTCGGCAGCGGTATCGACCTTGCCTTCACCAAAGACGCCGACGGAAAAGGTTACGTACAGGAAATGCGCATCAGCTGGAATCTCATCCGCCGTAGCGACAAACCCCTTGAATCAGGACAATCGCTTCGCATGGGCATTGAATACATGTGGGGCAGCGATTCAAAACCGGGATGGCCGGGGCACCGCTATGCAGACCTAGTCAACATCGACCACCCGCAACGCGAATTTTTCTGGAGCAGCAAGGAGTCGTGGGGAGAGGTCAAACTGATGCCGTCGGGAAATCTGACGCAGTCGGACAGCATTACCGCGCTTGAAACGCTGGCACAGAAACTCCGCAAGAAATATGAAACACACGGCGTTGTCCCGATTGAATACAACTTGCCCACCGACCAGAATGTCACGCTCGTAATCGAAACACCGAACGGGAAACGCGTGCGCAACCTGATCTCCGACTATCCGCGTGAGACAGGCAAAAACGTAGACTACTGGGACGGAAAAGACGACGACGGCAATGTCGTACCGGCAGGACAATATCAGGTGCGGGGTCTGCATCACGGCGCGCTCGACCTGCTGTACCAGCTTCAATACGGAACTCCGGGCACACCGCCGTGGGTTACCGCAAATGGCAAAGGCGACTGGCTGAGTGACCACGCCCGCCCCATCGGCGTCGCGTCTGACGGCACATGGGTCTACCTCTCCCACCATATGTCAGAAGGCGGCTCGACCGTTATCGGCCTTGATGAAACCGGACAGAAACGCTGGGGCATCGGTCGGATCAGTGGTGGACCACTTGCCGTAATCGGTGGCGACTTGTACATGATCAGCGGCGGCGGACATCCTGTAAGCTGGGGCGCAATTGACGGAGAAATCCATCTGCAAAAGATCGATGCGCGTGCAGGCAAATTTACAAACTTCACGACGGGAAAAAGCGATGCGCTGATTTATCAGTTTGACAAAGACCGCAAGCTGCCTCCAAACAAATTCACCGGTGAGATAGTTGAAGAAAAATCATTCACACCGGCATGGTTCAAGCGTGAAACGTTGGGGCTAACTGCAGCTGGTGGAAAGCTATATGCGAGTCTGCTCTTCGACAACCTGATCCTTCAGATTGATCCCGCCTCGGCTACTGTCGAGAAAAAACTTCCTCTTGAAAATCCGGTCGGACTGGCCGGTGACAAAAGCGGCAATCTTTACGCTGTCAGCGGGAGGACTGTCGTGCGCATGAATCAGGACGGCACATTTACGACGGTCATCTCCAGCGGACTAAGCAGCCCCATGGCGCTGGCGTGTGACACTGAAGACAATATTTACGTCTCTGACTGGCTCGACCAGCAATGCGTAAAAGTCTTCACCGTTGACGGTAAACTCTTACGCACTATCGGCAAAACCGGCGGCCGGCCGTTAATTGGCCCGTATGACCCGAGCGGCATGTTCCTGCCCGCAGGCCTGGCTCTGACTGGCAACGGCAATCTGTGGGTCGCCGAGTTCGACTACCAGCCCAAGCGCTACAGCGTCTGGAACAAAGCGGGTGAATTAGTCAACGAATACGACGGGCCGACCTGGTATGGCGCAACCGAATGCAACGTAGACACAACCGATCCGACCAAGGCTTATTGCATGGGTGACATCGTCGACCTCGACTGGAAAAAAGGATTGTGGCGGGTCTCATCGACGCTGTGGCGTCCGATGTACGGCAACGCATTCTTCGGCCCGATCGGTGAACACGGAGTGATCGACACATACATTGTTAACGGGAAAAAATATATCGCCTTCAGCCGGTCATCCGCTTACTTCTGTCTTGCGCTAATTGAAAACGGACAAGCGCGTCCACTCATGGCTCGCGGCAACTTCCAGGACCTGCTTGGCGGAACAAACAATGGAATTCAAAACCTGCCTGAGAGCATGGCCAGATTTATCATCACCGATCCGCAGGAGCTTGAACAGGCGAAGAAAAAGTATCCGGATCTCTTTGACGGCACGATCAGCCATCCAGCGCGTGAATTCCATAAAATGATTCAAGATGCGGAAAGACAAAATAAATTCTATAATACCCAGTTTGTCTGGACCGACGCAAACGGTGACGGACGCGTTGACGATCCCGAGATGGTTGCTTTTCATCCGGCGCAAACCAACGGCCCCGCCTTTATGGGATACTGGCGCACGGCCAACGACGCACAGTTTACACAATACCTTTCTGCGATGGAAAACAAAGATGGGAAAATGACCTTTAAACTGTGGAAATGGCCGATCTCTGGCTGGAACGAATGCGGTGCTCCGGTTTACCGTCCCGACGATGCGAAGGTCATTCTTGAGCGCCCGATTGCCGGAGCGTGGAGTCCGGTTCCGTGGGCTGACGAAGACGGCACCAGCATCCACAACGTCAGCCCCCTGCTCTGTGTGGATAAAGACGGCAACGAACTCTGGAACTATCCCAACCGTTATAGCGGCGTCCACGGCTCGCACGCAGCGCCTAAAGACATGAACGGCATCCTGATTGGCACACTCAAGGTAATCGGCTCGGCCGATATGAAGGGGACTACCGGCAAACTCGTCTGCTTTAATGGCAATATGGGCAAAGCCATGATCATGACCATGGACGGACTGTATGTCAGTGGGCTTCTCAGGGACAACCGCTCTGCGCCTGACGCCTTTCCGGAAGATCCCAAGCGCGGCATCTCGTTAATGCAGACAACTGCAGGCGGTGAGTGGTTCGGCGGCGAGTTCTTCAAGAATAAACTGGACGGGAAGATATACCTCGGCTTCTCCGGACGCAACTGTCAGCTTCTGAATGAAGTCACCGGGCTTGAAACAATCACCCGCATCGCGCAGCAGACAATTGCATTCACCGAGGAAAGCCGGCAGACCGCAATCGCACTGATAAACGCGCAAGACAGCACCGAGACAGAAGCGCACCAACTCGCGGTTGCTCCAATCAAAGCGACACTGGGTGACGCACCGGCGGCTGCACTGTTTGACTGGAAAAACAGCGCGTCATGGAACTACGACGAGGACCATCACGCAGAAGCTGCGCTTGGATTTGATAATGACAATCTTTATGTCTGCTTCCGCAATGTCATAGACAACAGTCCGATGATCAACAACGGCAAACTGGCAGAACGGTTGTTCAAAACCGGTGACGCGGCAATCGTCGAGCTGCGTGTGAAACCGGATGATCAATCGAATCAGGTCATTGCAGGTGACATGCGTTTGCTGTTCTCGGTCTTTGAAAACAAACCGGTCGCAGTCCTGTACCGCTACAAGGCGCTGGAAAGCGAAACGCACAACCCGGTCGAATTTTCCTCCCCTGTCATGACGGTACGGTTTGAAGTTATGAAAATCATCACGGACTCGGCAATCGCCATTGACCGCATCGGCGGCAAATATGCCCTGCGCGCGGCAGTTCCGCTCAAAGCACTCGGATGGAACCCGCAGTCGGGCAAAAACTATAAAGCCGACCTCGGGATCATCTACAGCGACCCAAACGGCCAGACCAACCAGCTACGCATGAACTGGGCAAACAAGAATACCGGCCTTGTCTCTGACCTTCCGGCAGAAAGCCAGCTGCATCCGGAACTCTGGGGAACACTCACGGTAAAGGAAAACAAATGAACCTGCGCGTAGCCGCCATCACCATTGCGTTTCTTCTTACAATAACCGCATTTTCCCCGGCTCCAGCTGAGGAAAATCATGATCAGCAACAACCCGGGGGGATTTGGCAAAGCCGTGAATTGCCAGCGGAAAAACCGGAAGAGCACACTAGCGACTTTATCATCCTCGACAGCGGCGGTTCCGGCGGATCGTTCAACAAAGGCGACATCCGTTTCGCGCTGCACGATGTCCATTTCTGGAACAGGAACATCGGCTGGACATGCGGGTATGGCGGCGTGTTCAAAACGATTGACGGCGGCATCACCTGGAGCCGGATCATGCCGCGCGGCTCATGGATGCAGATCGAGATGACCGGAGCCCAAGAGATCTGGCTGCTCGAAGGCATCCACCCCGGCGGCATCGGCAAAGTCCATCTTTTACACAGCACCGATGACGGCAAGACATGGGATGAAGTCTGCTCCGACACATTTTCCCACTACTGGGACATGAAGTTCTGTCCCCACGATTACTGGCTTCTGGACAGTAACTACGCATGGCACAGTGAAAACGGGCTTGACTGGCAACAGACAAGCTTTGACGGTATCCGGTTTAAACCCTATAAAATCTCAATCCCCGGCGACATCTGCGCCGAAAACGGCTATATCATTTACATGCTGGGAACCAAAGATAAGATGCGCTGCCTGATGAAAAGCGATGACAGCGGACAAAGCTGGATGGAAATCGAGGGCATTTTCAAAGTGAATGCGAACTTCCGACACGAACTATACTTTGCAACCAGCAAACTGGGATGGATCGGAGCAGAAGACGGAAAAGTCTGGCGCACAGAAAACGGCGGCTTCAGCTGGAACGAGTGCCCGCTTCCGAGAGAAAACTATGTCACAGCGCTCTGGTTTGACCAACTCGGACGCGGTTATGCCGGCGTATTCAACAGCAAAATGACGGAACGCCAAAGCGCTCTTTTTGCGACACCCGACGGCGGACGCAACTGGAGCGTTGCACTGACAGGAGCAAAGCAGATCAGCAGCTTTTATTCGCTAGCGCCTCACCTATTGTGGGGCGTCGGAAACGTCCCAGACTATGTCCGCAACGATCTCATTTTAATCCGCAAACGAACTCATTAAAATTCCTGTGTTTCCCCCATCTAGTAGGCGTTCTCAAGTAGCCTGAAGATCATTCACAGAGATGTTGTTCTATAGGGCATCAAAGTTTACCGAAAAGGATATTCCTAAGCCCTATTGAATACATTTCTCACAATCAGTCGCGGATTCTCGAAAAGGTGAAAAACGCAGGAGTAACGGCG